>JAJYPK010000211.1 GCA_021795465.1 Bacillota bacterium
CGCGACCGGGGTCGACGCTGTGGCTGGGTTAGTGGGGGGAGTGCTCATGATTTTTTGGGCGATTGACCAAGTTCGCACCGGTCACGGAGCCGGTTTCATGGAACGATGGTCCCTCATGAGCGTGCCACCGATTCGTTCGGCGTTACGCCGAACCATGAGTAAGAAAACTCCCCAAGCCGCTTTTGGGGCCGGCATCTTGCTCGGGTTCCATCCCTGTGGCCTCATCTTTGCCATGTTGGTCTCAGCGGCAGCGACCGGTGCGGCACTCTCTGGAGCCCTTATTCTTTTCATGTTTGGGATCGGCACCATTCCCGCCTTATTAAGTGTAGCGGCCCTAGGTTGGTATGGCAGTAAGCGTTTTCGTAACCGAAGCTTTTCCTATTTCGCCGCGGTTCTCATTGCCTTAAGTGGGGTGCTGTTTATGTTGCGTGGCATGGCCATCAATGGGTGGATCCCCAACGTGAGCCCATGGATCTATTAGCGACAACCTGTTATCTCTGTGAAGAACCGTTGACACAACAAATTCCTGGGGATAATCACATCTTCTGTTGTCTTGGATGTCGTGAATTATGGAGAATCTTGGGCGATGAGAAAATTCGGGAGCTAAAAAGCCGCCCTGGGTTAAAGTGGGAAAATTTGCGCGAGGGTCTGACGACAGGCCACAATCAGATTAGTCAAGGGAGTAGTCCCCGCACCATGATGCTCGAGATGGACGGCATGTGGTGTGCTTCGTGTTCGATCTTGGTCGAACACGTATTAAGCCGTACAGGGGGTGTCTATGCCGCACAAATAGATTTTGCCACGAGTACCGCTAAGATTACGTTTGATCAGGAAATGACCTCACCAAAAAGACTCATTGAGGCGATTGCCAAGCTCGGATACGGCGCCGAAGAAGGCCACCAGGAGGGAGACGGCAGAGATTTCGACCGCGATCAGCGCCTCCTGAAACGGTTTGGGGTCAGTGCCGTGATGGCGATGTTCGTCATGATGTTTAGTGTTCCCGTCTGGTCAGGGTACCTCCCGCAACTCCCCACGGTCCTAAGCCACCTATTGGCATACGGACTGTGGTTGCTGGCGACTCCCGTAGTGTTTTGGGGTGGATGGCCGTTTTTACGCGGCGCCTGGTCCGCCATCCGTCATGGCATTGCCACCATGGATCTGCTCATTGCGTTAGGAAGCCTCTCGGCGTACTTCTATAGCATGTACACTGTCCTACGCGGGGGTACCTATCTGTATTTCGATACCTCCACCATGTTAGTGACCTTGTTGTTACTGAGTCGCAATCTCGAAGTCGGCACCCGTCGGCGCGCTACCGAGCTGACGCGCATGCTGAGTCGTCTTACCGTCAAATCGGCAACGGCCCTTGTCGATGGTCAAGAAAAAAGTGTCCCTACCGAGCAGATCCGCGTCACCCAGGTGATCGTGATTAGGCCCGGGGACCGGGTCGCGGTCGATGGCACCATTCTCCAAGGGAACTCGACCCTAGACCAATCGTTTCTCACCGGAGAAGCCATGCCCATCGATAAAGGCCCGGGAGACACGGTCTATGCCGGAAGTATCAACCACCAAGGACGCCTCATGGTTCAAACCTTACGCGTCGCCGATGACAGTATTCTGGCGCAAACCACAAAATTTGTCCGCAACGCCCAAGGTATTCAAGACAAATGGCAACAGCTCGCCGACCGCGTCCTCCGCATTTTCGTGCCGTCGGTGTTCGGCGTCGCGATCCTGACCTTCGTCATGTGGCTCACCATAGGGCAGGCATCGGTGGCGACCAGCTTGCTCTCGACCATCGCGGTCTTAGTGATCGCCTGCCCGTGTGCACTGAGTGTAGCCACTCCCTTGGCAGTTCTGGCCGGCGCCCAGCGACTAGCCCAGAATGGGATGTTGCTGCGTAGCCATGATGCGCTGGAACGCGCTGGCGAGATTGATGCCGTTTTGTTAGACAAGACCGGAACCTTGACCGAAGGTCACATGGCCGTGGCGGAAATCTTTCCCAATGAAACCCCTTTCATTGAGCTCGTGGCTTCCGTAGAGGCGGCCTCCGAGCATCCCGCCGCCCTAGCTATGGTCCGATACGCCGAAGAGCATAAAATCCCCCTAAAACCCCTGCGGGATTTTGTAGCCATGCCGGGACTTGGGGTTCGGGCCCGAATCGATCGCCTTGACGTTGAGATTACTGCACTGCGAGATCTCATGGAATTACCATTGACTTTGAAGCCTTTCGCTGAGCATGTCCTCGAAGCGGGCCATACGGTTGCCCAAGTACGCATCGACGGTCTCCTAACCGGATTGGTAAGCTTTACGGATCGCATCCGTGCTGATGCGATCCTGGCCGTCAGGGAGCTTCAAGCCCAGGGTCTCGCAGTGTGGATGGTCACCGGAGACAATCGTCACACGGCACAGATGGTGGCCGCAA
This sequence comes from Bacillota bacterium, assembly GCA_021795465.1. Lineage (GTDB taxonomy): Bacteria > Bacillota > Sulfobacillia > Sulfobacillales > Sulfobacillaceae > JAKADJ01. The sequence goes on from JAJYPK010000211.1 coordinate 2,420, forward strand.
CCGTAGGGATAAACCGGGTTAAAAGCGAGCAACAGCCGATCGACAAGGCTTCATTCGTCCGTACCTTGCAACAAGGAGGCCATACGGTGGCTTTTGTGGGCGACGGGGTGAATGATGCGCCCGCACTAGTACAAGCCGATCTGGGCATTGCCATAGGCACCGGATCAGATATTGCTCTCGAAGCAGGACGGCTAACGCTCACCCGCCCCAGACTCCGGAGCATTCGAGAAACCTTCGCTACCGGTAAACGGGTGTCAGAGATTATTCGGCAGAATCTTTTGTGGGCACTTCTTTATAATCTGGTCGCCCTACCAGCGGCCGCCTTGGGCCTGGCTTACCCCTTTGTGGCAGCCATGGCCATGGTGCTTTCCAGCGCCTTTGTACTAGGGAACTCACTGAGAATTCTCGGCTGGTCGCCAAGACGTTACGCGGCGGGTGCGAGTTTTGTCCTGACCACGGTGGGCGTACTCGCCATGATCGCCTATCTGGGATTATGATAGCATCCACTATTTTGGAGAAATCAACGGAATCGGTAGGCCATACTGGGGAATGATCATAGGCACCCCACGTCGTCGGGTTTCGACCGCGGCCGCCCCAATGTCTCCGAGATTATTAGGATACGTGTCATAATGCATGGGAGCCCACCAGGATACCCCCATCGCATACGCCAACCAGGCGGCTTCTTCCGGATTGAGGTTGCCGACAACATTTTCGGATTCCCGTACAAAGGATCTCCCATTAATCGGCAGCAGTGCGGCGACCACTCCAAGGGACTCTAAACTCGGAACCAACCCGGGGTACCAGACGGTATCCCCACTATGATAGAGAGAAAATCCATCCCAACTCACCACGTACCCTAAAAACCGTCCCGGGGGGTCTCCCACTCCATAGCCGTCGGCAACATCCACTCCATGCGCACTGGCAATGGGGTGGATAAATCCGTCCCCGAATTGCAACGCTTCTCCGGGACGTGCCGCCATCATGGCGGCCTCCGGAATATCCCAGCGCGTAACCTCGTTTTGAATGGACTCGGGCACAATCACCGTAAGTCCAGGATTTTCTTGTCTGAGTTGGCGTAAGGTCGGTCCGTCCAGATGGTCCCGATGCTCGTGGCTGACCAGCGCATAGTCAATGGGTCCCAGATCCTGGACTGTACAAAAGGGTTCGCGAACGCCTGGGGTTGGAGTCAGAAAACAGTCGATCACCAGACGTGTATGCAAGGTCTCTAGGAGAAATCCCGCTTGTCCCAACCACGTTAACTGACCGATGACGGATCTCCTCGCATTTATAATACGGACCACCCACCATCTAACAACATGAGGGTGCCGGTCATAAAGCTACTGTCATCCGACAATAAAAATGCCGCAGCGCGTGCCACATCATGCGCGGTTCCAATGCGCTTGACGAGGGCCCCCTCCGCCAAGGTCGCACGAACCTCCTCGGCGGTATCTTGCAAGGCGGGTGTGTCAATGGCGCCCGGTGCCAATGCGACCGCACGCACCGATGGCCCATAATCGACGGCGATACTCCGGACATACCCTAACAGGCCCGCTTTGGCCACCTGATACGAAAAAAAGTCCCGAAATCCCAAGACCGAATGCACCGAAGCAATGGGGACGATCACGCCCCGGCCTTGTTGGAGCATGATGGGTAAGATATGACGCGCCAGTAAATACGCACCTTTTAGAATGACATCCTGGGTTTTTTGAAATTCATGGGGTTCGGTCTCCAAGAGAGGCTTGGGATTGGTCCAATAGGCACTATGCACCAGGCCATCAATGCGACCAAATTGGGCCATGGTGTCTTTGACTAAGTCGTGGACCGATTCGTCCTCGCGCACATCGCAGAAGAGGCTATGCACACCAGAGCGGCTTTCGGTGGCTTGGAGTCCCTCGCGCTGAATATCAGCCACCACCACCGTAGCTCCCTCATCCGCTAATTCCCACGCAATCTGTTGGCCAATCCCCGAACCCCCACCAGAGATCACCATAACTTGGTCTTGAAATCGCATCCTGCATACCCCATTTCTCTAGGACTCGTCGACATCACCGATTCGGCGCTCCCACCCGGTCTTAAACAAGGGCAGATAGTTTGACACCTGATACGGATGTTGCAAAATCGCCTCGATATTCAAGGCGGCTCCAAGCCCCGGGGCCTTGGGCGCTGTTATGTACCCCTCTTCCATGGCGATCGTATGCGTCAAGATTTCCTTTTCCCAGGGCTCGTTAAATTCGTCAAAGAATTCATGAATGAAGAAATTGGGAGACGCGGTATTGAGGTGCGCACAGACCAAGGAACAGATCGGCCCTTGCGCACTATGCGGGGCGGTGACCGCTTGATGTGCGTGTGCCATCCCTACCACCTCTTTGGAGGCCGTGAGACCTAAAAACTGCGGCTCGAGTTGGATAATCGATACCGCATCGTGCTGTAGGAGTTCCGCAAAT
>JAJYPK010000212.1 GCA_021795465.1 Bacillota bacterium
CAGCCTCTAGGACTAAAAATGTTAAAAGTTCACGCACGTCCTGGTTATCGTCCACAATGATCGCGCGGATCGTCATGCGGACCTCATTTCTATCGAACTATCACTCCATAACGGGTGCCGATTGGCCACGGTCGGTGATCTGCACTGGTAGGAAACAAGGGGGCAACTGTGCAAATAAGCCTTTTCTTCTAGCGAAATTCAGTTAAAGCACCGCTAAAACACGACAATCTTCCAGGATATTCGCTATGATCATACCAATTTCGTTCCTCTTTGCCAATAGTCGATGGGACTTCAGATGGACTTCATAGAACCTCACGCTGTGATCCGTGCATTGGCAACCAATACCCCAAAGCCACAGAATCCGGCGGATCCACCAATTCCAGTCGCTGTGTGGCAGGCAGATTCCATTGTCGCCGCCCGAGGGCATTTGATACTCATGAGCACGGTTTCCATATTCACTACCGAACTTTTCCATACGGTTCTCGCTAGCGCACGGATTGTTAGGATGCCCACTGGTCTTCTAACACGTTATCTTTAACGTGTGGATTACCCCATTTCGGCCAAGAGTACCGGTGCGCCTGATTGTGATATAAGGGCACTAAAGAACTTCTCTCGTCAGCGGGGGCGGTCGTCGTGTGAGCCATCACCGTAAGAATCCATTCCGTAGAGTGGCTGGAGTTAAACTGGGAAACACGTATAGCCTGGGCAACGACGGTGATGCTAGGAACATCCGTATGTTCAGGGAGAGGACGGTGACATAGATGTTCGACTCACTCGATTCGCCTGCCGTAATTTCTCCCATCTCCTCGTGGGCGCACCTCGCGGAATCCCTTGTCGTCCGGTTAGATCGGTGGATTGCCGTGCTCGCAGATACTCTAAGTCAACAGGCTTTGGAACGGGCCGATGTCGGGCTGTTGTACCATAGGCTGGATGCACAGCGTGACATGGCACCCGACTTGGTCGTGCAGTGGGTCTCGTCGCCAGAGGGCGCTCATCAGACGTTCGTGGTGTACGTGTCTAGTCTGGTGGACGCTAACCGACTGACCGATGCCATAACCGGGCACCAGGACGCGTTCCAGGGGTTGCAGATGAGTGGCATGGCCACACAGGTCATGGACAAATGGCACGAATTGGCTCCGTCCTATCTCCAGGGTAATGTGATCGTGGTGGGCCCGAGAGTTCCGTGTGCCTTGCAAATTGACATGGGAAACCCCCCGCATCGTGATATTGGAGAGCCCACCCTGGAACGGAGCATTCGCGGGCCTAAAGAAGCGTTTGTGGAACCCCTGGGGATCCAAGTCGGACAACTCCGCCAACGCTTACAATCCCCCGATCTCCGGATTGTTTCCGTGCTGGTGGGATCGAGAATTCCCACCGCGTGTGCCATCGCCTATCTCGAAAAAGTCGCGTCGCCCCAAGTAGTCGCGACGGTCCACGCGCGGATGTCCGATTTAGTGATTGACGCGGCGACCAACGCTACGCGTGTGGGCAGTTTGATCCGGGACGCATCATGGTCACTATTTCCCACGGTACGGTATACGGAACGGGTCGATTTGGCGGCATTGGCTATCGAGCAAGGGAAAGTAGCCATTATGGTGAATGGCGATCCCTCCGTCATCACCGTTCCGGCAGTATTGGCGGATTTTTATCGCACGAGTTATGATTTTTCTACGGTCTGGTACGATGCGTCGTTCATCCGCTTGATTCGCTGGATGGCATGGGGATTCGGGATTTTTTTACCCGGACTCTACATTGCCTTGACGGAAGTGAATCCCGATTTGATTTCCCCAACCTTATTTGATTTGGTGGCGGGAAGTCACAGCGGTTTGCCGTTCACCCCGTTAGTGGAAGTCGTGGTCATGATTCTCGTGATCGAAATCTTACGTGAAGCGGCCTTGCGACTGCCTAAGGGCCTGGGTTCCACGATTGGAACGGTGGGGGCGATTGTGGTGGGCACCGCGGTGGTGAAGGCTGGATTTGTCAGTCCGCAAATTATTGTCTTGATGACGTTGACCGCCCTCAGTTTGTTCAGTGTCCCCACGTACGATTTATTAGCGAGCTGGCGACTGATTAGCTGGATGATGTTGCTGGCGGCGTTTGTGCTGGGCGTCTATGGTCTGGTGTTGATGAGTTTATGGTTATGTATGACCCTGATCGATTTAGAATCCTTTGGGACCCCCTATCTCGTGCCCGTGGCCCCGTGGCGCCCGAAAGATTGGGGGAATCTTCTATGGCGCCTGCCGTGGTCCGCGCTAACCCGACGGCCGACGGACAGTCAAACGGTCGACTTGCGTTGGCAGGCGCGTCGTTAGGTGTCGCTCAAACGGCGTGGGGTACGCGCGTTGCTGGGGATTGTACTGGTATTGGTGCTGACCGGTTGTTGGGACCAACGCCCGGTCGAATCGCGCGCCGCCGTGGCCGCGATCGGGATTGATCCCACCCCGTTCCGGGGGATCCAACGGTACACGTTCATGTTTCCGGATTCTACCATTACGGCCAGTAGCTTGTCCTCCACGACGAGAAGCCAAGAATTTTATCCCTTAAGCGTGACGGCTCCCTCCCTGTTGCTCGCCTTAAAGCAGCTACAAGCGAAACAAAGCCGGGCCTTATACTTAGGCCAAGTCCGCATCGTGGCCTTCTCGACCGCGTTACCGGCCTCCATTTGGTCCCAAACCATGTTTGATATGGCCGATTCTGCCCGATTCGTCTTGACGCTCTGGGTCGTCGGGACGGCGGATGCGCAACGCCTGGTGGAACTCACGCCGTCGTCTGAGGTCGTGCCCGAGGTGGCGTTATATCGGGCCCTCACCTGTCATTGCCAACCCGTTCAGTGGCCGGGACGCGGATGGCGCATCTGGGATATGGCCGCGACGCCCGGCGTCTCGATCCACGCGGCGGACGTGGCGGTGTCTAGCCATGCGTTTGCCATACACTCACTGCTGGTGGTCGGGCACCGGGTCCAACCGTGGAGTGAACCTGCGACGACGGGCTGGGCTTATCTCACCGGACACATCAATCATGACCTGAAGGCGGTCACGGTCGGCGGGGCCCCGGTCACGGTGGCGCTCATTCGCGGCACGTCCAATCTCCAAATCCGGGGGACGCCGCACCACGTGGTGGTGACCGATGATCTCCACTATTCCGGGGTGTTGATCGAAGGCGGCGCCACCGCGGGGCCGACGCCCTCGGACGCGGCGGTGGAACGCGCCGTGACGACCCAAATCCAGCACGATATTCAGGCCGCATGGCAGGCATCCATGCACACCGGGACCGACCCTATGGGCTGGCACCGGGATGCCACGTGGGTGGACCAGCGTTGGACCAGCCCGGTCTCCGACTGGAAAGGATGGCGCTTGGATCCTGTGGTACACTTTACGTTGCGCGAAGAAGGCATCCTGCGTTGACCCCGCGCAAAGGCGGTACCGCACCCGCACCGGCGCTCGTGATCTGGGTCACGGTGGCCACGGTGGTCTCCGGCGGTCTCTTTGTCTGGCCTCTCCATGTCGTGATGGTGGCGGGACAAGATAGTGACCTGGTCCTGATCTGGGTCGGGTTGTGGTTGGCCGCCATTACGGTGTTGAGCCCGAGTGCGGCGTCGTTAGCCGGGCGATGGGCGACCATCAATAGGATATTGGGGATCGGCGCCAGTGTCGGATTAATCGGGATGGATGTGATCATTCTCGACGAATTAGCGGGCATGCTCCAAACCTTTTATTATTTCGAGACCCCGCGATGGGCCTTAATCCTCCCGATCGTCGGCCTCATTGTGTGGGGCGCTCGCGGGGTGGGAGCCACACTCTGGAGCGCGGTGTTTTTGGTGATCCCGGTGTTATTGGGCGTCACCGGCCTCACCCTGGCCATCGCCTTAACCAATTTCCATTTCGGTCGCGTCTTGCTGCCGAATCAGGTGATGGTCCTCCCGGCCCAACTCGACGGGCTCCTCGTGGTGGCGTATTTGGGATTGCCGTTGGGAGTGACGTTGCGGTCAGTGATCCCCCTGTTGGCGACACCGCCGGGCCTGGGGAATCGGGTCTGGGCCGCCGTGGTGCCGTGGACGTTGTTGGGGGCATTGTATAGCGTGACCATGGGCTCGATCGGGAATCAAGCGCTAGTCCATCTCCGCTGGCCTGTGGTGTTTACCTTGGATCACGTGACCTTAGACAGCACGTTTTTTCTCTCCCGTATCGGGCTGGTGGTCGTCTTCGGATGGACCGTCGGGGTCGCCCTGGGCCTCATGGTGCATCTTCGCGTATTCCTCATGACCACCCATCAGACCCTGGGGATGCGCACCCGGTACGGGCCCTTGGCCGTCGGGATCTTTTGGACGATGGGCACCTTCGCCCTGCCCTCTCCCGACACCGCCACAACCCTGTTACTCCAGGTGTTCGATCCCCTTTGTGCGATCTACTTGTTCATGGAAATGAGTTTTTTATGCGCATGGAGAAGTACGCACCGACATGGATAGCCATGTGTGGGATCAAGGCTGGGCGATGGATAAGAAGGCTCCCATGGGGCACCTTCTCGGCCGTGAGAGGTCCTGGTGGGTGGATACATACACTGTAAGCTCTCTCCCGCGAAACCATGAAAGCAACCCACTGGGTGCCGATAGCAGTCGCTGTGTAAGAGATCCACAGCGCAAGTCGTGTGTCCTACCGGCCTTCATGCCCGTGATTTGAAATTGAAAGCCCGCTTAACCGTGGCCCACAATTAACCCAATATCGCAGGTCAGTGCCAACTCACATATTCATGCGAAGTTCTCATCGATACGCAAGCCTCTCCAACCGTCTCGGCTCGTTCTCAAAGTCTAGGATGACGGCTGAACATTCACGGGTGGTTCCCATATGCTATTTTAAAATTTCGAGG
>JAJYPK010000213.1 GCA_021795465.1 Bacillota bacterium
CGACTGAAAAGAGGTAGAGATAGAGATGCTCCAAGTGGATTCCTTGGTCAAACAGTTTCGAATCCGTACCGGACCCGTGGATGCAGTGCGGGGCGTCTCTTTTTCCGTGGCATCAGGTGAAATTTTGGCGTTTTTAGGGCCGAATGGTGCCGGCAAGACCACCACCATTAAAATGACCGCTGGTCTTATTCGCCCCGATGAGGGCGCTATTTATATCGACGGCATCAATCTATCCACCGGGCGCAATGGCGCTGTAGGGCGTATCGGTGCCGTATTGGAAGGGAGCCGCAATCTTTACTGGAGACTTACGGTGCTGGAAAACCTTCTGTATTGGGGAACCATGCGCCGGGTGCCCTACCGCCAAGCTCGCATCCGCGCTTTTGATCTGTTAGAACAAGTAGGGTTATTAGACCGAGCTCACAGCACCGTGCAGACCTTGAGCCGAGGCATGCAGCAAAAGGTTTCCTTATGCCAAGCGCTCATGCATCGTCCTACAGTGCTCCTGCTTGATGAACCCACCTTAGGGCTCGACTTCGAATCCTCTGAAGGCATCAAACACATGGTCCAAGCACTGGCGGCGGCCGGAACTGCCATTCTTCTCACCACGCATCAACTCGATATCGCGCAACAGTTGAGTCATCGCGTCGCGATGATTCGAGATGGGCACCTCATTTTAGAGGGTATCACCACGGACATTCTTGAGAAATATTCAAAGCCCATGTATTCCCTGGTAACGCCCATTCCCTGGCCGCTTCATCTTGTAGACGCCGCCCGGAAGACGGTCAAAGACGTCACTCTAATCTCTCCTGACACGCTGCAACTACTGCCTGAAGATGAGGATGTCGACGCGATTTATCGCCTCTTAAATGTGCTCCATCCGCACCCCCTGTTGCGCGTCGAACGCCATCAGGCCGACTTGGCCGAAGTGTTCCAGCAAGTCATGGCGAAAGGGGTCCTCGCGTGATAGGTCTCTTCTTGGCCGAGTGGCGCCGCACGGTAGTGGAAACCGTCCGCTATCCCTTAGAAACCATCTCTTCGACGATGACGCTCTTGATTGTATTTGCGGGACTCTTTTATGGCACTACGTACGTCACCCATTCGCCGATCGGGGGCGGACGGCTGACCACGGTCGTCGTGGGCTACGTGATTTGGATGACGATGATGGCCGCCACTGATGACGTCGGATGGTCCATCCAAAACGAAGCCCAGAACGGGACGCTGGAGCAGGTGATGCTGGTCCCATGGTCTCCCGCCGTGATCTTTTTAATGCGAGCTTTGATGGCCATTCTCGCCTTCCTGATTCCTATGGGGATTGTGATTACCGCGTTGTTGGCGATTACTCACGTGCATTTGCACTGGCAGTGGCTCGCGCTCATTCCCTTTCTCGCAGCGCTGGGTACCGCATGGGGTCTTGGGCTAGGCGTGGCCGCTATTGCGCTCTTGTTTAAACGGATGGGTCAAGTGCTGAATATCATCCAATTTGGGCTGCTATTCGTCATTCTGGCCCCGGTCGTCAAGTTCCACGCATTGATTTGGCACGTGGTATCTATGGTGGTCCCGTTCACGGCCCAAGTCGTGCTTTTGAGAAACCTTCTTTCGCATACACCCACATCGCACTGGATTTGGTGGGAAGCGGGAACCAATCTGGTCTTAACCTTCACGGTTGGTGTCCTGTCATTCGTAGGCGCCAGTCGTCTTGCGCGCCATCGGGGAATCCTGAACCACTACTAAAAAGACCCGAGCGGCCCCGGGTAGACTCGGGGCGCCAGGTAAGATTCATGTTGGTGGTTTTAGCTAAGATCCCAGGGCAACCGCCGCGAAGGCTGCCGCTCCATATCTTAAAGCCTTTTCGTCGATCAGGAGGCCGGCGGAATGTAGTCCCGTGGTGAACCCTTGCCCAACGATGCCAAGGTTAAGAATAGTCGCTGGCACCCGTTCTGCAACATAGGCAAAATCCTCCACTCCCATGGTCGGCTGCGCAATATTGGTGAGCGATTCAGTACCCAATTCGCGCTCCAAAATGTGTTTGACGTGACGCGTCCATTCAATATCCGCAAACGCCGGCGGATACCCCACGTCTATAGTGAGGTCGACCTCGGCCCGATGGAGATGAGCGACCTGTTCCACGACCTCTCGCACCCGCTCCACTGCACGCTTTCGCGTCGACGCCGTTAAGCTTCGAATCGTGCCTGTCATCTCCACTCGATCGGCGATCACATTTTCTCGGTATCCTCCATAAATGGTTCCCACACTGACCACCAACGGGTCCAATGGATCTTGCTCGCGAGACACCAGAGACTGCAAGGATTGGATAATCGCCGTCGCGACCAAAATGGCATCGACGCCGGTATGGGGAGCAGAACCATGGCCACCTTTCCCATGGACCGTAACCGCGAAGTCGTCGCATCCGCCCATGGCAGGACCTTCACGGAGTCCGATCACACCAGAAGCGAGACCATCTGACACGTGAATCATGGCCGCTTGGGTTACACGAGGATGTTCGAGCACGCCGGACTCGATCATAGGGAGCGCTCCACCCGGACCCTCCTCGGCAGGCTGAAACATGAGCACCAGGGGCCGGGTTAAACGCGATTCGTTGGCCTTTAAATACCGGGCCGCTCCCAGCAACATCGCTGTGTGGCAGTCATGCCCGCAGGCATGCATGCGCCCTGGAATTTCTGAGGGAAAAGCCACACGGGGGATTTCCGTCACCGGGAGTCCATCCATGTCAGCCCGCAGCAATATCGCATTGTCGCCTTTCGGGCCAATCTCCGCCTTGACCCCATGCGCGATCGGTCGTGTATGGCTAATGCCCAACAGGTCCAAGGCTGTTTCAATGACCGATTGGGTATGGGGTGTTTCCAATCCCAACTCCGGATGCCGATGGATGGTCCTACGGATTTCGAGCATCCACGGTTCAATCTCCTCCCACAATGGGTCTTTTACAATCATCGACTACCTCTCCTCGCCTGGTAATTCTCTAACGCCTAATTCTTCGGGGCAGGATTCAGAAGTTCCTGCTGAAAAGGACCCGTGCGAAGACACAAAAAATTTTTAGACACCTTAGAGGAATTTAGGACTTTAGCGTCGAAAACAACGAAAATCCCTTTAGGACTCCCCGGATTCCCCGGGCCGACACCTAGTGCGGATGCTGGACTCATATCAACGAACCACTAAGGAGGTCCCATCCAACAATGAAGAAGCCTACGCTCCCAGCCATCGTCGCCGTTGGAGTCCTAGCCTCAGCTCTCGCCGGCTGCGGCACCACATCGAACCCGGTTACTTCAAATTCCAACACTCCACATCACGGCGGGACCGCGGTCTATGCCTTGCAACCGCAGTCATCTCCCAACTGGTTTTTCCCATTAGTCTCCTTTTCGGCGGATACCGTCTTGAACTACCAAACCGACTACATGATGTATAAGCCGCTGGTGTACTTCAACAAGCACGATCAAATCGATTACAAGCGGTCCCTGGCTTCTTCCGTAACGTGGAACGCCTCGGGTTCCGTCTACACCATCACCTTGCACAAGAAATGGCACTGGTCCAATGGAACCCCCGTCACGGCGCAAGATGTTGTCTTCACCTACAACATTTTGCGTGCGGCGTCGTTACCTAACACCAACTATGCCTGGACCTCAGCATCTCAAGGATTTGGCGGCATGCCCACCATTTGGCAAAGCGTGAAGGCGGTTGGCGCGCATAAGGTCGTCGTAACCTTAACCAAACCACGAAACTCCGCCTGGTTTATTCGTAACGGGCTCACTGAAATCATCCCGGTACCCAAATCGGTATGGAATGTCCATCCCAACAACATGACGAAGGAACTTTCATTTATCAACTCGGTCGCCAACTCCCCCACCAACTCCGTCTATAAGGTGGTGGATGGTCCCTACAAGCTTCAAAGCATGACGCCCAATAGCCAATGGGTCTTCGTACCCAACACCCTATACGATGGACATCAGTCGTATTTGAATAAGGTGATTTTCCAATACGAGACGTCCCCCTCCAACGAGTTTACGGCACTTAAAACGGGCACCTTGAATGTGGGCTATCTCGGTATTTCGTTGTTGGGTTCGAAAAATCAGCTGACCCATGACACCCTCACCGTTCCCTATACGTTGGGATTCAACTACTTCAACCTGAACATGAATTCCAATGCTCCCAACGGTATCGGCAAGGCATTCCAGCAGCTTGCGGTACGCCAAGCCCTGCAACTCGGTGTCGATCAAACCGGTATGATTCAACACATCTTTCACGGATACGGAGTCGTCAACGACTCGACGATCGCACCAAAACCCAAAACCGCCTTCTTTGACCCCGCGCTCTACACCCAGCCGTACGCCTTTAACCCCAAGCGCGGGAAAACCATCTTGGAAAAAGCCGGATGGCACATGGTCAATGGCGTGATGACCAAGAACAACATCAAACTCGAATTCACTCTGAATTACGCCTCAGGTAGTCAAAGCGGAACCAGTGCGGTAGAACTCATGAAGAGCGACTGGGCGAAAGAAGGCATCATTGTGCACTTGGTGTCGCAGCCCTTCAATACGGTCGTAAGCTATAGCCAAGCCAATGCCACCAAGTGGGCTGCCATTGACTGGGGACAGGGCAACCTCGGAGGCTGGTCTTATGGGAATCCCTATCCCAGTGGGGGAGGCCTCTTTGGCCAAGGCGGAGCCGAAAACTCTGGGGGCTATAATAGCCCCACCATGAATGCCTTGATCCAGGACACCTATAAGCCCGGAACCACCCAACAGCAACTGAAACGGCTTTATGCCTACGAGACCTACGCCGCCAAGAATCTTCCGAGTGCCATATTCTTGCCTTGGGAGCCACAACTCTTGGTCCACGCAAACAAT
>JAJYPK010000052.1 GCA_021795465.1 Bacillota bacterium
AATAGTGAGAAAAGATACGGAAGTTTTCACGAAGCGGATAACGGCTTATGAAGCGAAGTTGAGGCCACCGTGCATTTATCATCGTTATGATTGCCTTTTACTACTGGACCGGCGTTGCAGGATGCCGATAACGACTCGGGGGATTGTCTCGCGTTCTCGTTATGAGGGTAATGGTTGACCTTGAGAATGTCGGACGGTGTCAGGGGAAGGACACGGGAAATGGCGCATGTGTTGTGTTATGGCCCTGGAGATCTCGGGGAGCGCATCATCGACCAACTGGTGACGACCTTAACAGGGGACGACCGCCTGACCATCGCGGGTCGCCCGGGAGAGATTTTCCAGGACATTGTCCACATGGCGCAAATGAAGGCCCGGGCGCTGAATCCGGGCCTTCTTGTGGACGGGTTGCCGTGGCCTCTTACCGAGGACGGCCAGTGGGAGGATTGGCTTCGTGTAAACACGCCAGAAGTGGTGGTCTTTACCGCCAGTTACTGGACTTGGTGGAAGCGGTCCGCTCTCGATCCGTTGGTCGCCGGCCTGGTCCAAGCCGCCGGATTTGGGTTGTGGTTGCCGTTTCAAGCCGCATTGCTGATGCGCTTTGCCGCGTACTTGACCGCGCTCCCTACACCACCATGGTTGGTGATAGGGCCTTATCCCGATGTGACTAGTGTCCTTATTAAGGCGCAAGGATTTGACCGGACTGTGGGTTTTGGCAACGTGGACGAACTGGCGTTGCTCTATCCACAGGATGTTCGGCTCGTGGCCCACCATAGCGTGGAAGCGGCCTTATTTTCCGGCTCACCCCTCCCACCGTATCGGCTATGGCACCAAGAGGCAAAAGCGGGCTGGCAGCCGGATGTGTTAACGCGTCCGTTTTCCTGGCCAGCAGGTACTCGGAGCCACGTGTGGACGGCCGCCTCGGCCGTGCGTACGGTGAGGGCTTTGCTCAATGACACACCCACCTTGATGCACGCCCCAGGACCACTTGGTCTTCCGGGGGGCTATCCCGTGAAGATTTCGCGATCGGGGATTCGCTTGGCATTGCCGGAAATCATGACGAGGGACGAAGCTATCGCGATTAATCTCCAGGCTGGGAAGGCGGATGGGATTGAAGGGATTGATGAAATTGGCCGAGTGTTCCTGACCGAGAAGGCCGTCCGAGGAGCCCGGGCACTCTGGGGGGAGTCTCTTAGGGTGTGGGGACCAACTTGGCAAGCGTGGGATGAGATGGCACAGAGACTCTTGAACCACATGAAGGGAGCGAGATGATGAGTGTTACACGTCTAAACACGGATGGCTCGCAACGGGCCTTTCGAGAAGCCCAAGAAGTTTTGGTGGAGGGGGTTAGCTCACCCTCGCGAGGGACGGTGAACTTTGGTGAGTACCCAATTTTTTTGGTCCGTGGAGAAGGTGCTTATGTAGAAGACGTTGATCAGAATCGCTATGTCGATTTGATGATGGCCTATGGCGCCCTGTTGTTGGGACATAGTCACCCCGCAGTGGTTCAGGCCATTCACCGTGCGTCGGCCGAGGGTACGCTCTTTGCTGCTGCCTCGCCGGTAGAAAGTCGGGTGGCACATCTGATTCAGTCTCGGGTTAAAGCCGCCGAACGCGTCCGATTTGCCAATACCGGAACGGAAGCGACGATGGCCGCGCTAAGGCTAGCGCGTGGACTTACCGGGCGTTCCCGATTCATTAAGTTTGAAGGGCATTATCATGGCTGGTACGACGACTACTTGGTGTCCGCTCATCCCCATCCGTATTCCGATCTCGGGCTGGTCAGTGACCCGATTGCCATTCCCGAAAGTTCGGGTCTACCTCCTTCGGCGCTGCAACAAGCAGTATTGGTGCCATGGAATGACCTCGACCGACTGGAAGACGCGTTAAAGCGCTATCGTCATGAGATTTCCTGCGTAATTACGGAGCCGGTGATGGCCAACATGGGGGTGATTCCTCCCGAACCCGGCTACCTCCGTGCATTAGAAAAGCTCTGCCATCAATATGGGGTATTGTTTATTTTGGATGAGACGGTTACGGGATTTCGATTGGCCCCAGGGGGTGCCGCCGAGCGCTATGGGTTGATGCCTGACCTTTTGACTTACGGTAAGGGCCTCGGAGCTGGATTACCGGTGGCAGCCATTGCCGGGAAACGTGAGTACATGGATGGCTTGCGGTGGGGTGGGGTGTTACATTACGGAACTCAGAACGCGTCGCATATAGGCATGAGTGTCGCTGAAGCTAATTTGAGTGCGCTTAAACCAGGCGTCTATGAGGTGCTGGAGAACATGGGAGAACGCCTCGAGAATGGACTAACTACACTCTTTGAAGCGCACGGTGTAAGCGGCTGGGTCCAACGGGTAGGGGGGATGCTGCAGGTGTTCTTCGGCAACCAAGCGCCCATCCGCGACTATCGGGATTTCTGCCGCTACGCCAGCCGGGCACGGTTCTCGCAGTTTGCGCTCGCCATGATTCATCATGGCGTCTATCTGTCTCCCTCGTATTCTCTGCATTCGGTATTGTCAGCCCAGCATGGTGCCGCGGAAATAGATCGCGTGTTGGAGGTGGTGGACTATGTATTGGGTCTGCAGGAAGGCGGACACCAATAGATGGCACGGTTTCCGGAAATGGCAGGGCAGCGGGTCTTGGTAACCGGTGCGGCGAGCGGGATTGGTGAGGCCACTGTGCATCGCTTCTTGCAAGAAGGAAGCCGCGTCGCGGCTTTGGATTGGGATGAAGAGGGGCTTAAACGCTTGCACCAGGAATGCCCGGAGGTGCTCCCATTACGGGCTAATGTTGCAGATGCGAAGGAGATAGACCGAGCTTTTGGGGAATTAGATGCGGCTTGGGCTGGGCTTGATATCCTGGTATCCAATGCCGGCATCAGCCTTCGCCATGCCTTTTTGGACATTACCTTAGAAGAATGGGAACGGGTGGTGTCCGTTAATCTGACTGGGATGTTTCTTTTGAGTCAGCGGGCGCTGGCCCGGATGGTTCCCAATCAACGGGGGCGTATCTTGATGACGGCCTCGACCAATGGGTATCGCGGCCATCCCTATTATGCCGACTACAATGCCAGCAAAGCGGGAGTCATTTTGTTAATGAAAACCATCGCTGCCGAGTACGCACCACATATCCGGACCAACGCGGTGTGTCCCGGATATGTGCTGACCTCCATGCAAAAACGGGAGTATACGCCAGAAATGTTGGATGCGGTGAACGCCGGTCTCCCCCTTAAGCGCCACGCAACCCCAGAGGAAGTAGCCGGACTCTTTCTGTTTTTGGCGAGTGACGACGCCGATTACTTGACGGGCCAGTGTTTTACCATTGACGGCGGGGAGACCATCTAACAATGAGGACAACGAGGGGACGGCCAGGGGAGTCATGATTTTGCTGGAGGGTCGGGTGGCGCTGCTTACAGCAGGGGCATCCTGAACGGGGTTCGGTACGGCGCTTCGTCTTGATGCGGGCACCCGTCTCGTCGTGATGGATGCCGACCATGCGGGGGAACGGATGCAGTCGATTTTTACCGCCCACGGGGATTTTCGTCCGTGGTGATGTGACCTGCAGTGACGATGCCAAGTGGGCGGTAAGAGCCGCCCGCGAGAACTTTGGACTCCTTGATGTCTATAACGCCGGTATCATACGTCCTCAGACGGTGCGTACCTTTGCCGAAGAAAACTGGGATCGGGTAATGGCGGTGAATGTGAAATCGATTAACCTTATGTGCCGGGATTTGCCCGCATCATCAATACGGTGCCCGGCCGGGGCGTGGTAGGGAGTCCTGATGCCGTGAGTCATGGAGATACGGATACCGCCATGCTGTGTTACGAAGCCCAGGTGTTAAGCGAGACCTGGGACACCTTGGAAAAGGCCTCTGCATCGCTTCCCTGGTCATGATTGGGCCAACCGAAAGACAATTGCCGATGCCGTATTGTGTTTGGAATTACTACTCTTTGATTGGGTACGGGTAGCAATCTGGTGGAGCGATCATTCTTGAATATGCACAACAGTCTAGCGATTGTAGGATTAAACTGGGACAACCCAGAACGTCACGTCACGTGGCACCTAGGCGAGGTTCCACCTTGATGTTAGACGCATGTGCAATACATGGTTAAGAATCGGCACGAGATACCACAAAAGATTGAAAACTCATTAAAACAGAATATATCTGTATTGCGTAGTAAAAAGGGACATGTTAGAATTTGTGTGCACAACTGACTTAGCATGCACAAATGTGCAACAAAGGAGGAGTTCATTATGGGAATGGAACTCGTCGAGGATCCGCGCCTCGGTGCGTTTCATCGAAAGTTGAATATACTTTCGGCAAGCGGCACTTTTCTCGATGGATATGATTTAGCGGTGATGGGTGTAGCCCTCCCTTATTTGGTCAAGCAGTTTAGTTTGGGGCCGACCATGGTTGGCATTTTGGCATCGTCTGTCTTTATCGGCAACATGTTAGGGATGATGGTGTTCGGTTATTTAACTGACCGTATAGGTCGTCGCGTCATGTATATTATCGACCTCGCCACGTTCGTGGTGTTCGCAGGGCTGACAGCGGTTAGCGTCAACATTTGGGAACTGATGATCTTTCGCTTTTTACTAGGTATCGGCATCGGAGCGGATTATGCTATTTCTCCAACCTTGGTTGCAGAATTTAACCCGACAAAGAAACGTGGAGGCAGGGTTGCGTTCCTATCTTTAACCTTTTTCATTGGTGTCTCAGCCAGTTACTTTATTGGATTGATTGCCAACCCTTTGGGTCCTGCCGCATGGCGCTATATGCTGGGATTTGGCGCGTTGATTGCTGCGGTGGTCTTGTACTTTCGTCGTCAAATTCCCGAATCTCCCCGATGGCTGGCTGCGCGAGGCAAGGTCAAGGAAGCGCAGGCGGTGGTGCAAGATCTTACCGGGACTTCGGTCAGCGTGGCTCCAGCAGGTTCGTGGAGCTGGCGGGAGTTGTTCGGTAAAGATCTGATTGGGCGGACCATGTTTGTGTGTCTCTTCTGGTTTGCATGGGACGTCTTATATTACGGCGTTACCCTTTATGCGCCTTCAATCCTCAAAGTGGCTAGCCATGGATCGTTTGTAGACGGGGTGCTGGGGGCCTCTTCCATCGGATTGGTCTCAATCCTGGGTACAATTATCGGTCTGGTGTTTTTATTTGACCGCTGGGGGCGAAGACCAAGCATTATTTTGGGTTTTGCTGGTCTCACTGTCGCCTTAACGGTACTGGCGCTGCTCGGTCATCCATCCTTTTTCGAACTGGTGTTCTTCCTCAATGCTGGAGTGTTCGTGGGTAACTTGGGTCCTGGGGTGTTGCCTTTTATTTACGCCAGCGACCTATTTCCGACCGATTTGAGGGCAGCCGGTACGGGAGTTGGTGCGACGGCAGGCCGCATAGGCGGTATTTTGGGTATTTTGGTGTTTCCTGGGCTCATAGCTGCGTGGGGAATCGGGCATGCGATCTATCTCTTCGTGGGAGCAGGCTTGCTGGGTCTGGTGGTATCATTGATCATGGCACCGGAAACCAAAGGCAAAACGCTGGAAGAGATTGAGAACAGTGCCCGTTCGTCTAAGAAGACGCAGGTGACGACGGTATCGTGACGGAACGTGCCATCACGCCCTGGCACTATGTGCCAGACGTCCATGGATCTAAGACTTCGCTGACTCTTTGAAGCGAAGTCCATCAGAGTAGGCCATCTGCCACTTAATCCTCTACTGGAGGTGTTAGATATGGTTTGCAAAATCGTGCATATCTCCGATCTTCATTTGGAATCACAACCTGAAACCATGTATCCAGGTGTGAATCAATATCTAACCGAGGCCGCTGAGCTTCTGGTAGCAGAGGACCCTGACCTGCTCATCGTGTCCGGTGATTTGACGAGTCACGGAAGTTGCAACGTGCGAGAATTAGAAATAGCCAAAGATTGGCTGCTCGGACTTCATGTACCGTTTCTGACGGTTCCGGGGAATCACGACTTGGGTGCAAATGATTGGCGCGGACAAGCATATTCCTCGACCGAGTGCTACGAGCGAACGGCGTTTCGAAAGACTAATTATGGTTCCGTGTTTTCCCCAGACCCTGTCACTCTGTATAATCTGGATGCAGTGTTGGTTGTCGGCATAGCGCTACGGAACCATGATCCGGACGACACGCTGGCGTTTCTTGATAGAACTCTAGCCTCCACGAATAAGCCTGTCATCTTGGTTGGTCATTATCCAGTGGAAGAGACACGGTCCAGTGGCCCGTTAGCTACTTTTGCATTTCAAGACTTTATCCCCCACTGTGTGGACCGTTTGCGACAGCTCATTCTTTCTTATCCGAAGATCCGTATTTATGCGTGTGGTCATGTGCATGCGTCCACTACAAAGTCCATTGGGCCTCATTGTCTTCAGGTGACTGCAGGAGGCCTTGGACCCGGACCGAGTCTATATCGGGTATACACGCTTGATGGAGAGAAAATTCATTTTGAAACGCGATTTGGACCCGGGCCCTCCGGATTTTGGGAGAGACTGGTTCCTGAATTCGAGTATCAACCTGAATACCATCATGGCCATAGTCATGAACAAAAGGGTCAGCAGTCGTTGGTTTGAGGAGAGATTAATTGAAGCGATATGCGAGAGACACGATTCTATTTGATTTGGACGGAACATTGATCAACAGTGTTCCGTTCATTGTTATGCAATTGAAGTGGTTTTACCAGAAATACGGCAGAGTGATTAAGACCGTGGACCAAATCAAACAAATGTTAGGACCTCCCGAAGAGAGGATTCTTGCTTCGCAATTTGGCGAAATGATGGCCGCCACATATGTAGCCCAGTATAGTGAGTTCTTACGTATCCAGTCGGCGTCGTTGGGTGTTCCCAACGTGCGCGATTTTTTTGGCGAACTACACCGACGCGGTATCGCTATCGGAGTAGTCACCAACAAGAGCACTTTTTTGGCAGAGCAAACTCTTGATGCGCTCGACATAGGTGAGTTTATTGATAATCTTGTGGCCGGCGATATGGGAATTCCAATAAAGCCGGCGCCCGATGGGATAATCCATGCCATGAAAAACCTCGACGCTGATGCAGCGACGACGTTGATGGTCGGAGATACCCTATCGGATAAAGGAGCTACCGTAGCCAGTGGCGTGGCATTCGTCCATGGTTTATGGTTTAGTACGGAAGCGCTCTGCGTCGAGTGCGAGTACGACTGCGATGACTTTATCGAATTCGAGAACAATTTGCTCCAGCGAACAGCAAAAGGAAAGTGATGGCGACGAAATTTAGGCAGGGAAACAACATCGATTGTTTGTGAATATGGTGAGTGGCTCTGACTAGGACGAGATTGACAAAGGAGCTCGGTCGTCTACCGGCTGGCGAATCGCATTCAGCATCGCATGTCCACTCGATGACCGATTGATGGATTTGAGTTGTCGCCATGAGGTGAAAGCTTTGGATTGGTGGGGTGGACCGATCCCGTAACTGGGGTGAATTTGTTGCCCAAAGCTGCAACCCTCCGTTGGATAACAGTGCTCGTCGTTGCTGAGACGTTTTGCCGACGCGGTGAATGCGATGGTTGATGATCCACTTTTGGATGAGGTGAGACCATAGAGTCATTATAGCCATCGATACAAACGGGCACCGCTGGCCATCGAAGATGGTCTCTGTGGAGTCGGGCTTATGGATTTTGTTGGTCATGCGGAATCATGAGGTTCTTTGTTGAAAGTGGCGGGTATGGGCTACTTGATCGGGTTGTCTGGGGTGGGTGTACATATATCTAGGGGCCGCTAGCTGACGGTGGTGCTAGACGCACGGGCCGATTAAGCGTAATTGTGAGGTTGAAGCATGCGCCTACTCGAGCCGTGGCGGACTTAAACGCTCAAGGGAGGACGAGTTTTTATCAAATGCGCCGTAAACCCCCTGGCTTCAGCTATGGGGATCTAAGGCGCTCGCTGTCAGGCGCAATCGTGTCGGAAAGGGCAGTTTGATGCGTTCCAAGTCCGGATGCGCCCGGGCGAATTCATGCGACATGGGAATCTGCAAGTACCCACTAATGACAAGAGCATTCGTCGAGAGCATGAGGGGAAACTAGCCGTCTTTCTCCAAGTAGTGAGGCATTTTCACATCATGGAATCGGTATTCACCCTGCTTCGCTAGCTTGAGCAGGTTGAAGAAAGACCGAAACGCGCGATCCACGACTTTGAGAATTTGTTGACCGACCCCGGCTTGCATCAACGCGTAATTCGCGTTGTCCTTGACGGCATGACAGTTAGATTCGTAGCGCAAGTACCGGCCTTCGAGAAAAAAGTATTGCCGAATCGAATACCATCCGACATTGTTGTAGAGATTCTTCGCACACCGACACATTTCGCGCAAGGCTTCGTATTCGGTTTTCGTTAAGCCTTTAATCTGATTGCTTTGTGTCAGGTACACCAGAACCACCGTCGATACATCATCAACTATTGCCTGGCCCACCGCCTCGGGACCGTCATCGTGGGCTATAATCCCGACTGGAAGCACGACATCCATCTGCGGAAGCGCAACAATCAGAACTTTGCGCAGAGTCCCCACGGACAATTGCGCACGCAATTGCAAAATCTTTGTGAGCGATACGGGATTCGAGACGTCGAGCAGGAAGAATCCGATACATCGCAAGCGAGTGTTCTGGGTAGCGACCCACTGCCGTTATGGAATGGGTCGCATCAAAACGTAGCCTTCTCAGGCAAGCGGGTGAAACGGGGCCTATACCGCACGGCAGACGGCCACCCATTAAATGCCGACACCAACGGCGCGGCGAATATCCTGCGCAAAAGTAACCACAGACTCGATTTCAAGCGACGAGCTTTAGGCGTGGGGAGTGTCAAACGAGTGCCTCTCCGTCGCTTGTTATGGACTTCAGGGGATCTACGAGCCCTCTATATGCTTCTTCACATTCGGCCATCGTGAGACTAGCCACTTTCTCTTTCAGCCTTGGGATTGAAGCGGGAGTGGCACTTAATTCTCGGAGTCCCAATCCTATGAGGATCGGGAGGTACTCATCATTCCCTGCCATTTCCCCACACATCCCGACGGGGATTTGTGCGCTTTGAGCTCCTTTTACCGTCATGCGGAGGGCTTTAATCACTGCGGGATCGGTTGGTCGGTAATAACGGGCCAATTGCGAGACGGAACGGTCCGCTGCAAACAGATATTGAATGAGGTCGTTAGTTCCTATACTAAAAAAGTCGACATGTTTGGCAAAGTCAGCCGCTAAAAGTGCCACAGAGGGGACTTCTACCATAATGCCCATGGGAATGGGACATTCGGTCAGATTAAGTGATTGGAGTGCACGTGTCATACAGTTTTGAGATTCCTTCCAATCATCAAAGGTTGCGATCATGGGGAACATCAAATGAACGTTGAAGTGTTGACTAAGGCGGAGGACGGCGCGAATCTGATCATGGTATAGATTTGGATAACGAGCTAAGAGGCGCCCTGCCCGCGTGCCTAAAAATGGGTTGGGTTCCACCGGCAATTCGAGATAGGGAAGAGGTTTGTCGCCTCCTACGTCGACCGCTCGGATAATGATGGGAGATCCTTTGGGGGAGGCCTCCGCAATTTCATAAAGGGCTTGATACTGCTCGGCCTCGGTCGGCATGTGATCGCCAGAAAATAAGAACTCGGTGCGAAGTAATCCGATGCCGTCTGACCCATATTGGGTGGCCATCAGAGCTTCACTGCGGGAGCCGATATTGGCTTCGATGCGGATAGGCACGCCGTCCTTGGTTGCCACCGGACCGGTGTGCACCGTTGTTTTGACAGAAGGCCGCGGGAGAAATTCTTGTAAGTTCTCATCCGACACGTGTCCTTGAGATCCATCGACAAGGACACGATCGCCATCTTTTAACCATTTGTGAACGTCTTCGACGACTACCGCGGGAATCTGAAGAGATCGAGATAGAATTGCGACGTGCGACGTGACGGTTCCTTGCGATAGGACGATACCGATGACATGGGCCAGGTTAAGTCTTGCGGTGTCGGATGGAAATAGCGTGTCGGCGACCAATATACTGGGCTCAGTGGCTGGCCAAAGATTATTGCCAGAGGCTGGGGCCATTAACGCCAAAAGATGGTTCCCAAGATCTCGAATGTCGTCCGAGCGTGATGCGAGATGTGGATCTTCGAGGCCCGCGAACTGTTGCACGAGACGCTCGATTTCGATCTTTACGGCATCGACTAACGTCTTTCCGCGGTCCATCTCCTGACTCACGGCATCCCATAATTCGGGATCATCCACCATCTCAGCCTGAGCGTTTAACACGTCCGCCAGGACTGGAGAAGAGGCCGTTTTGGCAATATGGCGTAGTTCTTGAATAGCCCTGATCCGAAGCTCTTCCGGATTTCTGATGGAACCGTGAGTATGGGGATCCAGCGTTGTCTTTCGTAGCCAAACTACGGTTCCTTGAACTCTGCCGGGAGATACCGCTAATCCGTCTAGTTTCATGGGGATGGCTCCTTACCGTGTATAGTGTGACCGTTTAATCATGAATCGCCAAGATTATTGGAAAAGGCCTCTAATATTTGTTCGGCGGCCGCCGTTTCGTCGACGCCATCTGTGGAAATGGTAAGAGAGGCACCTTGGGAAGCTCCGAGTGTCAGCACGGCGAGGATTGATTTGGCATTGGCTGACTTCTCTCCGTACTTTATTGTAATCGCAGACGTAAAAGATTTTGCAAGAGCGACCAGCGATGCGGCGGGCCGCGCGTGAAGTCCTGTCGGATTACTGACCGTAACTGCTACTGTGATCATGACATGTTCCTCCCAAAAGATTTAATGGATAATCTGGGACCCCTAAGTTCGGGATCACTGCCCCCCATGACTCGCATTAAGTCGTCCTAGTCTTTTCGATAGTCTGATTCTATACTTTCTCAAATCATATTGATTTTAACTCGACCTTCAGATTGCTCAATGTACGTTAACGCGGCCTGGTATTGCCAAGGCTCTTTGGGTTCCGTGCATTTTGCATCGATAGGCAAACAAGTAAATAAGCAAAATTAAAATTTGATAGTTGAAAAGACACAGAGTTAACGTATAATTCAACTAGATTCACATTATATCATCAATGCACAATTGTGCAAGAGGAGAGATGGCTGATGACGCTTAAATTGGCGTTAGGGCTCCTGGCTATGTGGATTCTGAGTTGGGTTTTTACCACCATTCAGGTACGGCATTATCGACAATTTATTAACGAACTGCGCCGTTCATTGCATGGTGGCTACATCTCGTCGGGTGTCGTGCGGAGCACATTCCGAAGGGGATGTGTGGTGGTTATGGCTGTGGATTCAGCCGGATCCATTGTGAGTGCATATGCGATGGAAGGGCGTTCCACCTTCGCTCAATTTCGGCCCTATGAGAAACCCGTGGGCCGTGCCTTTACGGAATTCGTCGATGGAAGCGAATTATCGGGGATTAAAGAGAAGGCCTTACAAAAGGCTTGTGAATTGCTGGAGGAACAAATGATTCGAAGCGTGATGGATCCGATACCCTCTGCGGGATAACTTATAAAAGGGAGTGAGGGACGTGTTACATGTCATAGATTGGCTTGGGTCGCACTTTTTCGGGCTATTCCAAGCTGGGGGAACACAGTTTGTCGGTCTTGTTACCGGAATTGTGCCCATTTTAGTGGTCTTATTGACCTTTATGTACTCGGTCGTCCGTTTCATTGGGCAGGAACGTGTGAATCGAGCAATTCTTTACAGTGCCAAAGTATCGATTCTTCGGTATACCCTAATGCCGATCCTTGCGTTGCTCCTGTTAGCGAATCCGATGGCTTATACGTTTGGCCGATTTCTTCCAGAACATCAAAAACCTGCATTTTATGATGCGGCGGTGTCTTTTTGCCACCCGGTTACCTCGTTTTTCCCTTACGCCAATGCAGGAGAAATTTTCGTTTGGTTGGGGATTGCGGACGGGATTACGAAACTTCATATGTCTATTGCACCCCTAGCCGTTCGTTACTTCTTGTTGGGCATCGTGATCATTCTCATCCGGGGACTTCTCACCGAAAGAATCACGGTTTACCTGATGAATCGAAAATCCACTCAAGGTCAACCGAGCAAGATCCAAACCGAAGCTTTGTAAAACGATAAATATGTGGAGGAGATGGCAATGGCGTATCGTAGCGTACGGGTAAATCCCGGCGAAGGTGGCTGGGGTAAAGGGCTGATAATCGCGCCGCATGACCACAAAGCGAAAGTCGTATCGGTTACCGGAGGGGGCATTCATCCGGTGGCACAACGAATAGCGGAATTGACTGGAGCGGTAGCGGTCGATGGCTTTCGAACCCAAGTTCCGAAAGAAGAGATGTGTTGCGTCGTGGTGAATTGCGGTGGCACGGCTCGCATTGGCGTGTATCCCCGTATGGGTGTACTGACAATCGACGTGATTCCGTCTGGCCCGTCCGGACCTCTTGCCCAGTACATCAAAGAAACCAATTTTGTGTCGGGGGTACGGCCGGAAACAGTAGAACTCACCACAGATGCGACGGACACGCAAGCTGAGAGTCGTCCTGGGGTCGCGGACAGCACGCCAAACCAGGTTCCGGCTAATCCATTCAATGCTGGAAATTCGACTGATCGGAGTTTTTTTCTCAAGCTATCCGGGGTCATGGGGTATATTGTGGGGACTTTATATCAGTCCGGCCGCGAAGCGGTGGACATGATCATTCGCAATATCTTGCCATTCATGGCGTTCGTAAGTCTACTGATTGGGTTTGTGGTATACACCGGACTCGGGCACGACCTGGCCACCGTAGTTGCACCGCTTGGGGGGACTGTGTGGGGACTCGCACTCATCGTGATAGTGGGCACATTTCCGCTGTTTTCTCCGATGTTGGGACCCGGTGCCGTCGTGGCCCAGATTGTAGGAGTATTCGTCGGTACAGAAATTGCCGCAGGTGTGATTCCTCCTCAATATGCACTCCCAGCATTATTCGCGATAGATGGACAGGTAGGCTGCGACTTTATTCCGGTCGCTATGGCATTGGGTGAGGCGACGGTAGAAACGACGGAGGTCGGGGTTCCGGCCGTGTTGTTCAGTCGCCAAGTTACCGGAGTCGTCGCCGTGGTGCTTGCCTGGCTGGCCAGCTTTGGACTCTATAGTACGGCTCACATCAAATAAGACGGAGGGTGGCCATGAATCCTGTATGCGTGTATGAAAGCAAAGTCGTATCCGTTGGTCGGGAGGCCATGGAGTTCCTGGCCACCCATCTCTTGGTGTTATTCGGCACAGGAGTGCCGGCCGAATTAGCCGAGATAAGCATCGTGCATCAGCCAACAAAAATTAACGATGCGCCCATTCTTGAGGCGAATAGCACCATGTTGATTGGGGACTCCCAGTTCATTTTGGAGGAAGTAGGATCGGTGGCAGAAGAAAACTTCCGCTCACTGGGTCATTTGGTGCTTACGGAGACTGCCGATCCTATACTTCCCGGTCAAGTACGTGTCAGGGGAGATTGGGAGATACTGACGACTGTCTCCGATGGAACAACAATCAAAGTGTTGAGATATTGATTTCGAAGGGGGCCAATGCTGGTATGGGAAACTTGTTACGAGATCTTGAGCAACGTGAGGCTAATAACCACCCAATTTCTGTGGCGATAATCGGTGCGGGACAAATGGGGCGAGGGCTGGTAGCCGGATTAGTGGCCATCACCGGGATGCGGCCATCTATGGTCATCGATGTCGACCTAACCCGAGCTCGTGACGCATTGATCCACGCAGGGATTGCATCCTCCACGATTTTTACCGCTACGGACGTGCAGGAAGCTCGCGAAATCATTGCGCGAGGAGACTTTGCGGTGGTGAAAGATTATCGGCAGATTCCGAAAGAAGGTATCGATGCGGTTGTTGAGGCGACGGGTGTTCCGGAAATTGGAGCACGAGCCGCCCTCGATGCGATCGCGCGCCATCAGCATATCATCATGCTCAATGTGGAGACCGATGTGACCATCGGGAGAATTTTAAGCAAGTTGTCTCAGCAGGCGGGCGTCGTATATTCGGTCTCTGCTGGAGACGAACCAGGAGCCACGGTAGAAATGGTGGAGTTTGCGCGAACCATGGGCTTTAGGGTGATTGCGGCAGGAAAAGGGAAGAATAACACACTGGATTTCGATGCGACACCCGATACGGTGCGGGAGGAGGCGGAGTCCAAAGGGGCAAGCGGCCATATGTTTTGCTCGTTTGTAGATGGAACTAAGACCATGGTGGAGATGACGGCGGTGGCCAATGCCACCGGACTTCAGCCTGAATGTCGGGGTATGCGAGGCCTGCATCTTAGTGTGGATCAGCTAGCCACAACTTTTGCCTTGCAAGAGCAAGGCGGGGTGCTTTCTCGTACCGGAATTGTGGATTTTGTCCACGGAATTGCTCCCGGCGTATTCGCGGTGGTGACTACGGACAATGAGGTCATTATGGACAATATGGTCTACCTAAAGACGGGGGCGGGTCCCCAATGGACACTCTATCGTCCCTATCATTTGGCGAATTTGGAGACGCCGCATACGGTGGCAAAGGCCGTGCTGTATCACGATGTCTGTCTGCAACCGCTACAGCGACCAGTGGCGGAGACGGTAGCGGTGGCCAAGAGGGACCTGCACGCCGGATCTGTCATTGATGGAATCGGAGGCTACACCGTTCGGGGAGAAATCATGACGTACCAGGAGGCATGCGCCGGAGATGCCTTACCCATAGGAGTGGCCGAAGGTGCCACACTCTTGAACCCGGTGCCAAAAGGTCACGTAGTTCGGTGGGCAGATGTGCAGTTGAAAAAAGATTCCATGGTGGTCGCGCTACGGCGGCTCCAAACCTTGTGGTTGGATGAGGAGGTGCATGCGAAATCATGAATCGTGCCACTGAGCAAGCGATTTCAAAAGATGCTACCCTGGAAGAAGCCATCCGATGGTTTCGTACTATGCTTACCATTCGTCGTTTTGACGAGACCATTGATGAGCTTTTTGCCTCAGGTAAGGTGCACGGCACCACGCATCTCTATATCGGTGAAGAAGCTGTGGCTACTGGCATAATCGGGGCACTGGATTCTGGCGACGTCATAACCTCCACGCATCGCGGACATGGGCACAACATCGCACTAGGAGGCGACGTTCGTGCCATGATGGCAGAATTACTAGGACGCGAGACGGGATATTGTCGCGGCTACGGAGGATCCATGCACATTGCGGACCAGTCCCTGGGTAATCTTGGTGCCAACGGTATTGTAGGCGGAGGATTGCCCATCGCGGTGGGGGCGGCCTTGGGATTTGTCATGCAAAAGCAACCGAAAGTGGTCGTGGCTTTTTCGGGGGACGGGGCACTGAATGAAGGGGCTTTTCACGAAGCGGCCAACCTGGCGGCTATTTGGCGGTTGCCCGTGGTGTTTGTCGTCGAGAATAACCTATACGGAATGAGCGGTTCGGTTAAGGAAATGTTTGCAATTGGCCACTTGGCCGAACGCGCCTCCGGATACGGCATTCCGGCAACCATGGTGGATGGCAACGACGTCTTTAGTGTGTGGGAGGCCGGGTCCCAAGCGGTCCAAGTCGCGCGTAGTGGGGGTGGTCCCACCCTCATTGAAGCGATGACCTATCGATACAAGGGGCATTCCAAAAGCGATGCCAATCGCTACCGGTCGCGTGAAGAAATTCGTGACTGGCGCAAGCGAGATCCCATTACCCATCTGGAACAACATCTAAGTTCGCACGGTGTGGACCACACGATGCTTAACGAGATTCGAGACGAAGTGGTTCAAGTCATTGCTGATGCGTTGAAATATGCCGAAGAATCGCCGTGGCCTAATCCCGAGATTCTTGAAGATTCGGTGTACACAAGGGAGGACAAGACCGGTGCCTGAGATGACCTACGCGGCCGCCATTCGATCCGCTATCGAATGGGAAATGGAACATGACCCACGTGTTTTTATCATGGGAGAAGATATTGGCGTCTATGGGGGCGCGTTCGGTATTACCTTGGGTCTTGTCGAGAAATTCGGCAAGGATCGGGTGCGAGACACGCCGATCGCTGAAGAAGGGATTGTCGGCGCGGGAATTGGTTCCGCTTTAGTTGGGATGAAGCCTATTGTTGAAATGCAGTTTTCCGATTTTATTGTGAATGCGATGGACCAAGTGGTGAACCAAGCGGCGAAGATTCACTTTATGTTCGGGGGTAGAATGACCGTGCCGTTAGTCATCCGCGGCCCAGCAGGGGCAGGAACTGGAGCTGCGGCACAGCACTCTCAGAGTCTTGAGGCGTGGTTTCACCACATACCTGGGCTGAAGGTCGTGATGCCCGCATTCCCAGATGACGCACGGGGCCTGCTCCTCTCAGCCATTCGCGATCCTAACCCGGTAATCTTTTTCGAGCATAAGCTACTTTATAAGACAGTAGGTGAAGTGCCTGATTCTTACGAGGGCATCCCACTTGGCAGCGGGGTCATTCGACGACATGGTTCACACGCGACGATTATCACCTACTCACTGATGGTGCATCGTACCTTAGAAGCTGCCGAACGCCTTGCAGCGAAGGGTTGGGATCTTGAGGTCATTGACTTGCGCTCACTGGTACCCATGGACATCGATCTTGTGGTGGAATCCGTCAAGCGAACGGGGCGATTGGTGGTCTGTCACGAAGCGGTTGGGCGTGGAGGCGTGGGAGGAGAAATTGCCGCAAGGGTCATGGAAAGCGAGGCTTTCGACTATTTGGATGCTCCCTTGCTTCGTATCACGGGGTTAAACACGCCTGTGCCGTATAGCCCTCCACTAGAAGAGGCATTTATGCCTAGTGTAGATCGTATAGCCCAAACCCTGGAGACGTGGTTGGAATGTGAGGTGGTGACTCAATGATAGCTTTACAATTGCCCAAATTAGGGTCGACGATGGATGAGGGCACAATCGTCACTTGGAGGGTGAAAGATGGGGATGAAGTGGACGCGGGAGAGGTGTTGTACGAAGTCACCACGGACAAAGTGAATATGGAGGTGGAAGCCGACCGATCGCTTAAAGTGGTGCAAATATTGGTACACGATGGACAAACCGTGAGAGTTGGCACGGATGTCGCCATGATTGAGGGAAACCAAATGACGACTGCGTCCAGGTCTGATGATGGTCTACACCCTGTGGAACGGGACGTGAACAGGAAAGTGGGTCAGACGGGTTATCGCGCATCTCCCGCGGCGCGGAGATTAGCCACCATGCTAGGAGTTCGTGTGGATCATATAAAGGGAACAGGCCCTCGGGGACGGGTGACCCCAGCGGATGTGCAACACTATACTCGGCTGCAGCATGCAAAACCGATGGAGCAAAGAGAAAGCGCGCCTCCAATCGACGAAAATGTGGGAAGGTCTTCGCAAGCACTCATCGGGACGCGCGCTGTCATCGCTGAACGAATGACTCAATCGGCTAAAATACCTCAGGTGACCCTAACGATGTCCGTAGATATGTCGGCCGTTATGTCTTTAAGGGCATCCTGGAAGGATGCAGGAATAGATCGAACCATCGTCGATCTTATATTCTTAAGTACTGCACGTATGTTGAGTGAGACTCCTCAGTTGAACGGATGGGTACAGAACGGGCGCTTCATTCCGGGTGCAACGGTCGACTTGGGCTATGCGGTGGATGTGCCCAACAGAGGACTTTTTGTGGTCACGATACCCAATGTGGATCGCATGCGGCTCGATGAGATTGCGCAAGGACGGCGGATACGGGTGAACAGAGTGCTGGCGGGGAGTGCGAATTTGAAAGATCTAGGATCCCCGACGTTTACGGTCTCGAATCTCGGGCCACTGGGGGTAGAGACATTCAACCCTTTGTTAATGCCCCCCCAAGTGGGCATTCTGGGTCTGGGAGCCCTTGTGGGGAGCCATGACGCGCCACGGATGCATCTTTGTTTGACGTTTGACCATCGGGCCATAGATGGGGCTCCCGCGGCGATGGCGCTACGGCGACTAAGACAGTTATTGGAACGGCCTGGGCTGCTGTTATAATTAAAGCAAAGGGAGGGGATTTAGGCATGACTGCGAGTCAAGAACCTACGGATGTCGACTTGTTGTGCACACCCTGCATGATGACAACGTCGCATACCATTACTTATGTCGACGGCCGATTGGCGTCCATTGAATGTGAGAATTGTCATCGAAGGGTAGAGGTGCATGAACAAGAGCCAACCCAGGGCAATCAAGCTGGTCCTGCTTCCCACCACATCACCCTCTCTGGCATCCATCAAATCTATTCGGCAGACTTTGCTCAGCGTATTCTTACCAAGCCGCACCGGATAGGAGAACAACTCCAAGAGGACTTATCGTTGTTTTTGATCACGCTGCCTTTGCGATTAATTACCAAACCTTACCGCCTCACGAAGGAAATCCTGCGTCATGATGATTCTTGCGACTAAATAGTAACAACGGGCGCCCTTGGCCCCTGGTGAACTCTGGGCAGAAACGCTGGGTTAGAGGTTCTCAGGTCGACCAGGGACGCAACGTTGTCTTAGTTGATAGATTATTATGGTTTTGCAATAAAATTCAGTGTTGAAGTTCTATTCTCGTCATTGTACACTCAATGTGACACAAATGTGACAATATGCACGAACGTGCAGAGAGGAGACTCCTATGAAGAAACCGTTCTCCGTTCTCGTGGTATGTGGTACGGGTATCGCTACATCAACAATGGTGGCGACTAAGGTAAAGGAGTATATGGGGGCCCACGGATTGGGACCCGTAAATATTCGTCAAGGCAAAGTGATGGATTTGTTGAAATCGGTGGATGCGGACGTCATCGTCGCCACGACTCAGGTACCTAGTTCAGTGACAGTCCCCGTGATTAATGCGATTCCGTTATTGACGGGTATTGGGTCGCAATCGGTGTTTGACCAGTTGGAAGAAGTGTTCCGTCGCGCGTAACGAAAGGATGAGGCAGGTCGTGCATACTAATACCGTGATTCAATACATTCTGAACGTTGGTCCCGATGTTGTGTTGCCTGTTATTATTTTTATTTTCGGATTGGCTATTGGGATGCCGTTAGGTAAGGCGTTTCGAGCTGGAGTAATCATTGGGGTTGGGTTTGTTGGTATCAACTTAGTGATTGGCTTGCTCGGGAGCACTGTCGGGCCGGCGGCGCAAGCTATGGTTAAGCATAGTGGAATTCATTTAACCGTCCTGGACGTAGGCTGGCCGTCAACTGCGGCAATCGCATACGGATCGGTGGTAGGCGCTTTGGCGATTCCGGTGTGTTTAGTGTACAACGTCCTTCTCGGGGCGTTGGGATTGACAATGACGTTAGACATTGATCTATGGAATTATTGGCATTTTGCATTTGCAGGGGCATTAGTAGAGATCTTAACCCATAGCTTCGCGTTGGGACTCTTTGCCGAGATCATCGCGATGACATTTACGTTGGCATTAGCGGACTGGAGCCAACCATGGGTCAAGCAATATTTTGGGTTTGATAACATTTCTTTTCCGCACGGGACGTCAACCCCTTACTTCTTCATGGCTTTGGTATTCAACAAGGTATTTGATGCCATTCCAGGTCTCAAAACGTGGGACGCATCTCCAGAAGGACTTCAAAAGAAGTTCGGAATTTTTGGGGATAGCATGATTCTGGGACTTATTTTCGGTTTGTTGATCGGGATTGTAGCGGGATTGCCGTCGGCTCAAGTGCTGGTGTTGGGTATTACCGTTGCCGCTGTTATGCTGATATTACCTAGAATGGTTGCGATCCTGATGGAAGGGCTGGTGCCCGTAGCAGATGGTGCATCGTCATTGTTGCAGAAAAAATTTCCCAATCGAAAATTGTTTATTGGGATGGATACGGCTTTATTGGTAGGAGCCCCAGCTACCATTGCGGCCTCGGTCGTTCTTGTGCCGATTACCCTAGGGCTCGCTTTCATTTTGCCTGGTAATCATACTTTGCCATTTGTTGACCTAGGAACCATTCCTTTTATCCTGGCGCTTATGACACCGGTATTCAACGGTAATGTTGTACGAACCATTATTGGCGGTGCGTTAGCCATGATTCCTACTCTCTACATCGCCACCGCACTATCGGGACTCTTTACAACCGCCGCGCGCCAGGTTCACTTCAAATTCCCTCCCGGTGCTGTTCATATTTCTTCTTTGGTTGACGGGGGCAACTTGCTTCCCTTCATTGTTCGCGAGGCAGGAAACTTTGGCGCCCTCGGGCTGTCCATCCTGTTTATCCTTTCCCTGGTGTTCGCGTGGGCGGTCCGTCAACGAGTTACTCTTCGCTTGAAGGGTAAAGGAGATGCAGAAGAAGTTGCTTAATTGGATGCAGTGGTTAAAACCCAGTCGTATTGGTATCCATGAAGAGTATACATCTGCGAAAGATACGCTACAGGCCATGTCGAGGTTCTTGACCGAGAATCTCGACGTTGCCGAAGGGTTTTCGGATGCTCTAGTACGTCGAGAGCAGGAGTACCCGACAGGGCTCCCTACGGAACCCTTTGGCGTGGCGATTCCTCATGCCGATGGACGGTACGTATTGCGACCGGGATTGGTTGTTTGGACCATGAAAACCCCCGTCCTTTTTCGAGAAATGGGGAATCCCCAAAACCAGGTGATGGTTAAGCTCGTCCTATTGATCGCGTTGCCAGGGGCGAACCAAGATGGCCAAACCGAAATCTTGCAGGGAATTGCGGGATTAATCCAGACCCCAGGCTTTTTACAGGATGTGGATGGATGTCGGGATGCGGACCAATTGCTTAATGTATTTACGCGGTATTATAATGAAGGTTCTTTCTGACTCGGG
>JAJYPK010000214.1 GCA_021795465.1 Bacillota bacterium
CTCGGACCCGCGATCAACCATCACAAAAAGGGCCTAAAAAAACTTCTCATTGACATTCTAGCCGACCGGATTGGTCGGCTCGTCGTCACTCACAAGGATCGTCTCTTGCGCTTTGGTGTGGAACTGTTGTTCGCCATTTGCGAACCCAAGCAGGTGGAAATCGTGATTTTGAATCAAGGCGAAGACGTGACGTTTGAGGAAGAGTTAGCGCAAGACGTGCTCGAAATCATCACCGTGTTTTCGGCTCGGCTCTATGGTAACCGTTCCCGCAAGAACCAAAAATTGTTAGATGGCGTAAAACATGCCGTGGAGGAGGCGTCATCATGATTCTGGCCCATAAGATTGCGCTCGATCCGAATAACGTTCAAGAGACGTATTTTCGCAAGGCAGCGGGGACCGCGCGGTTTGCCTACAACTGGGCGTTGGCCGAATGGCAACGACAATACGAGGCCTGGAAAGCGGATCCAACCGGGTTAAAGCCTTCCGATCCGGCATTGCGTAAGCAACTCAATGTCAGGAGACCAGTTTCCCTGGATGCTGGAGGTTACCAAGAACGCCCCACAGATGGCCACCAAGAACTTGGGCCAAGCGTTTAAGAATTTCGGCTATTTGCAAAACAAGGTGGAAGTCGGTTATGATTCGTCAACGGAGCACAGGGCCGTCCCGTGCAACAGATGGTTGGCGATGGCCTTCCATGCCAATGTCGATTCGGGCACACTGGGGTTGGATTGTTAGTTCAATCTGACGACGGCTCTAGATCGAATGATGTCGTTCAGAGTCAAATTGATCGGGTTTATTATCAACAACATAAACTGTATTTACGGTATATAAATATGGAGGCTATCGAAACTTATGACGACATATGATCTTTCCGAGAAGGTAGCAGTAATCACCGGGGCAAGCAGCGGCATAGGATTGGCAGTCGCTAGGGAACTGCATTCTCATGGAATGAAATTGACCTTAACCGCACGATCTGAGGATCGCCTTGCTCCTATCAAAAAGGATCTCCATGCTACGGTCTTGGTTGGTGATATAACCGAACCGAGTTTACCCAGAAAGTTGCTTGATCTAGCGATTTCAACTTTTGGTCGCTGTGACGTTGTTTTGAACAATGCCGGGATTATTGAGGTTGGGACCATTGACGAAATCAACATCGACAAAGTATGCGAAATGGTGCGCGTAAATGTTGAGAGTGCATATCGAGTTGCATACACCTTCGTCAAATATTTCATGACTCAGGGCAGTGGGCATCTCATCAATTTATCAAGCATTCTTGGCACAAAGGTACGCCCTACTGCTGGGGCCTATGCCGGAACAAAGTTTGCTATAGAAGCACTCTCGGAAGCACTACGCATGGAAGTTGCCGGAACCCCGGTAGGTGTTTCTTGCATTGAACCTGGTCTTGTAATGACGGATCTCCATAGAAATTGGTCGGTTCATCCAAGTGCAGGCATGAATATTCCGCATCCCTTGCAGCCCGAGGATGTTGCTCGATGTGTCAGTTTTATTCTGTCACAGCCAGCCCATGTCAAAATTCCTAAGCTCATGATTTTACCCAGTGAACATCAAGTATAGTGCATGGGCCCATTGATCAGCCACTATTGGGGCTGGTCATTGGTGGGTGTAGACCGGCCAAGATCCAGCTTTTTTCGTGGTGCTGCGGTGGAGTGGTATTTCAGCTTTTTCTAACCAAAAGGCATCTAGCCGTAGGTGCCCTTGCGTCACCGTATCCAACCAGTGAGCTATCAGCACAGCACGCTCAAAAGCAGTATGGTTCCTACCTTATTTTGCAAATAGCCAGAATTTTTTTGCCGGTATCGCGGAGTATCCTACGTTTAAGAAAAAGGGCCGTCACGGCAGTTTTACGTTAACCAACGACCAATTCACGATCAAAGGGCAGAAAGTGCATATTCCGAAACTCGGTTGGGTTCGGATGCACGAATCGTTACGCTTTGTCGGGAAAGTGCCGGACGGCACGATCTCCCGAATCGCTGACCGCTTGTTCTTAAGTGTCACCGTTGAGATTCCCGATCCTCCCGGTATCCACGCACAAAACGCGAGGACTTTCCGCCGTGAAAACCAAACGGTGGAGAGTGTCGCCAATGCCGAGACCCCCCAGTCCACCCCACCCACCGCCTGGTTTTCGCGATGAACACGGGGGGATCAGGTAAGGAGATCGCATGTGTCATGTTTCATTAGGAGGTGGAAAAGCTCCCACATGCAGTGACCTGCCCTCGGCCGTCGATTGGCGGCGGAAGATTCACACGGTGGCGCACCGGCGGGTAGCCGAAGACACATGGTCTCTACTTGCCACAAAGAATTTTGCGACACAACAGCTTTCACGGATAATGGCGATTATGTTAGCGATGCATGCGGCCAGACTTTTCATCTGACGGTCGGGTATGAGTTGCATGGCACATGAAATCACAGACCTTCTCAATCCTCACGTTATAACAGCAGTAGAAAAAGTCACGGTTTATCTCGCGTTCATTTCTGTGCCCGTAGTAAATACCTGGGCGGTGTCTTCTGTCTACTGTAGCACTCGGGCACACCTCCTCCTTGCTCACCTTGACTCTCTTTGCTCGACCGTTTAGGATACCATTACGAGAGGAGGTTCGGATCATGGATGTCATTCGTCCCATCTTTTCTTCCGATGATTTAGCTCAAATGCCGGACGACGGCAAACGTTATGAGATCCTGGAAGGAGATCTGGCCGTGAGTCCTGCGCCTAACCGTAAACATCAACGGATTGTGTTAAACTGTGCCGATTTCTTGCGTACTCTGGAATTGCACCATTATGGAGAAGTCTATACCGCTCCGTTCGATGTGGTTTTTGACCGGTACAATGTGGTCGAACCTGACGTCCTTTTTGTGTGTCAGGACCGCTTAGACATTGTCACCGATGCTAACGTGCAAGGGCCTCCCGATATCGTGGTGGAAGTGTTATCGCCCAGCACCCGGGATCGGGATTTGGGGGTCAAAGTTCATCTCTATGCCCGGTTCGGCGTGCGCGAATATTGGGTGATGGACCCGGATGACAACGCGCTGACGGTTTTTTCTTTGACGGATGACGGTTTTCGCCAGCATGGCCCGTATCTCGTCGGTGATGACTGGATCAGTCCTCTCTTTCCCGATCATCCGTTGGCCGTTGCGGCACTGTTTCGATAATCCCAGCAAAAATCACCCATGATGCTGTTTGTCCCACAACTGTATGGAATGTTTCGTTCAGACGACACTACACCGATTTGAAGCGATGAAGCCTAATCTTAGGGCAATGGTAACGACAATTTCTTTTGTGTTTTTCTTTGGCACCACCCGCCGCCGTTCATTTCTACGGTCTAAGATTCGGATCCCGTTATCTGCTCCACTAGTGAATCGGAATAGTAGCGCCGCTTGATTACATGTCTGGCCTTCTGATGACGGTAGCTAACCAAGGCTCCGTCAAGATCCTTGAAACACGGATAGAGTATGATTTTTTGTCTGGGGTGGACTTTTCTCTGCCAACGTGATAGGATCTCCTTATGCATACAGAACAAGCGCAAATTGCGGGAAGAATCGTCTCGAATTGGCCGACCCATTTGGTGGTGCGGCTGGTACGTCCCGAGGAGCGGGCTCGATGGAAGACATTGATGGCGACTTATCACTATTTAGGATTCCGCGGTGTGGTTGGCGAAGCGTTGTATTATGTGGCGTGTCTCGATGATGAGTGGGTGGCTCTCCTCGGATGGGCCGCCGCCGCGTGGATGTGTCGAGCCCGGGATCGGTGGATTGGATGGACCCGTGCCCAACAATGGGAGCGTTTACGCTTTGTGGTCAACAACGTCCGCTTTCTGATCTTGCCCGACGTGCGGATACCCAATCTGGCCTCGAAAACTCTCGCCCTCAATACCCGTCGCTTAGCGGCGGATTGGCAGGCCGTGTACGGACATCCCGTCGTTTTGGCCGAGACCTTTGTCGATCCGGAACGGTTTGCGGGCACAGCCTACCGGGCTGCGGGGTGGCAGTATCGGGGGCAAACCCAAGGGTTTGCCCGGCACGCACACCATTATGTCTACCATGGCCACCCGAAGGCACTCTGGGTCCGTCCGTTGAATGGCGGCCGTCCCCAGGACCTCGCCGCACCCTTTCTTTCCCCCACATTATCCGGAGGTGCTCTCACTGTGGTAGATTTTAACGCCTTGAATTGGATCGGTCCGGGAGGCCTGCGCGACCGCCTGCATTCCTTGATTGATCCGCGCCATCGGCGCGGGATCCGACATTCTATCGTGCAGGTGCTGATCTTAGCCTTAGCCGCTGTGGTCGCCGGCCAACGGAGCTTTGTCGCCATGGGCGACTGGATTCAGGATTTAGCCCCAGACCAACGGGCCGCATTCGGGTGCCCCCGCTGGGGCGACACCTTCAAGGTCCCCAGTGAACCCACTGTGCGCCGAATATTGCAAAAAATGGATGCGGACGCCTTAGATCGGGTCTTGAATCAGTGGCTCACGGCGGAAGAAC
Source organism: Bacillota bacterium (assembly GCA_021795465.1). Taxonomy (GTDB): domain Bacteria; phylum Bacillota; class Sulfobacillia; order Sulfobacillales; family Sulfobacillaceae; genus JAKADJ01. The sequence goes on from JAJYPK010000214.1 coordinate 4,498, forward strand.
TGCGGGTGGGCGACGGGATCGCTGTGGATGGAAAAAGCCTGCGAGGATCGGCTCATGGTCCCCGGAAGCGGCCCGTCCACCTCTTGTCCGCATTAATCCATCGCACCTAACTTATCCCCAGTTTTTATTGTCCGAATAGACTGAATTGTCGAGATGAAAAAAATATCGGGATGCAAAGGAAAATCGGGATCCGCTGTCGAAGAGATTGACTGTATGACATTCTCATCACGAGGAGGATCCCGATGGTTCGATTAGAGTCTCTCACCAGTTTTTTTCACACGCACGGACCGTGACGGCGCTCTCAACGCACGACCTTGGGCACTATGGTCTGGGCGTTG
>JAJYPK010000215.1 GCA_021795465.1 Bacillota bacterium
ATCGGGGTACTCACCATTTTAGGGAACCTGATCGCAGACTTATTGTATGCCGTCGTGGATCCGCGGATTCAGTATCAATAAAAGGCTTGCCGGCCGTTAGTGAAGGAAGTGTAGGAATTGGGGAAAACGGTTGGCATACTGGCCGGCTTAGGCCCGTTGGCCGGGGCGCATTTTTATCGACGACTCGTCGAATTAACTCCAGCTCAGGTGGACTCAGAACACTTATCAGTGGTGCTTCTGACGGACAACACGATTCCGAGTCGTCTCGACCATCTAGCGGGTCGTGGCGTTTCACCCGTACCAGGTTTGGTATCTGCAGCACAGCGCATAGAACAGGCCGGGGCGGACCTGCTGGTGATTCCATCCACGACGACACACGCCTATTTTGGAGAAATTCGTGCAAGTATTGGGATCCCGGTTCTGAATTTATTGTCGTTGGCCGCAGATACCCTCGACCAAAAGAATTGCCGTCGAGTGGGAATTGTGGCTACGACACCGACCCGTGATCATCATCTCTATGAAGGTGTCTTGAATGGTCGTGGCATCCAAGCTGTGTATCCGGATCAGGATATGCAGGATGAAATTATGAGTATCATTCATGGAGTGAAGTCGACGCACCGCCGTGAACCGTGGGAAACGCGATTAACAACCGTCCTACAGGGAGAATGGACGCGGGGTGTCGATTCCGTTCTTTTAGCATGTACAGAAACGCCCGTGGTATTTTCGTATGGAACCTCGGTAACTACAACGTTGCATTACCCTCTCTATGACGCCACCGATATCTTGGCCCAAGCGACGATAAGTCAGTGTGCCGAAGGAAACCATCGTGTGGCATCGAGACCAATTAGGATGAAAGAAGACGAATTACGTTGATGGATGCGACGGTAACGATATGTTAGAGGGCCATGGTGGCCAGGGCTTGGGAGAACAAAATCCCGGCGGGGCTCTCCTCCGATGGAGGGTACCGACCACGCAGGTCGATCCCGCATGGATATAGGAAGTTCCCTAGGGGCTCGTGTTCATCGGCAAGATTTATTTATCTATTGGGCCATGGGGGTGGCCGCCGGACAATCTTTCATCGCCATTATGATGGGCGTAGATACGCCACTAGCCATGATGAAACTGGGAGCGAGCCCAGTTATTCTCGGGATCTCATATTCGGCGTGGGCGATAGGCCGGGCGGGGACCGGGATGCTAGCGGGGTATCTTTTTGATCAGTACGGAGGCAAGCGGGGGATCTTGGTCAGCTTTGGTATGCTTGCTATGGTGGCCTGGGGGTATGGAATGTTACTAGGTCCTGAGGCTATGGTGGGATTACGCTTCTGTCAAGGTGCAGCAGCTGGAATTTATTGGACGTCAATGTTGGCGATGGTGGGGCATAATGTACAACCCGTCCATCGCGTGCGCCGACTGGCCGTGTTTAATGGGGCGGTAGCACTTGGCGGGATTGCGGGCGGTTTAATAGGGGGATGGCTGGTGTCCCAAGGTGGGTTTCACGCGCCATTCACTTTAGCTTTTGCGATGGCCTTAGGAATTCTCGTCATGGTATGGTGGACATTTCCGCAGAGTGTTTCGATCCGGCGTTCTAAGCAAAGAGCGCATCGAGTTCAAGGGTCTGGGGTCATGACCACGAGTGTGCTGGGAGGGCTGTCTCAGGTGCCATCTTTGTTATCCAACGCCGCCGCCCCGTTGGAATTGGCTCGATTTGGCCTCGGGGCTACGGTATTTGGCATGGAAAGTGCGGCATTGGTCTTTGGTAACCTCTTAGGTCAGATACTTATTTTTCGTAAACCGGCCCTTATTGTGAAAAAGTCGGGGACCAGCCTATTGTATGGCGTGGGTATTGTCGCTATTTTAGGAATTTCATATGCACCTGACGGATGGGTCCTCGTGGCAATGCTGGCCCTTTTGGGGTCGATGGTCAGCATATATTCCGTTGTATGGACAGCGGCCATCCAAGCCCGAGTCGTCGACGGCGAGACAGGGAGAGCCACCGGATCACTACGGATGACCGGGGATGCCATGAGTGCCGCCTCGTTTCCCCTAGTCGGTTGGGTGGAACAGGAACCAGGACTTAGTGGTGTGGCACTGGTGGCCCTCTTGGGCGGTAGCTTGGTGTATGCATGGCGACACCACGACGCGATTTTTCGCGTCAGACCTTCACCTCTGAAGAACTTGCGGTCCATAAAATAGCAAGGTATCCTTAAGGACCACCAGAACTTTCTGTAGGAAACAGGGATTAACACTGAAGGATGTTATGCCATGGTCATCCATATGAAACTACATGACTCTGCTGAATCTCCACTGGTCAGAACAAAATTTTATGTGTCCCCGTTTCGTGAAGTCCTCTGGGCGCTGCATGTGCTTGCCCATCCGGGACATCACGGTGTCTTCCTCCGCTGGAGTTTGCGTGTGCGTAGCCGCATCTCATCGTCGTTATTGGAACGTATCGACAAGTTGGGACCATTTTATTTGTTAGGACTTGCCAGTAGAGAGGAACTCGGAGGAGACGTCCGGAGGTTCGACGACGAATGGCAACAGTTCATGGCGCAACCGCTGGATGCGTGGATGAAGAGCTATGAAGATTTCCGCCACCGTTGGGTCGAAGAGTTTGATTTGCGGATGGCTAGGCATTCGGAATGGGAAGATTGGGCTCTTATGCAGTCCCCTGACTGGTGGAAAACTCCCGCTCTGTCTCCGATGGAGATGCGTGACGAAATGGGTGACGTCATGGCGTTATTTTGGAACCAAGAATTTGCCCAAGTTTGGGCGGAAATTGTGGGCGACTTGGAGCAAGACATTAGGGTGGGTCAAAAGGGTCTTATCCGCGAGAGTCCCTCGGTTGCATGGCAACAACTATCCCCACGCATTCGCCTCCAACGTGTCGATGGGGAGATCCAGGTCTTAGTACCCTGGAAAACCGACATCACGTTAACCCCTTTGGCATCCGTCTCCCTATTCCCCAGTATCTTTTGCTGGCCTCATTTATGGTTGGACGGAAATTTACAGGGTATCAACGTGAGTTACCAATCTCGCGCCATTATTCGCTGGGCGAGTCCAGTACCGGTACCGAACACCCTGGGGGCACGACTAGAAGTGATTAGTGAACCCACGCGGTTATTAATCCTGCGCCATCTCTTTGGTACCATGGGAACCATAAATTCTATCGCACGGATCTTGAGATTGGCTCCAAGCACTATTTCCCGCCATTTGACTCTCTTACACGCATCCGGTCTCGTGGACCGCATCACCATGGGACATTATGTCTTATATCAAGTGAATCGAGACAACTTTTGGGCCATTGGGCGCGAGGTACAAACGGTGGAGCGACCACCGATGCCGACTTTCTTGGGTTGGGGATAGGGTTGACGAGTCCGGAAGACGGGTGCATAACGAACCGGCTGCCGCCCTTCGTCCGCGCTACCGCTTGGACGGGAGGGAAGGAAGTTACAGCAAAGGCGATCACGAAAAACTTACACACCGCCCAGCCCTGTCGGGCTTGGGACAAGGGGGACGCTCTAGTTGGGCGATAAGGGACAAGCACGGTCATGGCCCGAAATGATAAGGGCAATCTGAGGAGGGAATGGAGCGGGAGAACATGGGCATGACCATTAAAGAAGAGGCCGCTCGAGCAGGGAAAGCGGAACTGACGATTTGCCGCCTGGTGAAAGCCGGAAAACTCCTGGCACGACTGGAAGATCGGTCGCTGTGGGGACCGACTTATGTCATCGAGGACGCAAATCTCGCGGCGGTCATGGAACCGCCGCCATCCCTGATCACGATCCTCTCACCTGAGATGGGATCCCCTCATCAGGTCCCCGAACAGCAGATGAGGGCGATCAGGGATGGTTCACCGCAGATTTTCAACAGGCGCTGGGCCAGATGGAAGTCCATCTCCACGCCCAGTGGCAAGAGGAGTTAACCCGGTTGCATGAACACATCGCCCAGGTGACCCACGAGGTGATGCAAACAACCCAAGCCCAGAAGGTGCAGGGCGAAGCACATGATCGACAAGTGCTCCAAGCCATTCGTGCGGCGTTGCACGAATGGCCACCACTTTTTCAAAAAAAGTGGTGGCCTTGGACCCGGTAATTACGGATCAACCACTAGCAGTAGTGGTGAGATAGAGCGTGGAAATTAACCAATGGCCTTGATTATATTTCAGGGTTGCCGAACCCAACCAGTTTGCCGGCAAGTGAACGGTCTCCCAAGCGGAGGTTGTTAGGGGACGCCACTGTCGCGTCGTGGATGTGAGGGCCGTAAACGAAACGTCTGCCGTCGTATTGTTGTTAATGAACGACGTCGAGGTATACGTAAATTTCGAGAAGGTCATAGCCGTATTGCGCTCATACGTAATGGCATGTAGCTCGTTGTTGTATCCCCACTTTTGTTCGCTCACATCTGGGCTGTTGGCAGTAAAGAGTTGGCTCAGTAGTGCATTGTGCGTTGCTGTCATTTGGGATACGGTTGTGGTTGATAGTGCGCTATTTACGCTCAAGGGCACGGCGGTCGTGGGAATAATTTGCACGGATTCCTTGAGGGCGCTCTCGAGTTGCTGTTGAATCGCCGCCTTGGCTACGGTCGTATTGGGACCCTCTGTGCTGTAATGGCGGATTCCAGATCCCGAAACCATAGTGGCAATAAGGGCGGCTCCGCCAATTCGAAAGAGAATTTTCTTCTTCATCAGAAATTAGAACTCCTTTTTTAGTTTTGGTTTTAGTTTTTAGGAAGGAT
>JAJYPK010000053.1:0-16120 GCA_021795465.1 Bacillota bacterium
TGGTGACACCAAAAGCGCGTCTATCGACGAAACAATTATCGGATATTAATGGGACACTAGAGGGCCCCTGATCGCTAAAACGCTAACCCACGATCGTCTGACGGTCCCCTCGGTTCGATCCCGGACCCCGGGGCTACTGATGCCGCGCCCTTAAGAGAGCTGGGTGGGGCATCAGTGACGTCATCCTTTCTTCCAGGTCCACTTACTTTGTCCGTCGTATTTACAGTCCAAAGCTCGGTGCTGATCGTTGGATCAGGCGAAATCTTGGAGAAAGTTCTATACTAAAAGTACGAAGGCGAGGAGGGGTTAATGATGCCCGACATCATCACGCACGTGCGATACCACTATCGGTCTGGGTCTTGGGATCACGAAGTGACCCAAGTGGTGGTCGAAGAGCCGTTACGCGTCCATGTCAACGGCCGCGAATTGGCGACCTTGATTGCTACCCCTACCGATGTGGAAGAACTGGTGTGTGGATTTTTAGGCATGGAACGCATAATCCAATCCCGCCAAGATATCACCGTATTCCAACATCATGTCACCGACCAGGCGGTGTGGGTGAGAATTCCTGGTGTCGACTCGGCGCGGCTGGATAATTTTTCACGGCCGACCCTTTCCGGTTGTTGCGGTCGCGGGAGACCAAGCCTCTATTTTGCAAATGATGAGGATCTGCAGGCCGTTAAATCCACGGTGGCCCTATCACCCTCTGGAGTTTTTTCGCTATTTACCCAACTCAGCCAGGCTAGCCGACAGCAACACTCGGGCGGACTTCATGCTGCCGCCTGGAGCGACCAGGATGACACCCTCAAAGTGGTCCGGATGGACGTCGGGCGCCACAATGCGCTAGATAAAGTATACGGGTGGAGCCTCATTAAGAATGTTCCGACCGCTCCCGGAATCGTGGTATTTTCCGGCCGCCTGTCAAGCGAGGTCGTGATTAAAGTAGCCCACATGGGTGTGGGCGTAATCATCTCCAATGCGGCCCCAACCTCGTTGGGATTGGAATTGGCGGAGATGCTAAATATTACTACAGTAGGATTTGCCCGGGATGGTGAGTTTAGTGTCTACACCCATCCCGAGCGGATCCAAGCGGCTATTTCCCTTGAAATTTAGGAGCCCGTTTTGCTAAAAATGCCGCCATTCCCTCTTTTTGGTCCTCCGTGGCAAAGAGGGTCCCAAACAGCCGGCGTTCATGGCGAAGTCCCTCTTCTAATGGGGTATCCAACGCGGTAAGGATGGACTCTTTGGCAAGTCGCACCGCGACTTGCGGCATCGCCGCGATCCGCTCCGCGAGTGCGAGTGCCTCCGTCTCTACCTGGTCCTGGGCCACGACCCGATTCACGAGTCCAAAAGACTCGGCCTCAGCCGCCGTGATCATGTCGCCAGTCAACACCATGGCCATGGCCCGCACCTTGCCCACGGTCTTCGTCAACCGCTGGGTGCCGCCCGCCCCCGGCATCACTCCAATTTTTATTTCCGGTTGCCCAAATCGGGCGTTATCGGCGGCAATGACCAGGTCGCAGGCCATCATCAGTTCCATCCCACCTCCCAATGCATAGCCTTTCACCGCCGCTATCAAGGGTTTGGAGAAATGTCGCAGTTGATCCCACCGATTAATTTGCGGGGAGGTCAACATGCTCACCGGGGTTTGCCCCTCTAACTCTGCAATATCCGCTCCCGCCGCGAAGGCGCGTCCCTGGCCGGTGAGTACCACCACCGAGACCGTGTCGTCTTGATCCAGTCGCTCCAACTGCTCGACAAGGGCCTCCATGAGCTCGCTATTGAGGGCATTTAACACTTCAGGCCGATTGAGCCGCAAGAGACGTATCGATCCCGGCATTTTTTCCAAGAGTACCAACGGTTCTGTCATTGCCAATCCACCACTTTCAGTTGATAGAGATTTTTTGCAAACTGATTCAGATCCCGTGCCGCCGCACGTCCTTCTGGTGAGGCCATGGCATTGTCTAGCGCCTCGCGGTCCAGAAATTGCAACGAAGCAACCAAATAGAGGTCGTCTCCGGCTCCCAAAGGGGAGACCAATCCCCAAAGCATGTTCTGAAGCCCAGGCAATGCTTCAGCTAAAGGCACATGCACAGTTTGATAATGTGCCAAGAAGGCCTCGGGATCCGGCGGCTTCCGATAGAGTGCCAAGAATGTGACCATCGTCTAATTCCTTTCTTCTGGTCGTCGATCAACCACACGACTAATTTTTCGATGGGTCCGACCACAAGCACACGGGGTATCGATGAGAGAAACCATATCTCCGGTCCGATAGCGCACCATCGGCATGGCTTCTTTTGCCAATGTCGTCAGCACCAACTCCCCTAACGTTCCGGTAGGAACGGGATCCCCGGTCCTCGGATCCACGATTTCTATGTAGAAGAAGTCCTCAAACACGTGTAGTCCATCTTTAGCGTGGCTACACTCAATGGCGACCCCCGGTCCGGTGATTTCGGATAGACCATAAATATCCACCGCCGACACGCCTAAAGCGAGTTCGATGCGCTGGCGCATCGTCTCAGACCACGGCTCTGCTCCTAGAATAGCAAACTTTAGCCCCCAACTTTTCGGGTCCTCACCACGTCGCATCCCAGTTTCCGCTAAATTCAACGCATAACTGGGTGTGCACGCAAGCCCTTGCGGTTGAAGATCGCGAAGTAATTCCACTTGGCGCTCGGTTCCGGCCCCCGAAAGAGGAATCACGGTCATGCCCAGACGCTCAGCGCCGGCATGCAACCCAAGTCCTCCGGTGAAAAGTCCATAGTCGTAGGCATTGTGAAGCATATGCCCTGGCAGCGCCCCTGCCGCTGCCAGGGACCGGGCCACGACCTCTGCCCACATCGACAAATCGCGTGCCGTGTAGCCTACGATGGTGGGCTTGCCTCCTGTCCCGGAGGAGGTGTGGATCCGGCGTAATTCGTGGCGAGGGACCGCCAGGAATCCCAGGGGATATTGACGCCGGAGATCTGTGTTCGTGGTGAAAGGAATATTTTTCAAAAAAACGAAAGGGTCTTTATCTTCAGAGGAAATATTGCGGTCTATCCGGTTCCGATAAAATGGCACACGCTCCCGGGCCCAATTTAGCGTCCAACGTAGTCGCATCTCTTGTACTCGTTGTAGGCGTTGCCGATCCATGGTTTCCATGGCGCGATCCCAGATCATGTCTGACCTCCTTGCATCGTTTTCCATGCTACTCAATTTGTTATTAGACATTTACTCCCGAGTTGCGCTCTCTTGTCGATGAGACCACCTTATCCGTCCCGTCCGAGTTCCCTGGAATTACGCGGAACCAAAAGGTCTTGCCACTGGTGGTAGGCATCGGATAAGTCGTCATTCACGATGATGACGTCGGCCAAGGCCTCGACCGCCGGTGCTTCTCGATCGATCTCCCGCAACCGAAGGGTAATCTCACTATCGCGGGTTCCCCGGTCTTTGAGACGATATCTTAGGGTTTCGAGAGAAGGAGGGAGGATACCGACAATGGTTACCTGATGTGGCCAGAGGGCCTTGACTCGCTTGGCACCTTCATACCCTAATGACACGATGGCTACGTGACCGGATTCCAATGCCTGCGACAATTCTCGTATGAGCACCCCGTAACGATTGCCGTGAATCCACTCGTTTTCCACAAATTCATCCCGTGCTTGACGCAACGAAAACTCTTCGATGGTCAGAAAGAAGTAATCCTGACCCGATACCTCGTGAGGTCGAGGGGGTCGGGTGGTACAGGTGATAATGCGATTAGCTAATCCGTCGTGTTGAGCCTTTTCGGCCAAGGTCGTTTTCCCGACACCACTCGGTCCAATCAGGACAAAGAGACGCCCTTTTTTCATTTAAAGATTCTCCACCGCACCAGAAACCCTGGGCCATATGATATCCTCGCCGTGGACTTCCGGCAGAGGCGTCTTGGGCGCGTCCAGGGGCCTTTTGCCGATATGCATGAATTCATCAGAATAGCACCTCTTTTCGGCTTGTGAATATCTAGTATAACAAGGACTAGCCGCTGCCGCATGCCCCAGGCAATATTTTCTGACCACTGCGGTCCCAGAATGATCAGGGTGCACCCCCTCCCGATGGCGCGACGATAGCTAAGGCCTTTGCCAACTCTGCCGCCGCCACCCGTTCTTCCTGGAGAGTATTGTCGACCCCCCCAATCTCGATGAGGACATCAGCCGGCATGAGTTGTTGATTATAGCGGTAGGGTACCATGTCAATACCATTGCCTCTCAGGATCCCGGGAGCTACCCCATCCAACGCCTTGGCTAACCGCATCGCAAACGTGAGGTTCTGGTGCCAATACGGATTGGGAAGCACTTTATTCGTCCCTACGACAATAAGAATCTGTGCACTCTTGATTCCATGAATCGTGGTCGTTGTCGCCGCTTGAGACGCCTGAGCCCGATGTAAGTCAATGAGGACACGCACACTGGGGTACCACTTTATGAGTTGCTTGGCCGTATAATAAGATTTGTTGTAGCTAGCCAAGAGTCCGTCCGACATGTTATTTACTCGGGACTGGACCACCCCGATTCCCCGCTGGTGGAGGTCGTTCGCTAACCACCATCCTACTTGCACGATCGTCTTTGACCAGTTCGACGAATTAGCGGTCGGGGATCCCGATGGGATCGCCGGCCAAAACGACTCCGAACTATGGGTCTGATAGATTCCCACCAGGGGCTTGGACCCTAATTCCGCCCAAATTCGCGAGCCGGCGCCAGGCAGGCCCGCCATCGTCGCATTCTGCCCAGAATACGATGGTAAAGGCTTAGGAGGCGGCGTGGTAGCGATGGCCTTTGGCGTAGGAACCAGACGCAGAGCTGGAATCTCCAACTGCAACAGGGCGTTGAGGCTGGTTAGACGCACCCCAGAAAGATCCGTGAGCCCTGTCAGCACCCAAGACCGCCAGCGCCATTGGAACGGTTGGGATTCCGTTGTGAGACCCAAGATGGGAATGCCTTGGTTGAGCCACGACCTGGTCGACGCCCGACTGACATGTAAACTTTCGAGGCTACGCGCTAACCATGACTTGTGCCCCTGACCGAGGAGGTTTCCAGTGACAGGGACGACCACCCAGGGCCGTGGGGACGTGCGCCACAATGCCAGTGTCGCCAGAATCAAGGTGATGCCGTAGAGACCAACACTAGGCCACGGTATACGGCGTGGCCTATGCCAGTGCCTTGACACACGCGGTGGTCGAGTGCGCACCGGTTTAGGTCGAGATCCATAAAACCACACCACGCGTGGCCTTCGCCACCGCCGTCGCCAACCCATCACGCGCACCTCCCAAAGCCCTCCATTGATTCCATGCTATGGGAAATCCTGGGTTTTAGACTGCCTCACCCCATATTTTGGGAATCCTCAGGCCTGCGCCCCACAAAAGACTCCCGGCCAAGACCGCTTGGACCCAGGTTGACGTGTACCCCGAGGCACCATCCATTGTCCAGTACACGATGAGAGTCCCCGCGGTCCACGCTAAAAGACTGGGATTGTGGGGTCCATACGGACTTTCGGCGTTGGCTTCGCTACGCGCGACTAACACTGTCATCACGACGAACGGTGATCGCTAGCAAAACTTTAGCCAGAGAATCCATGTAAACGTTGCTACCCTCGCTCGCAACGGTCTTTACCCACAGATTGTCTTATGCTATAATGCGGCGTCGGGAGGTATCCGAGTGGCCAATATTAAGTCTGCCAAAAAGCGCATCCGTCAAACCGAAGTACGGACATTGCGCAATAAAATTCGCAAAACCATGGTACGCACCGCGGTTCGTCGTTTCGAAGACGCATTGAAGCGGGGCGATGTGGTTTCAGCAGAATCTGCATTAAAATTTTGCCATGCCCGTTTAGATCGAGCCGCCCAAAAAGGTGCGCTACATCGCAACACGGCAAATCGCAAAAAGTCACGGCTGACCGTGAAGCTAAACAAAGCGAAAGCGGTATAGACAGAGTCAAGACCCCAACCTGGTTTGGGGCTTTTTCTCTGTTTGGGGTTATCTTGCCGGCAAAATCAATCCCACCACGGCCGTGAGCCAGTTCTCGGGATCGCCGCGGCCGGACTTCATGGCCAAGTCTGCTCGGGCAATCAAATCGAGTCCTTGCTTCAATTCATCAAGTGTCCACAGTTTCGCTGCTTGATACATCCGGCTGGCCACAAAATCACGAATCCCCTCCCTTTCCGCGAATGCTCGCACGGTAATTCCTTGGTTCACGGCTTCGACGGCATGAATGACTTGGATTAATTGACGCGCGATGGTGACCAGTAGTGGCAGGGGATCATGCCCCGCCACCAAGAGTTCTTCCAAAGCGGCCAACGACGAGTCACGCTGGCGCCGCACTACGGCGTCCGACAGTTGCCAGAATGCCGTACCGGCAAGGGGCAACACTACTTCCGCTAAGTCGCTAGGGGTCCACGTGCGACTCTTATCGTAAAGAGAGAGTTTATCGAGTTCGTGTTCAATCTGAAATTCGTTGCTCTCGAGTACCTGGGTGAGATATTCGGCGCCACCCCGTCCCAATTTGACTTGCCGTGCCCGGGCGCTCTCCTCCACGAATCGGGTAAAGGCTATCCCTTTGATTGGTAAGAGATTAATGACTCGATGAGCACCCAAGAGCTTGGTGAGATTGGGAGAAGCTTTTTTATCCCAAAGAATGAGGCAAGTATGGGTCAGTTGCTGGTGTGCGAGCCAGCCTTTAATGTCGGCCTCTTTCGTTTTCCACGAAGCCGAGTCCCGGATCAACGCAACCCGACCTTCAGAGAAGAAGCTTGGCGTTTGCAAGAACGAAACCACATCCGGCCACGATACGGTTCCTTCCTCCACGCGCATGAATCCATCGTGACGATGTTCTTGGCCTAAGATGCGCCGCCGCACCCCCTCAATCCATTTCAGAGCCCAGTACGCCTCTATTCCTACCAAATAATACACCGGCTCCAACAATCCTCGCTCCAGAACCGCCTGGCTCTCTTTGATATCCGTGTGGGCTGCCTCCTCATGGTGCATAACTCCTGCCCTGTTGGGCCACATTGTACCAAGACCGGCACGATTCGCATAGCCAATCGGATACCAAAAGAGGAAGGGGAACCGTTAACTGATGTGGCCTTTTCATCGCAAGAAATCTACATTACGGCCCGACTATGACGCCCATCGCGGTCCCGAAATCCCAGACCAATTAGGCGACACTCCACCACCCGTCCGGGACGATGCCGCCAAGCTCATGGATAATCTTCGCACCGCACAAAACCTTTTGGAGGATGTGTCAGGTGTTGATATTGCCCTCGTAGAAGATCTCATTACCGAAACCAAAACTTTTTCCAAACGGCTTGAGGCCTTTGTTGATGAACTCCAACCCCAAGCGAACGGTCTGCCGATCCCATTAGATGTGGTGTCGGGCAGCGTTGAAGCCGCTTATGACCGACTAAAAAATACGGTGGGTCAATCGCCCGATATTATCATCCGCCGATTTCTTATCGGTCGTCATCACCCGATTCCGGCCCTCTTGACCTTCGAAGATGGGCTTACCGATAACCAGATGATCGACCAAGATACCCTCTATCTCCTGCAACGCTATCAAAGTACGGATGATTTAGCCAAGGACCCCAAGGTCGCCCACCAAATCATTCATGACTCGGTCACCTCTATCGGTCATGCTACCGTAGAAAAGCAATGGTCAAAGATCCTCGTCGATTTGATGGGTGGCAATACCTTACTCTTCATCGATGGCTGTCCAGAAGTCCTGGTTTTGGACACGGTTAAGTATCCGGCGCGAGCCATCTCCGCGCCGACCACCGAACGGGCAGTTAAAGGTCCGCAGGAAGCGTTCAACGAGGTGATTTTAACCCAGATGAACTTGATCCGGCGCCGCATGAAGGGTCCCGCCTTGCACTTCGATACCGTAAACGTGGGAGAGTTGTCGCAAACCGCTGTCGTCATCGCCCATGTGGAGGGCGTCACCAATCCCGAATTAGTGATGGCGGTAAAAAGGCGCCTCGCCACCGTACAGATTGCCAACCTCGAATATTCCCATACCTTGAACCGCGCCCTGTCGACCCACCCCAATTCACTGTTCCCTCAAGTACGATCGTCCGAGCGTGCGGATTTAATTTCCCGGGACATCGCCCAGGGAAAGGTCGCGATATTGGTCGATAACACCCCCTACGCGTTAGCGGTTCCGGCGACATTTATGGATTTTTATCAGACCACCGATGACTACACCTCAGGTTTCTGGGAAGCCGGGCTCGAACGTATGGTCCGGCTCATTGGTCTTTTCGTCGGTCTTTTATTGCCCCCACTCTATGTCGCATTCAGTTCCGTCGACCCCGAACTGCTCCCAACCAAACTAGTCATTACCATTGCCGGTTCTCGGGTCGGAATCCCGTTTCCGCCCATCTTCGAAGTGCTAATCATGTGGATCATTATCGAAATATTACGCGAGGCCTCGATTCGTCTCCCCAAGGGGCTGTCCACCACCCTCGGCACCGTTGGGGCCATCGTGGTAGGCACGGCGGTCGTGAAGGCGGCCATCGTGTCGGACATTATGATTGTCATTATTACTTTAACGGCCTTAGGTCTTTTTACCTCACCCGTTTACGAAATGGCCACTCCATGGCGTATTCTCTTCTGGTTTGTCGTTGCAGCGAGTTATGCGTTTGGCATTTATGGCATTATCCTGGCCATGCTGGTCATCTTAGCCCATCTCGCCAGTTTAGAAAACTTCGGCGTACCCTACCTCTCGCCGTTTGGACCCATTCGGCTTCGCGATTTGAAAGATTCCTGGCTACGGTTTCCCGGCGCCAGCCTTAACAAACGTCCGGCATACTTACGGACCGTGCATCCGACCCAACGCGTCCCGCATAGCGACTTGCCGATGCCCAACCCCCAACTCTACCAAACACAGCAAGAACGCTTCGATGATGAAAGTTGACGTCGTAGGTCGGGTCTTCGTGGCGCTCGGTCTTCTCGTCGTCCTCACGGGATGCTGGGATAATCGTCCCATCAATAGCCGGGACATGGTGCTCGCCATGGGTCTCGCGCCAGACCACCATCCCGGAGCATTTAGCACCGTGTTTCAAGCCCCAACGCCCTCGGCCGTCTCCGCCGGGAGCTCCGGCTCCAGTAGCGGAGGTTCTTCCAAAAAAGACACGTTTGATGTCGTCGGTTCCGGGCCGGATCTCTCGGAAACCTTTAATGAGGCCCAAGCCCAGGTCTCCAAGGATCTGTACTTGGGCCAGATGCAACTCATCGTCCTCTCCACCCGGCTCCAGCCGATGTATTTTAAGCGCGCATTTGACGGACTTGGGCGCATAGCGACGTTAGCCAAGACGCCGTTTGTGATCGCGTCCCCTACGCCCCTCATAAAACTCTTACACCACACCTCGCCACAAGACCGGTTTCCGAGTCTTTATTTCTCCACCCTGTTCAGTTGCCACACCTGTCAGACCGACGCCTTCGGTGTGCGCTTATGGCAAGTCTTAGTACGCTTGGCCACCCCGGGAGTGGATATTTTTTTACCGGTGGCAACCCCGCTCAAAGACGGTTACCTCGTGGATTCGGTAGCGCTTTATCGCCACTTTCAATATGTAACGACCCTGACTCCTCGTCAAAGTATGGCGTTCGGGATTCTTGATGCCATCTCGCATAAGGGCAGTATCTTCTTGCCGCACTACAATGCGTCCCTCAGGGCCATTGCTGGATCGAGTGCCCTCACCACGCATTTGAGACACGGTCAGGTGGACGCCACTTTTACCATTAAACTGACTTCCACGCTGGAGGGGATTGGTTCGGTGACCGAAACGGCGGCCCAGATAGCCGGAATGTCCGACCGCGCTTCGGCCACTATTGCCGCAAGTTGTCTTAACCTTTTACAAGTCACCCAGAAAGATGATGTCGATCCGTTAGGTGTCGGTCGCACCTTAAGTTGGCAAAACCCGCGTGCATTCGACCATTTTCGTCATTGGCATCAAGAATATCCTCATGTCCACATGAGGGTCCATGTAAGCGTAACGATTAATAAGATGGGGGATGTCAAATGACGGGCCACACGACACGGGATGCGATAGCATGGCCAACTTAACCGATCGATTGCCACGTATTTCCGCGGTGCAGTTTGCCACCATGGTCACGGCAGGATACGTGGCACTCGGCGTCTTCTATTTCCCTCGCGAGGCGGTAACGGCGGCGGGTCGTGAAGGGCTTTGGTGCATCCTCCTCGATGGAGTCGTCAGTTTCGGGTTGATGCACCTGATGTTTCGTGTGAACCGAATCGTACCCAACGAGACCTTAGGATCGTTTGGTCCAAAGCTTTTCGGTAAGCCCCTGGGCTATCTGATTGCCGTCTTCACAATCGCCTATCACATGATGCTCGCGGTCTCCGCGGCCGTGTTGTTTTCTTTCGTATTGGGCAACATCTTCTTACCTAACACGCCGATCTGGGCCATTGACGGCGCATTAACGGTCGTCTCGCTTTATATGGCATGGGGAGGAACCGCTGCCCTAGCACGCACTCTTGAGGCCAGTTACACTCCGGTCGCGTTTCTCACGTTGCTCACCGGATTTTTGACCGTGACATTAATCCGGCATCCGCTGTTACTTTTGCCGCCCGACCATTTTACGGTGCTCCCCATCTTAAAGGGCGCCTTTCGGGAGTATATTATGTTCATCGGCTTTCAATTGACGGTGACCCTCTACCCGTTTGTGCGGAACGAGCAGCGCCGCCAAGCCGAGCACTATACTTATATTGGTCTAGCCGTCATTGTGGGCATCATGCTCATCTGCTATGAAGTCACCATGTCTACCTTTGGCCCAGATTTCCTTCCAAGCTTGCGGTGGCCAATCGTTTCCCTGCTTCGCATCCTAGCGCTCAAAGGATTTTTTATTGACAAATTCGGCATGTTGGTCGTAGCCCTCTGGACCATCGTGGTGGCCGCATTTGTCTCAGTGCGATTATGGGGCCTCGCACATGACATCGCAGCGGTCTTGCACTTAGACGGTACTAAAAGTTATCAGGGTTCTTTACTGGCATCGGCAACCATTGTCGTGACCGGGGCCATCCTGATTCCCAATGCCAAGATTACGGACCTTATTAACGAAAACTATTTGGTAGGTTTGGGGCTTGGTTATCTTACGGTCATTCCCTTTCTGACCATCACGGTGGCCACATTTCGGAAACAGCGAGTGCAAGAACTCAGGACGAAGGAGGAGCCTCCGGGTTAGGGAGATCAAAACGAAACCGTGTCTCGCCGGGCACGGACTCAACAGTTAAAGTGCCCCCATGCGCATGGATCAAGCGCCGCACGATGGAGAGTCCAAGTCCCGAACCATTGGGCTTGGTGCTCTGGGGACCCCGGAACAGACGACGCATCACATCGTTCGGAATCCCAGGCCCGTCATCTTCGACACAACACCATATGCGGTGAGGATCTTTTGTAATGGTCACCGTCACTTGGTTTCCTGTTGTCAGCATGGCTTCATGGGCATTTTTAAACAAATTGAAAAAAATGTGACGGAGTCGATCGGGATCGGCCGATACGCGAGCCCGGACCGGTGCCTTTAGCACCAAGCGAATGGGTCGCGAGGTGACTCCGGTAATGTCCTCCCAACACTTGCGGATGAAGGATTCCATCTCGATGGTTACCGGACGAAGGATGGTATCTCGCGTTGCCCACAGGATGTCTTCCGTGATCTTGGCCAGTTGATGGACCTCGTTCATTGTCTCCATCAAAAAATTCCGCAGATCGGGATCTTTAGTACGCATCCCGGCGAGTTCAATATGACCTGAGAGGACTGCCAGTGGGTTACGTATCTCATGCATCAGAGCTGCCACCACGTCGCCTGTGAGGCGATCCCCTTGCATCAGGAATTCGGGCATCGCTTCTAGAGCCATCCATTGACCAGAACCGTGTACCCGAACTTCATATCCATCTTGCTCCGTCACCAAGATGGTGCCGGAACCTTTGGCCATCGCCTCATCCCAATCCGGCAACCAGTCAATGTCATCCCACCCTGGTGCCGGGGCATCGTCCAAAATCCCTAACACGGTACGTGCTACAGGATTCATGTAGGTCCACTGGCGGTCGCGCGCAACAGCGAGACCGGTATGAAGTAACGCGGATCCGGCAAACATGCCCGCTCCCATAGGCCACAATAGATGGCCTTCCGTGTGGCCTTCGAGATTCAGGATAGGGGTCGACTGCATGACAAACGAGTGCATACCTGATATCGTAGAAAAGGGTACCCTGCCCGGATCACCTCGTTCTAACGCATTGGTGACCGCTTCTGCGGTAAATCCTAGCGCTTTTGCGGCCTGGTTGCACCAGACGGTTTGAATGGTCCCTACCGATCGAAAAATGAGGGGGAAAGGAATCGCGTTGAGAGCATCTTTACGAACCAAAAAATCATTAGCTAGCTCAATGTTGCGTAGTACCTTAAAGGTATTATCCAACAGCAAGGTTCCATCCTCTTCTTCCTAAAGACGTTATTCCTCTTTGACCTATGTTCGACGGTTCCTCCGATTTTCCTCTATCGGGGCGAAATTCCCGTCGGTTTACGACCAGCTTCACGGGTTCCCCAAAGTAAGCTATGATAAGAACCGAAAATCGACAAGTTCATGGGAGACGGCCCCCGTGCCTAATCTAACCTCCTATCCAAATGGGTGGCACCATAGATGGGTAGGTAAACCCATGGGGACAGGAGGTCCTACCGATGCACGAGATGACGGACCGTCGTTCCGGTTGGGGTATAGCCGATTTCTTGGTCGGCGTGGTCGTATTGGCTATCTTGTCCCTGATTATTGCGTGGGCAACCCACGCCCCGCACCCTCGTCCCGAGGTAGGAAGTATCTCGCTGGCATACTGGCGACTTCCACTCTACGCCCTCTATTCCTGGCTCCGGATGGCCGCCGCCTACATTATTTCTCTTCTGTTTACGTTTATTTACGCCTATGCCGCGGCATACAACAAACGGGCTGAAAAGATTCTTTTGCCTTTGTTGGATATCCTACAGTCGATTCCAGTGTTGTCATTTTTACCCGTCGTCCTTCTCGCCTTTATTGCCCTTTTCCCCGGATCCCGCATCGGAGTAAACCTGGCCTCCATCGTCCTCATCTTTACCGGACAAGTGTGGAACATGGTGTTTGCCCTTTATCACGGGCTCATCACCATCCCGCGTGACCTGAGAGAATCCGCCCTTTCCCTTAATTTGTCTGCTTGGCAGCGATTTAGAACCCTAGAATTACCGTACTCGATGGTGGGTCTCGTCTGGAACTCGATGATGTCCTGGTCGGGCGGCTGGTTCTTCTTGATGGCCGCAGAGATGTTCTCTTTAGGAAGCCGCAACTATCAGTTATTGGGGCTCGGTTCATATTTGCAGGCCGCGGCCAATCGCGCGGATTGGCTCGCAGAAACTGCCGGACTTGTCACGTTGGTCGGCGTCATTGTTCTGATGGATCAGTTGATTTGGCGTCCACTCCTAGCTTGGGCGGACAAATTCAAGATGGAACTGGTGGAGGGAGACAGCAGAGTCCGTTCGGCGGTCTTGATGATTCTTCGCCGGTCCCAAATTGTGGCGTGGATCGGGGACCGGATAGTTGCCCCGTTCTTAGAGTGGAGCGACAGATTCTTTGGAGAAACCGTCCCCGCCTTGCGTCGTCGAGGTCCGCTTCCGATGGTTTCCACGTTTCTTCGTAGTGCTCTTATTATCGCAGCGATTGTCGTTCTGATCATCGCACTCCAGGGTACCGCCCACTTAGCACAGCATCTTACCTGGGGCCAAGTCGCCCTGGTATTCGCCGCCACCGGTGCCACCCTTCTAAGAGTCGTCACCGCATTAGCAATTTCTGTGCTATGGACGGTGCCGGTCGGGGTCCTTATTGGCATGAACCGGAAATGGGCCAACGCCTTGACACCCGTGACCCAGATCGCCGCATCCGTACCCGCGACGGCACTGTTTCCTGGGATTGTCGCATTATTAATCCACCTTCAAGGGGGGCTCTCATCCGCGGCAGTACTCCTCATGGTGCTGGGCACGCAATGGTATGTACTCTTTAATGTCATTGCGGGAGCCTCGTCCATCCCGGAGGACCTTCGGGAAGCCACGAAGATGTTTCGACTGCGGCGGTTGAAGGTCTGGACCACCCTCATCTTGCCCGCAATTTATCCCTATCTCATTACCGGTCTCATCACCGCGGCCGGCGGCGCTTGGAACGCGAGTATCGTCGCGGAATATGTTAGTTTCCAAAGCCACGTCTATACCACCTTTGGGATTGGCTCGTTAATCGCCGAGGCCTCTACGCATGGCCGTTTTCCACTCTTATTGTTGTCAACCTTCAGCCTGGCGATGGTGGTTGTGCTCATTAATCGCCTCATTTGGAGACCCTTATATAATCGTGCGGCAGAACGCTATACACTGTCCTCATAAGTGAACCAATTCCCATCGATCCCAAGGTTTAAGGAGGTCACGACCATGATCAAGCCGACTAAAAGCGAAGCTTTGATCCGGATGCTCGGGGTGACAAAGATGTATGTGCAACCCGATAACTACGATATCCGCATCTTAGATGACATCACCCTAGAAATTCATCCGGGGGAGTTTATCGCTCTCCTTGGTCCCTCAGGTTCCGGTAAGTCTACACTCCTGCGCATCGTCACCGGGTTAGCCGAACCATCATTCGGCACGGTCCTCTACCGCGGAAGACCCGTCTCTGGACCCAATCCCAACGCCGCGATGGTGTTTCAATCGTTCGCCCTCTATCCTTGGTTGACCGTGCTACAAAACGTGGAACTCGGTTTGGCCGCTAAAGGCACGTCACCAGAAGAACGTCACGAGCGTTCGCTCAAGCTCATTGACCTTATCGGTCTCAACGGCTACGAAGATGCATTTCCGAAGGAGCTCTCGGGCGGTATGCGCCAGCGGGTAGGTTTTGCCCGAGCCCTGGCGGTTGAACCCGAGATGCTCTGCATGGATGAGCCCTTCTCGGCGTTAGATTACCTCACCGCCGAAAACCTCCGGTCCGAACTCTTAGACCTCTGGTTGGAATCTAAGATCCCGACCCGAGCTATCTTAATGGTCACGCACGGGATCGAGGAAGCGGTTTATATGGCTGACCGAATTGTCATCCTCTCCAAACATCCGGCTCGGGTGGTAGCCGATATTCCGGTAGCCCTCCCTTACCCACGCAACCGCAAGTCTCATGACTTTTTGCACATGGTGGACACCGTGTACAAACTTGTCACTGGCTGGTCCGATGAGGAAACCGAAGAGGAAGAATTGGCTGAACTCACCGAAACTCGTAATCCAGAACGCCCACGCCTCAAACCGATTCCCTATGGTCACCTGTCGATGCTCTCCGGACTTTTAGAACTGGTCGCAGATCGTGGGGGACGCGACGATCTCTACCACCTGGGATCTGAGCTTTTTTTGGAAGTGGACGATTTGCTTCCCGTCACCGAAACCGCGGAACTCTTCAACCTGGCGGAGGTTAAGGAAGGTGATCTCGATCTGACAGCTCTCGGGCGAGACTTCGTGGAAGCGGACGTGGGTATCCGTAAACGAATTATCGCAGATCAATTGCGAGAGATCCCTATATTTCGACTTGTCGACCGCGTACTCCGTTCCAAAGCTAATCACGCCATGGTCAAAGAGTTTTTTAACGACATTCTGGAAGAACACTTTTCGGTGGAAGAGGCCGAACGCCAACTGAAAACGGCCATCAACTGGGGACGCTTTGCCGATCTGTTCCACTATGACACCGATACCGAACTGTTGTATCTGTCCGAAGATCAGCTCGATCCCGAAATGACCCCCGAGGACATGCAAGAATTACCGACAGATCGGTGATACTGAATGACAGGAAAAGACTCTAAACAAGGAGGATGATTCTTGATGCCCCTGCTCCGGTGGGATCCCCAAGAAACCGAACGACTGCGTGATGAAATGACCCGGATGTGGAGCCGAGTCCGGGACGACTGGAACCTCGATACGACGCGTCCGAAGACCCACGTCCATCAAGTAGAAAATGGGTTTGTGGTCGAGTTCGAACTACCTGGCGTCGATCCCGACCTGGTATCGATCGAAGTCGACCAAGATTCGATCAGCGTCAAGGGCGAGTTCCCAGCTCCGCCGATGGAACG
>JAJYPK010000053.1:16130-20276 GCA_021795465.1 Bacillota bacterium
GCACCACGCAGAAGGGGGACCCCTTTCATGCGGTGGTAAATCTGCCCTCGGACATCGATCCAGACTCGGCCAAAGCCGAATATCGGCATGGCCTGTTGGACATCCATGTGAGTCGCACCAGTGGTCGACGCCGACAAATCTCCATCGCTAGTCATTAGAGCCTCAGCCAAAATGCGAGATGGGAGTCCTTACGCTCTCATCTCGCACGTTTTAGGATCGGTAATCGGCGGCCCGCAATTACGGCTCCAGTCTACCAATGTATCTCAGCTTTTCCACCGGCCAGTCATCCGTATACCCATCCAGGATTTTACGCACCCCCGTGATGGTGTCCTCCAGGGCCACGGACACTCCCGCAATTTTGGTCCACTGCTCTGCTACATAAAACGGTTGTGACAAAAACGCTTCCAGCCGTTCTCCTCGTTGGTACGTAATTTGATCGGTAGGCGACAAGCGTTCCAACCCCCATGCGGAGACCAGTGCCCTGAGTTCTCGATAACGGCGTAGAAGTTTTCGCCCACGCTGTTGGACCGCGACATGCGTCAATTCCAACTGCGATCCCTCCTGCAGCGAGGACATCGACAAGACGGGATCGACCGCAGGAAAAATCTGACGGGACACTAAATTCATGTCAAGCCGAATGGCGGTATCAAGAGGACCATATGGGGCGTCATCATCCACCGCCTCCCCGCTGGTATCCACCAAAATGGTCGTGATGGGGGGAGTACCTGATTCCGCAAGTTTTTCACGCAGTGCCCAAAGCCCGCCCGAGAGCACCGTACGTCGATCAGCGGCCATGAGGATATCCCGGTCTCGGCATTGGGTCATCACCAATTGGTGGATCCCATCCAGAGTGGTGGCCGTACACTCGGCGTATTCCATCACTGCTTGAATTTCTTTGTCTAAAGCACCATCGGTGGATTCTCCGGGGGTCCAAAATACCGTGGCGTATTCACGCTGACGATATCGTTGAAAGAGTTCTTGTACGATCACTAACTGCCCCATATCGCGCCGTGCGATAATCCCCATGGTGCCATTACGCACGAGCGGTGCAAAGAGATCAAGTACCTTGATTCCCGATTCCATCATCCCGGCCCCTCCTCCCCGTAGCACCAACTCATCCAACGTGCATCCTCCTAACATAGCTAAAGCTACCAAGGTGCGCACCTCAGCGCGTGCCAATGGAGCTTTTCCCGAGCACAAATTGGATACCGTCGCTGGTCTGAGGCCAAAAGCCTTGGCGGCTTGGGTCAAGTTGGGTACCCGACGTCGCAACAAGGCCACATTCAATTGCAGATCTTCCCGCATTTTTCCTCCTCCCTTCTCTTCTTATAGTAACGATTATTACTACTAAACGCAACTCCATATAGGCGGTTTGTAGTAATTATTTTTCCTCTTATAGGATTCTTGTATAGCGCTGTATCGGACCAACGGCACGACGCCTGTCCCAGTAGTGTGGGAGCGTGTTACCTTTGGACACCGAGATGTCGCGGTCCACGTATGTCCCACCAAAAGAAAGCCATCTTAACATCACCATGGACTCACACTCGTCATTCAAGACAATCTGGCGTTACCGCCCTTTTTGGGTGTTGTCCCTAGCCATTTTCCTCGGCGCCTACAGCTATGGAATGTCGGCCGTCTCGACCACGTGGCTCACCAGGGACTCCCATTGGACGCTCTGGCATCTCCTTTGGGCTCCCATCGGTCTTATCGTGGGCATTCTTTGGGGGGGACTTACGGTCGATCATCTGGGACGCATTCGCCTCTTCCGATGGACACCTATTGGCTACGTTATAGGTAGCGTGATCCTGGTTGTCGCCCGCAACCATTTTCTCGCATCCGCCGGATCTCTCGTGCTGATCACCACAGCAGGTGCCGAGAGTACGATTGCCCTGGTATTGGGCCAAGAACTCCTACCGAAACCCGTACGTTCAACGGCCTTTTTCCTCATGATGAATTTCTCCAACTTGGGAGGCTTTACCCTAGCTCTCCTCACGACCTCGCACTGGGCGATGCTCATCCGAGTGCTGTTGACTGCGGGTGTCCCAGCCATTCTGGCAGCGCTGTCCTGGTGTCTTCGTCGCCATCTGGAAGAGCCTGGATATCGGCGTCACCCCATCGGGACACGTTCCGGGCAGACAAGCCATTTTTATCGCACGCCACGATTCTTGCTCGCGGTGATCTTTTCTTACGCTAATGCGGCTGGATTTTCATTGGCCACCTATGCTTTAGGGGTTGCCGTGTACCCGGCTTTATTCGGCCGCTTCCTTATCTTCGGCACCTTGGGTGCCTTCATGGCAGGACTTGCCAGCCCACTGTTCGCAAAAATCCCGATCGAGAGGTTATTATTCGGCAGTAATGTCACAACCTTCCTCATAGCACTCGGAATAGCCGTCGCATCTTCGATTCACTGGACTCTTTGGACCACACTGAGTATCGGGACCGGCATCGCCTTTTTGGCCGAAAACGAATTTAAAACCAACGCTTGGCCCAGTGCGGTTCGGGGTACGGCGATAGCCTGGGAACGAGCCGGTGGACAACTCGGGTATCTTCTCACACTGTTAGCCGTTCATAACCTCTCGTTTTCCCAGCTTAGCTGGGTATTGGTTGGCATTTGGGCTACAGGAAGTGTGGCGGCTATCATATGGTTAGACATCTCAAGAAATAGTCATTCATTAGGCATCGAGTCCTCTGAGGATACCCCCTAAGTTTCCACTCGGATGAACTTAATCTGATCATTTTTGACCAACGCTGTCGCCACCCGCCTGTTTCATCATGCTACCGGTTCGTAGGGCCATTGGCCGGTGCGGACAACACTGACGACAGCGACGCGACGTCCGCACCGAGTTCGTGAAAGAGCATTTGACTTTACGCGCCTTGGTTCGCGAGCGTCAGCGGGAAGGGATTGCCCTTGGCCAAACAGCACGGCATCTATCGCTGGCGAAAGAAATCCTTGAGCTCGATCAAGTGCGTGAACTCCACACTGGGTGCAGGCAGCCGAAGCCAAGACGCACCTGGCTCACGCATTTGGGATTAGCCGGGAAACGGTTTACCAGGATCTTCGATACTGGTATGCCAAACGCATGAGTATCCAAGACACCGCATATCCCCGTCTGAAGACGACGGTCACCCGCGGGGAATTGCAGCAGGTGTGGACCCCGACCCTGGAGGAACAGCGCTGGGTCCGCTCTCATGTCCACCAAAACGAAGACCGATCGCAAGTCCATACCCAGGAAGGCCCGCGAGTGATGGCCGTGCTATGCAATACCGCCATTGGGTTGCTCCGCTATCTCAAGCTACCCAATATTAGTCGAGCTGTGACGCATCTGGACCGTCGTCCGAACACATCACCTCCCTCGCGGACCCTTATTGACAGACCGTTGTCGCAGTATTGGTTCGCCGTTATCTTGGCTCATATAAGCTTGTGCCTTAACTTTGCTCCACGGATCAAATGTCAATTCCATGGGAACAGCTCCGCAGGCTAATAACCACTCTACGTAACGACGCACAGAGATCGCTCCCGTGCTATCGCTCTCCGTTCTGGAGATCACAGATTGGGTCGTCCCTAAGCGTTGGGCCAACTCATTTTGCGAGTAATACCCGTCCTTACGCACTTTTTCCAAATTTAGCATCGTACTCAAAATCCAATCCGTCTTAAGAAGTTCCCTTAGTGCGTGATCGTCATTAAGAATTTCTTGTGGGACATTGTGAAGCATGTCTTCAAACCTCCCTTAAACATTGAGTCCTACAATAATCCCGAGCCGCTTCCACTTCTTGCTTATGGTTATCGGAATGCTTCCTCCAAACCGAAACCCAGCACATTTTTGGCATCGCATCATTGTCGGAAGGCACGCGGCATAAGGTTAACCGATATTTATCGCCAACAGCCCTAATCTCCGAAGTTGTGCATTTCCCTTGCTTTTTTCCGAGTAGTTTGTAATGAAACAGTCTTGGAATATCTGCTAGTGTCGCTGCGCTTTGCCACGATGCTTGAAAGCGTTGTTGAGTCGCATAGAGTTGTGCAAAAATCGTCTATTTTCCCAAGAGGATTATTGAACCTCCCCGCCCTAAAGGGCGGAGATTCTGGGGGAACCACCATGGCTGCGTCGCGGGTCGAGAGACCCTCGGAGTGACCCTCCTGACTCGCCA
>JAJYPK010000054.1 GCA_021795465.1 Bacillota bacterium
TCATCCATCCGGACCATCACAACGAATTGCATGCAGAAGACCTCGTAAGAAACACCACTAGTGCGACGCGGGGTCTCATTATCAACTCGCCCAGCAATCCATCGGGGGCGGTGATCGGGAGAGAAACTTTGCAAGAAATTGCGCAGCTGGCCGTAGCGCGTGACTGGTACGTGATTTCTGACGAAATCTATGGACGTCTGGTATACGATGACGCCGAACAAGTCTCCATCGCCTCGTTTCCCGGGATGAGAGAACGGACGGTGGTTATTAATGGCGTCTCGAAGGCCTATGCGATGACTGGATGGCGGATCGGGTATGCGGCCGGACCCAAAGAGGTCATTACGGCGATGAGTAACCTACAGTCACAATCGACCTCCAATCCCGCCACGATTTCCCAATATGCGGCCCTTGAAGCCCTTACGGGGCCCCAGCAAGTGGTGGGTGAGATGCATCGTGAATTCGACCGACGCCGTCGGTTTGCGGTATCCCGGATACAGGAAATTAAGGGATTAACGGTCACTGCACCTAAAGGCGCTTTTTACTTATGGGTGAATATGTCAGCCTGGGTGGGCAAGACCATTCACGGTCGACAAATACTGAATGCGGATGATTTGGCACTCGGTTGGCTGGAAGATGCTGAGGTATCCGTTGTGCCCGGTTCTGGCTTCGGGATGCCCGAGTATTTTAGGATTTCCTATGCCACTTCGATGGATCGTCTGGCAACAGGACTCGACCGGATGTCTCAATATCTAGAGAGAGGGCAGGAATGACAGCTCGACGGCGCATTGCCATCGTGGGACTAGGGGTGAATAACCAACCCCTGGTTCCATTTTTTCTCGAGCACAAAAATGTCGACCTCATTGTTGCGGACCGTAAAGATTCCCGAGCGTTGAACCATACCCTGACAGCGATGGGTGTATCAAGGGACCAGGTAACGGTGCTTGGAGGCCCGGATTATCTTGTGAAGCTCCTCGAGACTCCTCAGGTCGAACAAGTATACCTGACACCGGGTATGCCAAAGCATCTGCCAGAATTGCAGGAGTTGCGGGCACGTGGCGTCGTCCTCACCTCGGAAACCGATCTCTTTCTTAGCCAATGTCCAGCCTTGGTCGTTGGGATCACGGGGTCGGCAGGAAAGACGACCACAACAACACTCGTGGGAGAAGCGCTTCGCAAAGATGGCCGACATCCAGTCTATGTCGGCGGCAATATTGGAGTGTCCTTACTGTCAGATTTGGGGCGCATTGATAGCAGAGATTGGGTGGTAATGGAACTTTCAAGCTTTCAATTGGAGCTCGTTACGCACAGTCCTCATGGTTCCGCGATACTGAACATTGCACCCAATCATCTTGACGTGCATGAGAATTTTGAAGCCTATCAGGCTGCTAAGCGCCATATTTGGGACTTTCAGTCACCAACCGATTGGGCGGTGTTGCCCATGGAAGACCCACGGGTGTCGGCCATGTTTTCGGAACAAAAGGCTCAACCGATATATTTTTCGCTCCAAGCGGTTCCACAGCATGGGGCCGGAATCAGGGATGGTTGGTTGGTATGGCGGGATCCGCAGCGTTATTTTAAAGTCCTCGAAACAAGGGATCTCAAACTCCCGGGGACCCACAATGTTGCCAACGCCTTGGCGGCAATTGCTATTGTGATGCAATCCGGGGGCTCTCCAGAGGCTCTCCAAGAGGCTCTGGCCACGTTCGAGGGAGTTCCACATCGATTGGAAATCGTTCGGAATCATGATAAAATCGTATATATTAACGACTCGATTGCAACCGCTCCTGACCGAACGATGGCTGCATTGCGGGCGATTAAAAGCCCCATAATCCTCATTGCTGGTGGCTACGATAAACATCTGGACTATGCGACTTTGGGGAAGGCTATCTCCGAGAGTTCCGTTAAGTGCGTCGTGGTCTTGGGACAAACGGCGGAAAAAATTGCGCAGGCCGTGCGAGTGCACAGTGAGATTTCCGTGATCGAGACAGGCAATCTTACCGAGGCCGTCGCAGAAGCTCGTAATCAGGCGATGGCCGGGGACGTGATCTTGCTATCACCGGCCTCGGCAAGTTATGATATGTTTTTAAACTTTGAGGAACGCGGGCAGCGCTTTCGAGAGATTGTCCAGCAATTGTGACGGTAACGTCCTATGGAGGTCATCAGGAAAAAATGGAACGGCGTGACATACGAAATGTGGCGATTATTGCACATGTAGACCATGGGAAAACCACGTTAGTGGATGCCATGCTAAAACAGAGCGGAATTTTTCGCGACCCTACGCAACTGACTGAACGCGTGCTCGACTCAAATGACCTGGAACGCGAACGTGGCATAACCATATTGGCGAAGACCACGGCGGTGCGGTACCAGGATGTGACCATCAATATTGTAGACACCCCTGGCCATGCCGACTTCGGGGGTGAAGTGGAGCGCATCCTTAGCATGGTGGATGGTGCGTTATTGGTGGTCGATGCCAACGAAGGCCCAATGCCGCAAACTCGGTATGTCTTGCAAAAAGCCTTAGCCGAAGGAATTAAGCCCATTGTGGTGTTAAATAAGATGGATCGTGACGGGGCGCGACCCGATGAGGTATTGGAACAGGTTTTGGAATTGTTCATTGATTTAGAGGCGACCGACGATCAATTGGAGTTTCCGGTCATTTTTGCTTCAGCCAAGCAAGGAATAGCTTCCCAATCCTCAGATCTGGCGGGGGATCAGACGCTGTCTTCCCTGTTCGAGACCATTATCAACGCGATTCCGTTTCCGATCGGGGAATCTGAAGCTCCCTTGCAACTATTGGTTACCACGTTGGACCACGATGAATATGTGGGACGACTGGCGATTGGGAGGATTAGGCAAGGGAAGATCGCCCCGAATCAAATGGTTGGTGTGGTAAACCACGAGGGCGCGTTGCTTAAATCCCGGGTGACGAAAGTTTTCGGCCGGATGGGACTAAGGCGGGTCGAGTTAGACAGTGCGGTTGTCGGGGATATTGTGACGTTGTCTGGTCTCCCGAATGTCACCATTGGTGAGACAATCACCGATCCAGAAAACCCGGTTCCGTTGCCGCCAATTCATATTGACGAACCCACGCTTACCATCTTGATTGGTGTCAATACCAGTCCGTTTGCGGGGCAGGATGGGCAATATGTGACGTCCCGGCACTTACGGGATCGCCTTATGCGTGAACAAGAGCGCAACGTGGCGTTGCGTGTCGAAGAAACCAAGGATGCGGAAATCTTTCGGGTGTCGGGGCGTGGCGAATTGCATTTGGGCATCTTGCTGGAAGAAATGCGGCGTGAGGGCTATGAGATGGAGGTATCCAAACCTGAAGTCATTATGCATCAAAGCCCTGAGGGCTTAATGGAGCCAGTAGAGCGGCTCTTTCTAGACGTTCCGGAGGAGCATGTGGGAACCGTGATGGAACTTTTAGGTCCTCGTAAAGCCACAATGGTGCAGATGGCGCAGGCAGGTCCTGGACAGGTCCGCTTGGAATTTACGATTAGTGCTCGGGCGCTGTTAGGCTTCCGATCGGCCTTTATTAACCAAACCCGCGGATATGGCGTGATGAACCATTTATTTGAAGGGTATGCGCCATATTCGGGAGCCATCGATGAGACGCCGCGAGGAGGCCTTATCGCAATTGAAGATGGTGTTGCCACGTCTTACGCCCTGGATAATGCGCAGGAGCGCGGTGTATTGTTTATTGGGCCGGGGACCCCGGTTTATGTGGGCATGGTCGTGGGGGAGAATAGTCGTCCGACCGACTTGGAACTCAACGTGTGTAAGAAAAAGCATGTGACGAATATGCGGAACGCCAACGCTGAAGAAGGGATCCGTCTTACGACGCCACGGACCATGACCCTCGATGGGGCATTAGAATATGTCAATGCGGATGAATTGGTGGAAATTACCCCCAAGACCGTTAGGTTGAGGAAAGCCACGCTTGACCGGACCCAGCGTAAACGCGAAAAAACCACATCCAGGTAGGGGAGATGGCTATTGCCCAGCTCGGTCCCATTACTCAATATATGGTCGGAGTATTCGCTACTCCGATCGACCTGGCGTATTGAGCCTGGATTAACGCGCTTGAGGGAACTGGGATACCAAGAGGTAGGCTTAGCGGATTGGGAGACCCTGGGCGGTGCTGAGATTTTCGATAGGACCGCCAGACGTCTTGGACTCACCCCGTGGATCGGGGTGAGTGTGTTGGCGGAATTTGATGCGTTTCAGCATCCGTTGTATCTTTATGCAACAGATGTTACAGGATGGGGCCACCTATCCCACTTGATGCAAAAACCACGGCCGATCCGCCTCGACGAGGCCGCATCATCCCATGTGATTGCCGTGTGGCCCGTCGACCCGGGGACTCCGGTGGGGGTCCCTGCTCGGCTTTTGGAGGCGGGATTTTTAGAAGTCGCCGAATTTCTCAAGCCTCCAAGGCTTGGGGAAAGAGCTCCGATCCCAACAAGACCGTGGCTACCAGACTGCCCGGTGCGCTACGTACGGTTCTCTGACCAGGAAGCCTATCAAGTTTTGGGTCAGATTGGTAATCACTCGGGATTGGACGCGCTGAATCCCGTGCCTACATGGGCCGAATTGAGGGCTCAGTATCCGGATTCTTGGTGGCCGCATTGTCTATCTCCAAAGCCTCAGGCGTCGGTATTGCCGCCGTCGGATTTGAAGCTTCCAGCGTTTGCCCTCGATCCAACCGACGAAGTCAAACAACTACGCGACAAGGTGCAGAGAGGAATAGAGGTTCGATACCCGGAATTGAGCCAAGAAGTTGCGGAGCGCAAGGACCGAGAATTATCCGTGATTGAGGCCATGGGATTCGCGGGATATTTCTTAATCGTAGAGGATTTGGTGACGCACGCTAAGGCCAGGGGAATTCGGGTAGGTCCGGGGCGTGGTTCGGCGGCGGGGAGTTTGGTTGCCTATGCATTAGGCATAACCGCCATCGACCCATTGTCTCATGGGCTGATCTTTGAAAGATTTCTTAATCCGGCACGCCACACCCTGCCCGACATTGACCTAGATTTTGACTTTGAACGACGTTTTGAAGTCTTAGAATATATGCGACACCGCTGGGGTTCCGATCGTGTGGCACAGATTGGTACCTATGGTACGCTCGGCGGGCGCGCGGTGGCGCGTGATGTGGGCCGGGTTCTCAACTTGGCGCCGGATGTGGTGGACCGGGTGGCGTCCAAGATTCCACCCGGGGGAAGTGCGATGCTGGTCACTGATCTCATGGACCAGTACGATCCCTCTGGACGCTGGCATCGGTTGGCCACATCATTGGAAGGATTGGCCCGTCATGGGTCTACGCATGCTGCCGGCGTGATAATCTCCCCAGCCCCGCTAAAGAACTGGATTCCATGCCACCAGGACAGCGAGGGGCGTCTAGTCACCCAAATGGAGATGACATCCCTTGAGCGCATGGGATTTTTGAAGTTGGATATTTTGGGTCTTCGCACATTGACCGTCATTCGCTACGTTGAACAAGCCGTCGGGTTATCCGAGGACTTTTTTCGCACCCTCGATCCAGAGGACCCTTTAACGCTGGATAATTTGGGAAAGGGAGATACCGACGCGGTTTTTCAACTCGATGGGGATGGGGTGATCGAACTGCTTCGAAACATGAAGCCCCGGTCTTTAGCCGAAGTGATGACTGTCGTCGCCCTCTATCGCCCGGGCCCCATGGCCAACATCGGTCTGTTTTTGGAACGGCGCCGAGGTAAACAGCCCATTCCCGACGATCCGATCGCGCGTTTGGTGCCGGACACGTATGGTATCGTGGTCTATCAGGAA
Source organism: Bacillota bacterium (assembly GCA_021795465.1). Lineage (GTDB taxonomy): Bacteria > Bacillota > Sulfobacillia > Sulfobacillales > Sulfobacillaceae > JAKADJ01. The sequence goes on from JAJYPK010000054.1 coordinate 5,812, forward strand.
CAACTTATGATGGTGATTCGCGAGTTAGCGGGTTATTCATGGGAAGAGGCCGACCTGTTCCGGCGTGTGATAAGCAAGAAGGATCGGAACCTCTTAGATGACCAACGTCAACGTTTTGTCGAAGCCCTGGAAGAACGCGGCATGCCCAAGGGAACCCGAGAAGACTTATGGCGCCAAATTTTGTCGTTCGCTGATTATGGTTTTAATAAATCCCATGCCGCCGCCTATGGCACCCTTAGCTATTACGTGGCATTTTTGAAGGGGCACTATCCCGTAGAGTTTTGGGCTGCGGAACTATCCAGCCTATCCGATAGTACGCGACTGCAACACACCGTGGATGTTTTGGCCACGCGTGGAATTCCGCTCTATCCCCCAGACGTGAATGTTAGCGGGTATCAATTTTCTCGTGATGGAATGGGGGTCAGAATAGGGATCGGGGCAATCCGAGGTCTCAGTCAAGACCTAGCCCGTCGCATCGTCGACACCCGACGCCGCGGGGGAGCTTATCGAGACGTAGGAGACTTCATGCGGCGCATCGGAACCATGACCGATCGCGAAATGGCCCTTTTAAACGCGGCCCAAGCGTTCGGTACCCTTCCGGGTCCTCCATGGCAGCCCACGCAACTCTCGTGGTTTGAGACCGAAACCCCCAGGGATCAAAAGAAGCCGATTTTGGATGTGCAGGCCAGCTTCGGCTGGCAATGGCCTCTGGCTGTCGGTCCTCTTTATGTGCGATTAGAGAACGCGGGCCGTGAACGAGAGGTGCTGAAATCCATTCGGGAGCTAGCTCACGATTGGCCAGGGGACCTACCTGTAGTGCTAGCTGCTGAACACGGTCGCGGCCGCCGGCTGGAGAAGTGCGGGCTCGCCAGCACGGGACCCGTGTTCGATTTGGTGCGAGGCATCCCCGGTGTGTTGGCCTGCGGTAGACGCGTTGAGCATGCTAGACTCTATCCGTAAAATACCCTACCCTTATAACACCAGGCCCCTATCGTATTATGTATTTGGGCCATGTTGATGAGGACTAAGAAAGGAGCAGTGTGAAGGCGGCTGAGGTCTGGGTGGATGCCGCTTTCACACGGTACGTCAATGAAGAACACGAAACGGTCACAGGAGACCCTGGTCCAACATCTGACGCCGCCCCCAGGCATTCGCATGCCTCGATATCCCGCCCACCTGGATCGAGTATATCGGGGGGCCATGGCGGGATTCACTGGGTTTTTGGGCGTGACGGCGGTGGGTACAGGGTTCTCATCGCCCATGATCATGGATCTGGGGCATTGGGGCGCGGCTGCGAGCTTACTCGTGGCTGGTTGGACTTTTTTGGTCTGGTTGTCTAGCTGGCGATGGTTCGTCCGGGGGTTGGTGCTAACCGGGTTTTTGTTGGCAGGGTGGCCAGCCTTGGCTCTGGTCTCCTGGGGGTTGCTTTTAGGTGCGAGTGCCATTATGGCAGCCAAAGAGACGCACTGTTTTCACTTTAAAGCCGGAAAAATTATTCCGTGGTATACGCTCTTCCTGGGAGGTCTCTTGCTGTTTACGGCCCCTCCAGCCATCGAAGGAGGCTTTGCCTGGTTGGGACTTACCGGGCTTTGGACATGGTTAGTCCTAGGACGTCTTCAATTGCCCCTCTTTGTTATCGATTGACGATCTTTGACGAGGTTTTGGGCAGTATGGTTTGGACCACGGCGTAGACCATACTTGCGATGACGGTGGTATTCCAAGGGATCGATATCCAAGCTGAGTCTACCACCCGTAAAACGAGTGCGGTTGCTAATAACCACAACATGCCACGACCCAACGACAATCCAATGGGAACCAGCATGGAAAGCGTCAGACCGAGCATCCCTACCAAAAGTCCTAGGGCCATGGCGGATACAAGGGGGATGGGACGATTCCCGGTTGTTAACACTAAGGTGGTGACGAGTGAACCTAAACCGAGACGCATAAGGGACTCCGGTCCGTCCATGCTCCCCTGCCTCCTTTTGCCGAGATATGCCAGGCAGTATGAATCACGAGACGTATCTTTATGCGTGGTGCAAGGACTTTTGCCATCGGGCAAATACGATCTGGATGGGGGCACCGTAGGTCGTTCTGACGGCGGTATTGAACGAAGTTCCTTCGCCCAGAACCTGAATGAAAGCGGGGAGGGTATTGGCCCCTCCAAGATGTGCCAAATATCCAACCAGCCCAAATCCTTCGCGATAGGCGAGGCTCTGATGGGGAAGTTGATAAAAATGATGCGACAGGGCGCGATAGGAGTAAAGGGGACCGCGCCCAAGATAGTTGTGAGGGGTCAACCATTGATATCCGGTTTGCTGATAGTCTTCCCACTGAGCGATGCCTTCATTGAACCAAGCAGGGTAGTTGCCATCGGCTCCGAGGTTTAATAGGGCATGACCCAATTCATGCGGGACTGGCCCATCAACAGGATAAGAATTGTGCGCAACGCCTAGAGAATGAGAGAGACCATTAGGACCTAGGACATCGATGACGCCATGCCAATAGAAACCAATATTATTTTGGTGCGGGGATAGTCCTACGGCGCGATTGAGCGCAGCTTGGGTGGAATAGAGCGCGATGACCAAACGGCCCTGAGGGTGAATGCCGAGGTTGGTGATTTCACCAGAATAAGCCCGGGAGGCTAGTTGCAGGATCTCTTCCGCGCCGTTCCGGTGACCAGGCGGATAGTACACCACGAAGTGTGGCGCTCCGACCTGATGATCACCGCTCAGATGCCACTCTGTTTGCCAGATCAGTCCTTGGCGGTAGGCACCATACAGTAGCCGTTCTATGGGAGTTCTCACCCAGATCGAGGCACCGAGGATCAGGACGACGAGTGCGACCCACCATCGATGCGAATGAACCCGACGGTGGGTGGTTCGGGTCGTAAGTACCGTCATGAGGTTCGCTCCTTCCCGATCCTATGGTACTAGCGCGGGGAGGGTGAAAGCGACCGTTAATTGTTGGCAGATTAGTAAACTACGAACCCGACTGGTTTACGGTGAGCACCACCGTTCCGTTATGCAGATCATGGGCGATGCAGTTGGTGATCCGCGTTAGCCACATGGCAAGGCGGTCCCGTTCCAAGTCATCGTGAGCAAGGAAAATAGGCGACATCCCGCCATACACCGCCTCTTTGTCGGTGGTGATGATGGCAAACATGACCGGAGTAGGTGCATCGGCCATTTAATTCAACCCCTTTCGATTTAAAATAGGACTTCGAATGGCAGACCACTTGCCGGATTCCAACACGGGTGTCATTTTGACCGCCCGAATGGCCGCTTGGACGTCGTGTTCCACGGGTAAAATAGATAGTGCGGCACGGCCCGAGCCTTTTGGCATGTCCATTCGGCACAACGGTGTCTGTTCGGGATACCCGACATCTTTTTGCGCTCCCACCGCCGATGCGACCTCGTGTGAAATGGCCTGACGCTGCGACACATTCCATAGCGCCGCCTGCCCCCGGGGGCCTTTGGGGGTTATGAGGACGCCGATGCCTTCTTTCTCATAGCGTTCTCGGGAGTGAGGGAGGCCCACTTCCATCATCATGACATCACCTACATACAGGAGCGACCCCTTTTCGAAGTGAATTTGGGCCGGTTCTACGTCGACCATGTCTCCCATATGAGGACCCGACATGTAAATCTCTCCGACGATAATGGCTGCGATGCCGATGATGCTACCGATGATGACCCCTAAGTATTGCACGCCGATGGAGGTCACCAGGGCAACGAGCATGGCGAGATAGTTACGGGCCTCGTAGGTAATGGCAATGCCTTCAATGTATCCCGCTCCGCGGGATACCAGAATGAGATTCTCCTCTTTTTCTAGGGTTGTGCGCTCGGTTGCGCGCACGTCACGAAATTGGGTGGCAGCTAATGTCAAGAATGTGGCCGCGGTGAACTGTTTGCCGACTAAGGCTACGATGATGCTGGATCCAATGATGGCCGCGATAATGGCCAATGCTATTTGTGAGATGTATCCTGATGGATACCCTGGATAGTGGCTACGGCCTGACCTAATGGAAATAACGCGTGAAACGAAACCTGCGATGAAACCAATAATCATGGGACTCCAATCAATAGGTCCTGAGGGTGACATAGGCATACCTCCCTTGGTGATGGTCTTTATTCTGACTCGGAAGACGACGTTGCATACATGGGGTCGTGGTTTTGCCTGAAATCTACACCCATAGACTTTTTGCGGACCCCAGCCAGAAAACTGCCCCAAAGATGGGATAAAGTTTCCAATTGTGGGAAAAACTAAACACAAACGAGATAGAAAGAAGGCGTGATGCGTGTCCATTATGGAAGACCATCATCGGGATAATTCCACCGTAAGTCCTATTTATCTGCCGGAGTACTTGGAGAGAGTAGCATTATCACCAGCTATCGCCGAGTCAGCGCATGAACGCTTGTGGCGCATGATCACGGGGAACCAAAAAAAAATAACCTCGAATCCGCGTTATCCATTCTTTACCGATCATCTTTATGGCCTCGATTCACACATCGAGCGTCTTATGGAAGACTACATCGTCCCCGCGGCCCGTGGATTTGCGGTAAAAAAACGTATTCTGCTGTTAGTGGGGCCCGTGAGCGGGGGCAAATCCTCTATCGTGACGTTAATTAAACAGGGCCTCGAGCGATTTTCTCACACCGAACCGGGAGCTCTGTATGCCATCGCAGGGTGTCCCATGCATGAAGAACCGTTACATTTGTTGCCAACTGAGATGCGCGCCCGGATTACGGAGCGTCTCGGGGTGAGCCTGCGAGGAGAGCTTTGCCCCTGGTGCCAATGGCAATTTGAGCACACCTACCACCATAACCTTAACGAGGTGCCCATCGTACGTATTTATTTGTCGGAAAGTCATCGAGTGGGGATTGGAACCTATGCACCATCCGATCCTAAATCCCAAGATATTGCGGATCTCACAGGCGCTGCAGATTTTCAGGGCCTTAGCGTCTATGGGTCGGAGTCGGACCCCAGAGCCTTTCGATTTGACGGCGAGCTTAACGCGGCAAATCGGGGCGTGGTGGAGTTTCAAGAGATGCTTAAACTCGACGAGAAATTTTTGTACCATTTGCTGTCCCTGACCCAAGAAGGCAACTTCAAGACCAGTCGTTATCAATTGATGTCGGCCGACGAGGTGGTTATTGGGCACTCCAACGAACACGAGTTTCGCCATTTTATCCAAAACCCCCGTAACGAAGCCCTAGTGTCGCGGATGTTCGTTCAGCCAATTCCTTATAATCTGCACACCCGTGATGAAGTACGCATCTATCGTAAACTGTTGTTGCCTTACGTTCCCCAAGATGTCCACGTGGGAGATTTGGCATTAGACATGGCAGCCACGGTAGCCATCTTGTCGCGAATTAAAGAGATTCCAAAGCCTGGTCGGGATCGACTGAGCAAGTTTTCGTTATACCAAGATGCTATGCGGCAAGAAGACATCTCGGATGTTTTGCAAGAAGGATGGGAACTTGGTGAAGGGCTATCGGGCTTGGACCCCCGATATGTGATTAACCGATTAGCCGCTCTCTTGGCCCGTTCGGACGAATGTTTAGATCCTATAGATGTACTTACCAGTCTCAAAGAGGGTGCTCTGTATAATCCGTTCTTGGATCGTACAGAAAAGGCCGACTTACTCGATTTCGTACAAACTGCCAAATCGTTGTATGACCAAAAGGTCGAACACGACGTCCTTGAGGCTTTCAGTGATGATGTGGGAGAAGCGCTGTCTCGGCTCTATCAAAATTACCTCGACAACATCATGCGACTCATGGAGGACAGAGCGGGAAAGCCTGAAGCCGCAGACGAACGGTTGCTGCGCTCGGTGGAAGAACGGATGGGGGTCACAGAAACCCAGGCCATGGCCTTTCGCGAGGAAATCTACGCGAGAATTGCGGTAGTACGTGATGATCATCCCCCGATGAATTTCATGGAACATCAAGGACTCCGCCAGGCACTGGTGTCGAAGCTTTTCGATGATATGCGGGATGAGGTGAAAATTACTACCATGACACCTGTCCCCGATCGCGTGACGCTCGAACGTATCGAACAAGCTGCCGTGGGGCTGGTGGCTAGAAAAAAGTATTGCCCACGGTGTGCCACACGGGCAATTCGCCATGTGGGGGGGCTCTTGAATCGATGACATCAATCAGGATAACGGTGGGAGAAGAACTCGGTTGGGTGCCCGTTGGTGTTGGGCAAGATCTGGTACGGCACCAGGAGAAGGTTCGTGATGCGATCCGCAACAACTTAGCAGACATGGTCCTTGATGAGAGGATTGGGGTGGCGGATGGCAGTAAAGTTGTCCATGTACCCTTGACATCGTATCGAGAATATCGCATCGGCTTCGACCACGACCAAGGCGAGAACGTGGGGCATGTGGCCAAGGATGACAGTGTGGGGTCAGGGAGTTCTAGGGACGCCGACCACGGCAAACAAGGAGGATCTGAGCCGGGAATTGACGTGGAGGAGACCGCCCTAAGTTTGGAAGAAATCGAACAGGTCATTTTTGAACACCTTTCATTACCGCACCTGGACGTAAGCCGCAGAGCGCCGGGCGAGAGTACGAATAGTATCCAACCGGAAACGCTGGCACGGGCGGGACCCAGAAATCAGTGGCAGCGCAGGGCTACACTGCGGGCCCATTTAAGGCGGCGCGCGAGTCAAGGAGATCCCAGTCTTGGTGTGTTAATTCCTGAAGACCTACGATACTGGGTGTACCACCAAGCAAAAAACCCAGAGGGCGGGGCGGTGGTCTTAGCGATGATGGACACCTCGGGTTCCATGGGCAATTTCGAAAAATACCTTGCAAAAAGTTTTTTCTATTGGACTGTGGCATTTCTTCGGAAAAATTATCCGCACGTGGAACTGGTGTTCTTAGCCCATGATGTGCGGGCTCGGGAGGTGGACGAAGACACATTTTTTCATCGCGGGGCATCCGGCGGCACGGTATCGTCTTCGGTCTATCGCCTCGCGCTAGAGGTACTCGCGAAACGGTTCCGACCCGAGCAGTATAACGCGTACGCGTTTCATTTCACCGATGGGGGAAATTTAACCTCGGACAATGGTTTTGCGGAAGAATGTGGTAACAAATTGAAAGCCCGCACCAATTTTTTTGGATACGGAGAGATTCACGATACCGAGCGATTACCATCGCCCCTGTATCAAGCGTTTGTGGGAGACGAGACTCATGTTATCGTGCTACGTGGCAAAGAGGATATTTTTCGGGCTCTCATGAAATTTTTTGGACCAGACCAGGAGCGTACAGATGCTCAAGGCCGCTGACTTGGAAGCCTTGTTTGTGAGATTACGTCCCGCCATCGAAGAATCGGGGCTGAGCATAGGCCAGTTACATGTCGACGTGGTAGATGCGGATACCCTAAACGCACTCGCATCGTATAGCGGGATGCCTAGTCGTATCGGTCATTGGAGCTTTGGCAAAGTATTTCATCAAATGCGCACAGCTCATGATTATCGGATGACGCAAATATACGAACTGGTGGTAAACAATCGACCGGCGTATGCGTTCATGGATCGGACGACGTCACAGGCCCAGGCGCTAATGATTCTGGCACATGTGGTCGCGCATGTCGACTTTTTTCGGCACAATCGCTTGTTCGACGCGACGCCTTCCGACATGGTGACCCGAATGGCTCGACATCGGCATCAATTCCAAGAACTTACGTGTCGCTATGGGGTCGAAAGGGTTGAATCGTTAATCGATGCGGCCATGGTTCTCATGGATTTTGCCGGAGAACACCCCCGGATACCGATGCGGGCTTCGGCACCTGACGATGTCATGGGTTTCGTGATGCAGAATGCACCTCAGCTCGAAAACTGGGAGCGTGATGCCCTTGCCACGCTGTATGGGGAAGCCCGATATTTTTGGCCTCAACAACTTACGAAAGTGAGCAATGAGGGTTATGCAACATTTTGGCACCAGAAGATTTTGCAACGAGCCGAACTGTCGGCGGCCGAGGCCTGGGATGTAGCGCGGTTGCATGCGGCGGTCGTACAGACGACGCGCCCCCAGCTAAATCCTTATCGCCTAGGGCTCACCCTGTATCAACAGTTGTGGCTCGACGGAGGACTTCGCCAAGTGTTTGAGGCACGCTCTCAATACGATGACCTCGGCCTCATCCGTAGGGCTTTTCAAGAAGAAATGGTTGAGCGCACCGGGTTAGTGCTGTACCGCCCTCAAGAGCCGAATCCTGAGCCGCGACCCGGCACGTTTACGACGATTCGCAGTCAATTGTTGCGTGACTTAGAAAATGGTGGCATTCCCCATCTAAGAGTGCAGAGAGAAGACAGTCTCCCTGATTTGGTTTTACAACATCGTCATGATGGACGGGATTTGGATTTCAGTATCTTACCGTTTGCAATGGGTCTGGTGGCCAGTCGATTATGGAAAGGGCGGGTCCGATTGCACACGTTACGCCAAAAAGTCCCTCACATCGTCAGTCACGACGGGACGCAGTGGGAGGACTCGGTCGGGTGACCCCTAGGTGATTAGGAGTACTTAAGCGTTTAGTGGATTGACCATAGATATGGAATGAGGATCGCCAAACCTATGATGGCCACTATCCACCACAGAGTGCGGTTGCGGTAGCGACCAGACACCGGGGCGGTTTTCTTCTTTAGAGACTTGGTTCGGGGTCGAAAGGGCACAACCTTCCCCGATGCTGAACGTTGTCGCGGCGGTCTTAACGACACGCCGCACGCGGGGCAGGCACCACCGCCCGCTTCTACGAACTTGCCGCAGTGTTCGCAGGTCATTTCTCGTCACTCCTTCACAAAACCATTCCAAAGGACTGCTCTTGCGATGTTACACGACTTAGGCTAGGACAAATGTGTCGCACGGACCTGCCCACCTGATGCCCCATCCCCTACGACTATTTTATCGCAAAACTGAATCTCATGACTAGTTCTGGTGAGAAATCGCCGGGCTTGTTACTGGACGCCAGCGTCCTCGTTGCAAAATCCAACCGCGGGCGTTAAGAAAGTACACCAGGCCTAGATGGGTCTTAGCGTCTGCCGCTCGTCCTTCGACTAACAAATGAGGGACTTCGTCAATGGGGACAATTTTTACGTCAATTTCTTCGGTGGCATCCCAGTTCATCTCTCCCACTTGGGGATTTACCGTATAATATAGGTGTACTTTATGCCGGGAGAGACCCACCGAAGGGTAAAATCGGGATAGTAGTCGCATATCGCCGGCTTGGTAACCGGTTTCCTCTTGGAGTTCACGGCGGGCCCCTTCGACCGGATCTTCGCCGCGCCGTAGCCTGCCGGCAGGTAGCTCTAACATACGGCGTCCTAGTGCAGGGCGAAACTGTTCGACTAACACCACTCCTTGATCGGTCTCGGCAATTACGGCACATACGTCGGGCAGCACCAAGTACTCGTGAATATAGTGGGTTCCGCGGATTGTGACAGGGACTCTGCGGATTCGATTTCTTAGCAAATTGAAGGCTCCTCTGATAGATTGTAATTCTATTATAGCAAGCGGGGGAAGGAAGGGGAAACCAGTGTGGAGGAGAATACGCGCCGAGGGGAACTTTTACAGGCGGCACAACGGGTATTTAGTCAACATGGATATCATCAAGCTACCATTCGCGCCATAGTCGAGTCTGCGAATTGTGCCACAGGCACTTTCTACTTATATTTTGCCAGTAAAGAAGATTGTTTTCTTGCATTGATGGACAAACTTTATGGCAATATCATGGAGAAGATCCTCACGGCTCGAGGCTATGCGGCGTCTCCTTCCGACAAGTTAGGAAAGTCCTTTTGGGCTGTCGTGGATGGAATTTCGCAGGACACGGAGTTGACGTCGGTCGTACTGGTACGAGCAGCAGGGGCTAACGCGCTTTTTGAAGAACGATTGTGGCGGGTGCGGGATGCGTTCGCTCAGTTTATCGTTGACGATCTACGCGAATGCGGGTTGTCGGATCATCAAGCCCGCATTGGGGGCCATGCCTGTGTTGGGGCTCTGGCTGAGGTTGTCGGCATGTGGGCCAGGGCCGAGCAATCTGACCAAGAATTAAGAGCGGCCTTTGAGGAAATCGAGAGAATCTTCTGGGTGAGTTGGAACTTGTCTTTGCCACGATCGGACAATCAAGACAGTGCCTCTCGAGAGCCTTGAGAGGGGCAATTATGGGGAGATAGAAACCCAAGAATGGAATAAGAAGGAGTCGTGGAGATGGCTATAGACATTTTAGGGATAGAGCCGGGAGAAGAGGCCTGGCACGTGGATCTTCGGGTGTTTGAGGGGGTCTACCGTAAGGAACGCTATACGGTGCGCATTGTGGATGTACCCAGAGCGCCGGACGGGTGGTCGTTGGATCGCCAAAAGGAGGTGGTGGGCGAGCACGTAAGCTACGAGGTTACGCAACATATGCGCCGCGGATCGCTACCACCAACCGGTATGCAAATCGACGGCGAAGAACTATGGAACGTGAGGGACTGACCGCGGAAGAAACATCCGTTAATTATTGTTACAAAATTGCGCGTTTCCCTGGGAATCGAATTAAGGGGATCCGTCGTGCTAAGAACGGAGTACAATTTAGTTGTGGAGCACAAAAATTTGCTCTGAAAAAATTTGTAAAACCAGGACAAGATATGGAGGAGGCCTGATTCAATGCCGGGAACTGATTACAAGGCGGGCCTGGAGGACGTCGTTGCCGGGACTTCAGACATTTGCTTTATCGATGGCAAAGAAGGCCGACTTGTCTACCGCGGTTACAACGTGGTGGATCTAGCCGAGCAGACGAGCTTTGAAGAAGTGGTATATCTGTTATGGCACGGAGATTTGCCGAATCAAGCAGAATATGCGAAGTTTGCAGCCTTGCTCGCGGACAATCGTGAGCTCGCTGAACCAGTCAAGGGAATGTTGAACGGGTTGCCCGTGGATACCTTACCTATGGATGCACTCCGCACCGCGGTAAGTTTATCCGGCATTTACGACCCAGATGGGGCGGATATGTCGGATGAAGCCAATTACCGTAAAGCCGTGAGACTAGTGGCGCAAATGCCGACGATGGTGGCGTATTTTGAACGGCATCGTAGAGGTCAAGCTCTAGTAGCACCTAATCCCAAATTACCGTTGGCGGAAAACTTTTTGTATATGTTGCATGGCACCGAAGCTCCGGCTTCTCACGGCCACATTTTTAACACAGCGTTGGTTCTTCATGCTGACCATGAGCTTAATGCATCGACCTTTGCCGCCCGAGTTACGGCGGCCACACTCACCGACCTCTATTCGGCGATTACCTCAGCGGTCGGGACCTTAAAAGGGCCCTTGCATGGCGGCGCAAACGAAGCCGTAATGCATATGCTCGAAGAAATCGGTGAGGAGTCCAATGCCAAAACGTGGGTCGAAGATGCCCTTGCTAATCATAAAAAAATCATGGGATTTGGCCATCGGGTATACCGTACCGAGGACCCACGCGCGACGATCCTTCGACGGTTTTCTAAGCAACTAGGCGAAGAAGCTGGTAGCCTCAAGTGGTACAACATGCTCCGAGAGATCGAGGCAACCATTCATGCCAATAAGGAACTTTATCCCAACGTAGATTTCTATTCCGGCTCGGTATATGCGCTCATGGGAATTCCAATTGAAATCTTTACTCCGGTATTCGCCATGTCACGAATATCGGGATGGACGGCACATGTCCTTGAGCAATACCACAACAATCGGATTATTCGTCCCCGGGCGGAATACACAGGGCCGACCCATAGGAGTTTTCAAGCCTTGTCGGTGCGCTAAATCCGGTATCATCAATGAGGGTCAACTCATTAACGGAGTTGACCCTCATTGTTTCGATCTGGGATATTCCGGATTTGAGAGGACTTCATGGCACAACGGTGAGTATACTTGCCATAGTGAGTCTACCCATTAGGTCATCATCGTCAACGGGATGGACCGTTTTTATCGTGGCGCCTATCCAATCCCATCATCTCGGCGTCCGGCTCGCGAACCACCATCGACCAGCATGACAGACCCCACAATGAAACCCGCTTTAGGTGAAGATAGGAACCCGACAAGGTCAGCCGTATCTTCAGCTGACCCAAGACGCCCTCGCGGAGGGATCGGCCAGGATAGCATATCCATATCTGAACGTTTGGTCTCGTTGGGGCGAAGGAGATAGCGCATTCCGGGCACGGTATCGCCAGGACATACGACGTTCACCCGTATGTCTTGCGGAGCCAAATCGAGTGCCAACATCCGACCCAACATGTTCAGAGCGGCTTTCGTGACAGAATAGGCACCGAGAGCTTGTTCCCCTTCGATTCCGGCATCGGATGAAATGAGCGTCACCGAGGCTGGGCGACTGAAGTGGGGAGCTAGTCGTTGGACGAGGTAATGGGGAGCCAATACATTGACACGTAAGAGTCGCTCGAAATCGTCCCGTGCGGTATCGCTGATGTGGGCTTGAATCCCTTCAGCAGCCGCGGCCACGAGGGTCACTATGGGTTTGGACCCAATGGCGGAAATTAGGTCATCGTAGGCCTTCCAGTCGTCGCTGGGTAGCGCAACAAATTGGGTGAGACGCCCCGTCCTCGTCGTGATGTCGCTGGCCAGAACTTGGCCCCGATCAACGTCTCTTCCGGTCACAATGAGCTGGTATCCATCTTCGGCTAGTCGATACGCGATGGCACGACCGATCCCCGAGGTCCCCCCAGTAACGATTCCAAGTGGAGGAGGATTAGCCACGCCGTCTCACCCCAAGTGCCCCGATGGCGTCGAGCGTCCGATGAATTTCGTCAGCGGTGGTATACGGTGCTAGCCCTAATCTTACCAGACCGCCTTTATCGCGTAGACCAAGGCGATCGACCAAGGTCATGGCATAGAAATCCCCATCCCATACCAAAATCCCCTGTTGTCCCAACGCTTCGGCAACACGATCGGATGGCATATCGGCGACCGTAAAGGATATCGTGGGCGCCCGTCTCGACTGATTTACTGCAGGACCATAGAGGCTAATAGGGCTCATGTGTGAGAGACCCTCGTACAGTAGTCCCAGCAAGCTGTGCTCATAGGCATAAATGGACTCCATAGCCTGGTGTAACTGGCCCGAGTAGGTTGCCTGGTTGTCCCCGTCTAGCGAGCCAATGAACTGTAGGGCCGCCGACACGCCAGCCAAAGCTGCGTGGTTCAACGTACCAGTCTCAATTTTTTCGGGTCCGGTGGGAGCCTGTGGACGGACACGCAACGTAGGTAGGGTATCCAAAAGACCGGGGGCTGCATATAAAATACCGATATGTGGACCGAAAAATTTGTAGGCCGAGCAGAGGAGGAAATCTGGTTTAAGGTCCCCGACATCGATGGGACCGTGAGGCGCCCAATGCACAGCATCGACCAGCATCAAACTCCCGACTTGTCTTGTCCATTCGCGGATCGTGGATAGTGGGTTCACCGTTCCGACAGCGTTGGATGCCCATCCGAGTGCGACTAAACGAGTCTTTTCTGAAAGCAGGTTTTTGAAGGCATCTAGATCGAGAGTGGCGTCATCGGTGATTGGCGCATGACGTACCACGATACCCCGTTCCGTAAGGGAAAGCCACGGAGAGATATTTGAATCGTGATCCAGATCCGTAACAATCACTTCGTCACCAGGGCGAAACGATGCCCCTAATGCTTGAGCGAGTAAGAAATTTAGGGTGGTAGTGTTTTGTCCAAAGGAGATCGTGCCTTCTGTTGGAGCTCCCAAAAATGCTTTCATATCGAGGCGGGCCTTGTCTACGATGCGGTCCGATTCGCGGCTGGTGATGAATCTCCCGTGGGTATTGGCGTTGTGGTGCTGGTAGTACTCTGAAATGGCATTGATAACCGCGTAGGGCACTTGACTTCCTCCAGGACCATCCAAAAACACCAGAGGTTTTCCGTTCTCTCCACGTCTTGTCAGGCTCGGAAATTGTTGTCGGCAAAATGATAGGTCTCTCATCGAGCGGTCACTCCATTCTAGTCAAGAGGTGTAGGTGTCTCTGTGTTCATCCAAGGCTTCGACATCGCCCATTTGAACTCCTTTGCTATTCTATCATTCTGCTTGACGGATCTCATTTTGATTTTATCGGTCAGGGCTTCTTCTTCCCGAAGAGTTGCTACCAAAATGCCGGCATCGTTGAACCTATCGCCCGCGAGGTTTCTCTTCTTAGGGGATAACCAAGGGGGGGATTGCGAGTTTCTCATCCGGTGGAACTTGCGCTGAAAGTGGATGATCGTCCCGGGTCCCAATCTTCCCGCCACGCCTGCTGGCGGGCTTGTTCCGCGGTCAGACCATCGCGAGGTTGAAATCGATCCCACCACCGCTTTGTGGTCCTCAAGACCAGAGGCGAAAATTTATCCGCG
>JAJYPK010000055.1 GCA_021795465.1 Bacillota bacterium
GCATCCCGTGGACGGTCCCTAGGATTTGGTGGCAAGATGATTATCCATCCGCGCCAAATTCTCCCGGTACACCAAGTATACGAACCGACTGCCCAGGAGATCGCATGGGCCCAGGAGGTCATCTCGGCCTCGCAGTCGCACGGGGCGGTGCAGGTGGAGGGGGCTATGGTCGATCGGCCGGTGGTCGCAAGAGCACGCCAGATTTTAGCTGACGCCCAATAGTCCCCAAACGACACCTTCGTTGCGGTAAAGGCCGCGACCCATTGATGCCCAAGAGCAAGAAAAAGTCGTGCCATCCGAATTGGCAATGGGGATCGCACGACTTCCTAGTTGGTGTTAAAGATTATTCGGTGACGGTTTCTAAGTTGCGTTTGGTCGCCTTGATACTCAAAGGCAACAGGATGGCGGTCACCGCGCACGCAATGGCCATGACCACGAATCCCTGCAAAAAGCCACCCACCGCCACCGCAGACAGAACGAACACCGGAGCGAGTGCGCCGCCAATATGACCGAGACCATCGGTTAAAGAGACGCCTGTGGCTCGAGCGCGGGTGGGGAAATGTTCGGCGGTTAGGGCGTACAACAGAGGGACCATGAGCCCAATCGTAACGGAGGCGATAAACCCGAAGATCATAATCACGCTAGCGGAGGGAAAGAGTCCAATCAAGAGAAGGCAGAGACCAAAGATCACCGTGACTGAGAGGGTGAACCATTTTCTCTCGAAACGATCACCCAAGAGGGCACTGCCCACAGCACCGACGAAGAATCCGATACCGCTTACGACCAAATAACTGATGGTACTCGTGAGACTATAGCCCTTGGCGACAAAAAGACTGGGGGCCAGGGTTAGCCAAGCATAATTGGCGACGTAATAGACAAACCAAATCACTACAAAAAGAATGAGTCGCGACAGATATGGAGCCGAAAACAGCGTCTTGGTGGGATAGCCCTGGCTTTGGCTGGCCATTTCGTGAGTGGGAACTACCGGGGATAACGGCGTTTTGAACCGTTGCTGAATGTAAGTTTCGGCCGTCTCGACCACCGCATTTGCTTCTGTCAGGCGGTTCTTGGATAATAACCATCGCGGAGATTCGGGGATTTTTCGTCGGAGCAGGGTAATCGTTACGCCGCCGACGGCTCCGATGAATAACAGGGCGCGCCAACCCCAGGCGAAGTTAGGAACCAGAGCTAAGGCGACAAAGGGCACTACCGAAAACCCCGTATAGGCAAAAGTGGTGGCCCATCCAGTATAGCGGCCTCGCAACGGAGCCGGAGACATTTCACCGAGGTAGGTTGTTACGGAAGCAATTTCGGCGCCGATGCCCATTCCGGTAATAAATCGAAAGACATCTAACCAGGCGAGATTCGGGCTAAAGGTGGATAACAAAGAACCAATCGAAAACAAAGCAACGGACAAGGTGAGGCCAAGCCTTCGACCGTAAATGTCGGATACGGTAGAGTTGAGGTAGGAACCGATAATGTAGCCCACCAGCCCAATGCTAATGGCGGTGGCCGCTACCGCCGCCGTGACATGAAACTGCTTCGAAATGACAGGTAAGGCAAAACCGATGTTAACCACGTCGAAGAACCCAAAAAAATAACCAGCTCCGACGATCCACAATAGGGCTCGCCCATAGGGCCAGCGTGGCAGTCGATCCAGCCGTCCTACAATGAGTGCTGATTCGGGATAAGATTGAACCACTGAGGACGCCCCCTTCGTAAAAAGTGAATTGTCATTCAATTATGCCACCTAATTATTTCATGATCTTGATAAAATATCAAGAATCAGGGGCACAGCCCACACCGTGCCCTAAAGGGTAAGGGTGCCGATATATCTCCATGCCCCTAGCGCGAATCTCCGGGCAGACGCGTTCCGCCAACTGGCACCGGGTCTCGCCGAGTTTTGAAGCCATCTGCATAGAACCTGGCCAAGAGTCTAGGCTTAATATGAAAGGCTAGACTCGACCGACCTCCGGCGTCAGGGCTTGCCCTTCCTCTCCCTGGATGGCGACCCGCATACGGCGTAATGCCTCGTCAAGCTGAGAATCCGGAGTCGTCAAAGATAGGCGAAGCCAGCCTTCTCCATAAGATCCATAGCCGGTGCCGGGTGCGAGAGCGACACCCGCCTTCTCAATAAAAAACTTGGTTGCCGATGCTGAGGACATCCCTTCAGGGGTATGAAACCACATATAGAGACTGGCCTGGGGAATGTCAGCCAAAAGCCTCATGGATTCTAATGCCTCAGCTGCGTGGGCTCGCCGTTTCGCATATACGGTATTAACCTCATGGATAAAGGGATCAGGATTTTCCGACAAAGCCGCAATGGCCGCGTATTGGATCGCGGTAAAGGGACCCGAATCAATATGACTCTTTAAGGTTCCGAGCGCATGGATGGCAGGGGCTGCACCCACGGCAGCCGCAATCCGCCATCCGGTCATATTGAACGTCTTGGAGAGGGAGTAGAATTCGACCGCGACGGTATCGGCGCCCTCGACCATGAGTACCGAGGGCGCTTGATACCCGTCAAAACCAATATCGGCATAAGCGAGGTCGCTACATAACAAAATGTCGTACTGTTGGCAGAGTGCTACCGCCTCGCGATAGAATTCTAAAGGGGCAGTGGCTCCGGTCGGATTATTAGGATAGTTGATCCAAAGCATGGAAGCCTGATGCAATAGCGCCGGGCTCAAAGCATTCAGATTGGGGAGAAAGCCGTTGCGAGCTTCGAGTGGCATGTGATGAACGGTGGCTCCCACCAGGTTAGCGTGAGCGGCGTACACCGGATAGGCGGGATCGGGAACCAACACGACGTCACCAGGTCCGGCGAATGCCCACGTCAGATGCGCTAATCCTTCTTTGGATCCCACGAGGCCAAGAACTTGGCTCGTGGGATCGAGCGTTACATTAAAGCGGGACTGGTACCGTTCGGCAATGGCTGTTCGAAAAGCCACATCCCCATGATAATCCGGATATCGATGCCAGAGAGGATTCTCGATGGCGCGGTGCATGGCACTTACCGCGCTGGGAATCGTGGGCATATCGGGATCTCCGATACCAAGGTTGATGATGTCTCTTCCAGCCGCTCGCTCGCGACTGATCACCTGATCGAGTTCCAAGAACAGATAGGGGGGGAGTTGTTGCATACGGGATGCCAATCGCATGGGATAATACCTCCATTAAAGAATTTTTGAGTGGTTAGATGAACTGGAAGAGCGGACGCGCAGTTGTTGGATCGTCGCGAGTCTGTCACGTAAGGATTCGAGACGCGTGACATCTTGCGGGTAGACCAACGGAGGCCTCACGGGACCCACGGTCTGACCTAGTTGATTCATAAGCCATTTCACGGGAATGGGATTAGGCCAGGTAAACAAGTCTCGAAATATGGGAAGCAGCCGATGGTGGAGCCTCAGTGCCTCCGCCAAGTTTCCGTTGCGAAATCCCTCGGCCAAGGATGCCATCTCTTCACCGACGACGTGAGCGGCAACGCTGACAACACCATGGGCACCGACGGTCAATCCGGGATAAAAGAGGGCGTCATCCCCGGCATAGATATAAAGATTGGGGCACGTCTGATGAAGGGTGTCTAGCGTGGTAAGATGTCCCGAGGCCTCTTTGATGGCGGCTACGTTGGGACAAGATTGGGCGATCCGTGCGACGGTCTCGGCGTCGAGGTTGACCCCAGTGCGACCCGGTACGTTATACAGCATCACGGGGATCGTTACCGATTCGGCGACGTGAACAAAATGTCGATAGAGACCTTCTTGAGGCGGCTTATTATAATACGGGGTGACTACGATCACTCCATCTGCCCCCCATTCCTCCGCACGACGCGACATTAATGCGGAGTGACGCGTATCGTTTGATCCGGTTCCCATAAATATCGACGCAGAGCCCGAACCACGGCGTACAGCGTGGTAGAGTCGTTCGCGTTCGGAGTCGGACAATGTGGGTGATTCGCCAGTGGTACCCGCGACCACTAATCCTTCACTGCCATGGTGAACTAACCACCGGGCTAACTCTTCCGCCCGTTGCTCATCGAGATCCCCCTGTTCTGTGAAAGGGGTCACCATAGCCGTGATAATACACGGCCAATGCATAATTATGCCTCCTGTCTTAAATTGGCACACGATAGGTTAGGCGGTGACGGCTCTGCTAAGACAGCGGGCCATCCCTTTAGGTTGTTGGGAAATGTGTGTGAAGCCGGGTGTCGCGCCACCAGTGGTGCGCGAGCCGGCTAAATCTTGGGAGGTTTAGGAAACGTGGAAGGCTTGGAAAGCCAAGCTATGGGGGCCATACTATCGACGAGAACCAAAACACTATCACGAATCATGGTCGGTGATGCGCCCCTTTCTGAAGTGAAAACTAGTGTAGTGCTTATAATAATACACAAATTATGCTACGATGCAAGTCTTAGTTACTGAGTACGCTGGCGAGTTTAAAATGGCGTAACACGAGGCGGGGGGGGAGATGGTAGCCATGGGTACCCGTGACGCTCACGAAAAGATCGCGGTGGCGTTGGCAGGCGTGACTGGGAAAACAGGAAAAATCGTAGGACAGGCTATCGACGAGTCCGGGGATATGACAATTGTTGGGGCACTTAGTCGCCATCAGGCGGGTAAAATGCTTAGGGTGTTATGGCAAACCTCCGAAACTTCCGTGGTGATAGCCAACGAACTGGACCAGATCGCGGCGTCTATCGCGGTGTTGGTTGACTTTACTGAACCGGTGTCCGCATTCCCGCGCGTTATGGATGCCGTGGAACGAGGCTGGGATGTGGTGGTGGGTACGACCGGATTCAGCAAGGTGCAACAAGCCGCGCTTCAAGCTGCCGTACAGGAAACCGGGGTGGGTGGGGCGTTAATTCCAAATTTCTCTCTAGGGGCTTGGGTCTTGGAACTCGCGGCAAAAGAAGCGGCCCGCTACCTAGCGACAGGAGAAATCATTGAAGGGCATCCTACCACCAAGCTTGATCGTCCTTCGGGAACCGCAAGGCGATTGGCTGACGAGTTAGGAGCGACCTGGGACTGCCCGCCGGACTCCATTCCTATCCACTCATTGCGGCAACCGGGGATGGTGGCTCATCAAATGGTCATTTTTGGAGCGGACGGAGAGGTCATTACCCTTCGCCACGATGTGCACGAGCGACAGGCTTACGTAAAAGGCGTATTGACGGCTATTCGTGCTGTGCGTCGGGTGTCTGGCCGCCTCATGACCGACATGGGTGAAGTTTGGGACGTAGTTAGGGCCTAGGCATCTGGCATCGAGCGTGATGGATCTGAGAGATCGAGATCATCCCATGTGGGTCGCCTCGTTTGACAATCCGATCCCGAGCAGGTAGTGTCGATTGGTAATGTTGAAGAATATTAGGAGGGGTTCAGACCTTGGGGCCTGATGCATTCCGCCAACACTTTCCCATTTTCCAGGACAGCGTGCACCTCTGCAGTTGCAGTGAGGGAGCCTTATCGGACCGCGTGATGGTGGCGATGAGTGAGTTCATGACCAGTTGGCGGATTCATGGGGCTCCGTGGGATGCGTGGATGCAGGAAGTGGACCGGGCACGTACACAGTTTGCGGACCTCATTCACGCCCAGGTCGAAGACGTGGCTGTGGTGTCTTGCGCTTCCGAAGCCGCGTTTCAGGTTGCGTGGGCAGAGAACTTTACCCAAGACCGACCAACAATCGTCACCACGGATCTGGAGTTTCCTTCTGTAGCCCATGTGTGGCTTGCCGCCAGAAGCCGTGGGGTCGAAGTGGAATTCGTGCCCCATCATGATGGTTTGGTTGCGGCTGAACAGTACGCGAAAGTCGTAACGCAGCGAACCGCTTTGGTCTCGGTTCCCTTGGTCTCGTATGCCAACGGACTTCGATTTCCGGTAACGGACATTGCGCGGCAGGCTCATCAAAACGGTGCGCACGTAGTGGTCGACGCATACCAGGGAGCGGGCGTGGTCCCGATCGATGTCAGAGAATTAGAGTGTGATTACCTCATTGCGGGCGCTTTGAAGTATCTGTTGGGAGCACCGGGGATCGCATTTCTGTGGGTGAGACCAAGCTTGGAGCGGGGGGTCGATCCGGCGTTGACAGGATGGTTTGCCCGAACTAATCCATTTGCTTTTACGCCGAAGGTATTAGATTACGCGGATAATGCGCGGCGCTTTCAAACTGGCACCCCGTCTATTCCGGCCGCCTATGCGGCGACCGCAGGGCTTTCCCTCCTAAACGAAACCAACAGTGAGGATGTGTTCCGGCATGTAGAGGGTCTCGCGGCTGCCCTGCAGGATCGGGTGGTGAATTTAGGGTATCGGTTATATTCGCCGGCGAATCCCGAGAGTCGAGGTCCGCAGGTGACGGTGTGGTCGGAACGTAGCGAGCACTTATCGACTTTTCTTAAAGAGCGACGCATCTTCGTAAGCCCTAGGGGGCAGGCCATTCGGATGAGCTTACACTTTTACAACAATGAAGACGACGTCAAAGCGGTGACCCAAGCACTCAGCGAATATCGAGGTTAAGTGTTGGGCGATCGCCATATGCCCGCCCGTGTTGTCGGACATGGGCGGGCACCTACCCCACCTCATAGAGCCTCATCGTAATGTTTTGGGGCAGATAGATTTTTCATCTCTGTCTAGTATGCTGCGATGGTTCCGTCAGCTCGGGGCTCAGTCCCTCCCAGTAAAATCCCATCCTGACTCTTCCAGATTATTTGTCCTCGTCCAAATGGGCCAGGTTCGGTAGCAATGGTCACGTCATGCCCACGTTGGATGAGGTTTTCAATGATGGCGGTGGGCATGGTGGCCTCAACCACCACCTGGTTGCCTTCTTTCCAGTGAAAACGGGGTGCGTCCAATGCAGCTTGGGGATTCATGTGATCCTCGAGTACTCGACTCATTACCTGAACGTGTCCTTGGGGTTGCATAAATCCTCCCATCACGCCAAACGGCCCCAGAGGTTCACCGTCGTGGGTGAGGAATCCCGGGATAATGGTGTGATAAGGGCGCTTGCCGGGCTCTAAGGTATTAGCATGGTGTGCGTCCAACGAGAATAGGGCACCGCGGTTTTGCAAGGAAATTCCGGTGCCAGGCACCACCAGTCCCGAGCCGAACCCGGTGTAGTTGCTCTGAATGTACGAGACCATGTTACCCTGGTCGTCCGCAGTAGCGAGGTATACAGTCCCTCCTGGGGTTGGCGCGCCGACGTTCCGAAGTTGAGCCTCATGTCCGATAAGTTGACGCCGTTGGGTGATATACGCGTCACTTAAGAACGCTTCGGCGGTGTAGGGCATGTGCTGGGGATCGGTCACATATTGGAGGGCATCGGCAAATCCTAGCTTTAGGGCCTCGATCTGATAGTGAATGCGTTCGGCCTCGTTCTTGGGGCAGAGTCCGGCTAGCATTTTAAGGGCCATCAGCGCCACCAGTCCTTGGCCATTAGGAGGGAGTTCCCATACCTGATATCCCCGAAAGTCGACCGACAGCGGCGATACCCACTGGGGGGCAAATTGAGCCAGATCCGCTTGGCTGATGACCCCACCCGTTTCGCGGGCAAATCGGGCGATTTTCTCGGCGAGCGCTCCTTTATAGTAGGAATCGCTATTGGTAGCACCGATTTCCATTAAGGTCTCAGCATGATCGGGTGATTTCCAGATCTCTCCGGCTCTCGGCGCAGCACCGTTGGGAGCAAAAACGCGGAACCACTCTGCATATTCCGGACTCGTAAGAATTTCTTGGTATTGTTGGTGGGCCCGATTCCAGAAATAGGCCACGGTTGGGGCTACCGGAAAGCCTTCACGGGCTAATTGCGCAGCGGGTTTCAAAATGTCCACTAAGCTTAAGCGACCAAAGCGCTCAGCCAGGGTCGCCCAGGCCGCCGGTGCGCCCGGAACGGTGACGGTGCACCAACCTTTGGTGGGCATGGTGGTGTATCCTTGGTTCCGGACCCATTCACGGGTAAGCCTGCGGGGCGCCGGGCCACTTGAATTGAGACCGTAAAGTTTGCCCTTGGACCATATCATCGCAAAGGCGTCACTTCCTAGTCCGTTGGAAGTCGGTTCGGTTACCGTCAGGGCGGCGGCCGTGGCGATAGCGGCATCGATGGCGTTGCCGCCTTCGTATAACACGCGTAGCCCGACGGCAGCCGCTTGAGGTTCGGCCGTCGCCACCATACCGTGTCGACCATATACGACGGTGCGTCGGGATGGGTACGGATAGGATTCGGGATCGGGGGAGGATGGAGGATTTACTATCATATTTGCTTGGGAATTGAATGTTGGCATTAGCGGTCTTCCCTTCTGAGCCCGGGCTTTTAACGCCGAAGGCGCAAAGGCCGTATTTGATGTCGCGCATAAAGCACACGATCATAGTGAGGTAATGCTAAGGTACCGGGATTAAGTTGGCAAGAGCCTATGCTTCAATTGGCGAGGCTATCCAACCTCAATAAGGATCCGTGACTGGTCTCGTGGCGGCCGGGTGGAGCGAAATCTCGTCAAAATGTCCTTCGCCGTGGTCGCAGATTTCGTTGTACTCTGTAGTAGAGTGTTGAGGGAGGGCGTCCCGTGAAAATAGGTAATAAGTTGTATCAAAACGCCTGGTCGTTAAAGTTCTGTGGATCGGTATGGCTTTCGATGCCGAACCGGATGTGTCGCTGCCACCTATCACGCGTCCCGGTAAGGACATTTGTATAGGACCGCACGCGGCAAAGCCTAAGATCCGCATAGGCGCGTATCCGGTGGCTGGATTGGTACTTTATTGTTGGTACTTCGTGCGTTACCTTTCCCATTTGATGACGCTCGTGCCGGCGACCTCAGTTTCACTAGAGCCCCTGGAAGGTTTTTGCTGGCCGATGCGGAACCAGGGCTATGGCCACAAGCGGGTAATCGGTTAACGGTTTACCTGGGTCAATTGGAGACTTATATAGGGCGTGCTGGCACGTGACGGTGCCGTCGTGAGAGCCCGAGAGAGGAGCTTTTGATGGAATCTCTATCGTTGTTCGTGACCTGCATGGTGGACATGTTTCGACCCCAAGCCGGTCAGGCGGCGCTTCGTGTACTGGAGCGGAGGGGGGCTCAGGTACACTTCCTTGCTGACCAAACGTGCTGCGGTCAATTTAGCTACAACGCGGGATATGCCCATGAGGCCGCGCTACTGGGGCGACATTGGATTGAGGTCTTCGAGGCTACGCAGGATCCCATTGTGACACTCTCGGGATCCTGCGCTGCGATGGTCATCCATACCTACCCCGACCTCATTAAGGATGACATAATCGCGCAAGGTGGCAACGCAGAGGATGCGGCTGCCTGGCAACAAAGGGCGATAAGGGTGGGCCAACGCGTGTTCGAATTGAGCCAGTGGCTTTTGCAATCAGAATCCCCACCGTCTCCGGAAACAGAGGATCCGGCAGAAGATGCCCCTCCCCTGATTTATCATCTCGGGTGTCATATGCGGCGCGTGTTGCAGGCGACGACGGAGGCCCAGACGGTATTGGCTCGATCCGGGGTGCCGGCGCAAGAGCCGGAGGATCAAGATCAATGTTGTGGGTTTGGTGGGACTTACAGCATGACAGAGCCAATGGTGTCTACGGCATTGGCCGACACCAAATGGAAGTACATTCATGAGAAAGCTGACGCCACGTCGGCAATCGCCTTAACGAGTGCGGACCTGGGCTGTTTACTTCATCTCCAAGGACGTGCCTCCAGGCAGGGGGACCCATTTCCCTGTTTGCACCTGGCTGAAGTCGTAGATCTGCGGGACCAGGGGCGGCTTACCGCGAAAAACCTGGTTTCAGAGGCTAAGCCATGAGGATAATAGGAACTTTACCTCAAGATCCGCGACCGTGGTCCGAGCGCCGCGATGGGGCATTAGCAGATACCACCATGCGGACGACCATCGGTCTCGTTACCCGGCGCTTGCATTTAGCGCGCCAGCATGTATATCGAGATTTCCCGATGGGTGAAACCGACCGGCTCCGGTCGGTAAAGGATAAGCGCGAGGCCATAAAAAACCTGGATACTTTGCTGGCGGAATTTCGTCGGTCCGTGGAAGACCACGGGGGACACACTTACTTAGCCAGCCGAGCCGGCGATGCGGTGGACATCGTAAGGACGATTGCCAAAACTGCGGGTGTGCGGCGGGTGGTCAAAACCAAGTCGATGGCGACCGAGGAGATCGAACTCAACCAGGGGCTTATCGCATCGGGGATTGAAGTGGTCGAGACGGACTTGGGAGAATATATCATTCAGCGAGCCGGCGAAAAGCCCTCCCACATTTTGGCCCCGGCCGCTCATAAAAATCGGGCAGCGGTCCAGCAACTGTTTCAATGGGATGCCAGGAACGCCAGAATGGAGCCACCGGAGAGCGATGATCCGGCGATATTGACGCGGTACGCGCGTGAGCGGTTGCGTCAAGAGTTTTTGCAGGCCGACATGGGCATAACCGGGGGAAACTTTCTGGTAGCCGAGACCGGGAGTGTGGTGATCATCACCAATGAAGGCAACGCTGATATGGTTACGTCGCTACCCCCGATACTGGTGTCGGTGGTGGGTGTGGAAAAGATTCTTACAGATTGGCAGTCCCTTATGCACATCATCCAACAACCCGCTATGAACGGGGTCGGGCAACGACTTTCGTCGTACACCACCATTGTTTCGGGGATCCGAGCAAAAGATGGCGTGGAGGGACCCCAAGCTTGGCATGTGGTGCTTGTCGACAACGGACGGACGGCACTTCAGAATAGCCGTTACGAAGACGTCCTCTCTTGTATCCGGTGCGGCGCGTGCCTCAATGCGTGTCCCGTGTTCCGAGAAATTGGCGGACATGCCTATGGGAGTGTTTATTCGGGCCCGATCGGCATTGTGGAAACGTCGCTGTTAACCGACCTTAGGGTTCTTCCGGAACTGTCTTCAGTGGCGTGTACGATGTGCCATGCCTGTGCTGACGCATGCCCCATGGACATTGATTTGCCCGGCCATATTGTGTCATTGCGGAAGGAAAAAGTTGAACGCCACCGGACCGCTAAAGGGGCCGACTTGACCTATCGGTGGTGGGCGCGACAGTGGGCCACGGCCAAGGGGTATCGACGCACGATTCGGATGGCGCGCTTTGGTCAGCGTGTTTATCGAAAGCATGGTCTGTTGCAATCGGGACCGGGCCTCGCCAGCGGATGGTTCCAGACTCGTACCATGCCTCCCGTAGCGGGGCAAACGTTTGGCGAATGGTGGAGCAAGACACGAGGCGGGGAGGGGAACGAGCATGGTGGAAAATGACGCCTTGGTCCAGCAGTTTGTCATTCGATGGGAGGCCATGGGAGGCCGATCTTATTTGGCTAATGGACGAGAACAACTACGACGCGCATGCCAACATGCAGTTGGTGACGTGATTTGGAAGCAAAGCTCTAAAGGGGCACCCTATACCGTGGTTTACTGGAATAACCCTGACGTGCCGGATCTGGACTGGTCGGCTATCGATAGCGAGGGTGTCAAAGTCACGTGGGTTCCGTGGGCCAATACGGGGGAGATTCGTCAAATCACCGCTGGGAGTTTTTTAGGGGTGACGGGATGTGCCTGGGCTGCCTCCTCGACGGGGAGTGTGGCACTCTATAGTGCACCCGAGACGGGACTCTTACCGAGTGTGCTTACACCCTATCACCTCATTTTGGTGCCACGAGAGAATCTCGTGGAGACCGTGGGCGAGGGTCTTGAACGCATTCCCAGGAATCCTCTACCGCCATTAGTTAAGATCATTACGGGGCCGAGTATGACGGCAGACATCGAAGGAATTCTAGTTACGGGCGTTCATGGGCCGGGTCAAGTGATCGCGGTGATTTACGAGGTGTGATCCCAGGGGGTCTACCCGGGTCGGGGTATCGAATGAGACCTACAACAAAAAAACGGGGGCTGTTTATGGTTTTTCACGGCAATGAGACGATGATGTTCGGCGATGTAGACGCATCAGGACTGGGGCATTTTGGCCATCAAGTGCGACTGCTAGAGGCCGCGGAATTTCAGTTTTTAAGCCATGTGGGTATTAATCCAGGCGAATGGTTTCTGAAGAAATATTTATTCCCGCGGGTGAAATTAGTGGTGGATTACACTGCACCCCTGCACTTCTCTGATAAGGTGCAGTTGGAAGTGCAGGTGGGCCATCTTGGCACCACCTCGTTTTCCTTATTGATTGACGTGATCAATATGATGAGCGGGAAAAAGGCCATGGAGGCGAAATTGGTCATTGTCGTGTTGGATCCTATCACCGAACAACCAACACCATTACCCGCCGAGCTTAGAGTGGCGTGTGAACCCTACTTAGCAACCGTCGGTTAGCGAACGTTCGACATCATATCGCTACGAGTCGGGGGAACTATGGTATGGGAAAGGCCTTGGTTTCACCCGCCGATTGAGAAGAGGCGGCTAAAGGAGGTCTCCCCACCCCAGCAAAGGTGATACCGAAAAGAGTCTTACCTGCTTGGCTTTGAATTGTCCACCTGGCCTCCATTGCTGATACCAGGGCATCAGCAATGGAGAGACCTAGGCCGACGTGTTCGCTGGAGGCGGGTTGACGACCCCGATAGAAGCGTTCGAAGAGATGCGACTGCTCGGCGGCGGAAATCTCCGGACCTAGATTTTCTACTTGAACGGTGATGTTGGTGGTCGCGCACACTACCCGTAACGTAACGGATGTCTCGGGTGACCCGTACTGGTCTGCGTTTTCTAAGAGGATGCGCAGAAGGGATTCCAATAGGAGCGGGTCTGCCTTTATTGTCGCGTTGGCATCGTATGGTCCAATGTACTCCAACGCATGGTGCATACACACATCACGAAAGTCCGGAAGTTTGTCATCGAAAAATGCCGCTAAGGCGATGGGTTTCTCTAAGGAGGAACCCTCGAGTTGCGTAGTCCGCGATAGTTCGAGGAGTCGGTCGGTCAAAATCTTCATGGCGCGCGTTTCTCGAACGATGGCGGCAATTGCCGCATCGCGGTCGCCAGGCGCAGTCCACTGCGTCAGAGCATGGGCATAGCCCGTTAACACTTGAAGGGGAGTGCGTAGCGCGTGCGCGGCATTGCTGAGAAATTCTCGCTCGCGTTCTTGCGCGGAAAATATCTTGTCAAGCATTCGATTGAAGGAATCTACGAGTGACTGGATTTCGCCGAACCGGGTTGTGACCGCGAGCCTATCGTCCGTTTGGTGTGGAGATCGGGCTATCCGTTGTGCGGAATTTTCTAAATCCTTGAGGGGGCCGATAAACTGCCGAACGATGACAATGACCGCTAAAAGACCACTAATGATGAGCATGGCATCGCCGGCGAGTAATGCGGACTTTAAGATACCGAGGAGCGCGGCGGTGCGATATAAAGGAGCTACGACCACGAGCAGGTCCGTGTGGTTACCGATGGGAACCGGTGTTTTGGTGAAGACAAAGGGCACCGAATGGTCAGGGGTCCCATTTATCCAGCCCGTCCCAGAAATTTGATTCCATCCCTGTTGGGGGGAAATCGGGGGCAAGGAACCGCTAGACGCGATGGGTTGTCCAGCACTGGTGGTGAGTAAGACATAGCGCTGACCCGTAGCCATGTCGCCTAAGTCCTCGATGGGGGTGCGAGTGGGATGGGCTTTGGCTTCTGCGGTTAAGCGGGTTTGCATGGCGGAAGCGATCGTCACCACTTCGTGTTGACCTTGTCGAATGAGGGTGCCGCGAGCGAGTTGATAAACGAAAATGCCGGCACCAATGCTGGATACAACGAGAACGATTCCGATCGCCCACATGAGGGCTGTAGAAATACGTCGGGTAGGCAATCTCATGATGGAGGCCCTGCGTTTAAGATATATCCGAGTCCTCGAACGGTGCCAATATGGGTAGTGCCGGTTAGATGTTCTCGGAGCCGTCGCACGGTCACGTCGACGACGTTTGATTCCCCATAAAAATCATAACCCCAGGCACGCTCTAGCAATATATCGCGGCTCATGACCTGCCCGGGATGTTCCAAAAACACTTTTAGTAAGTCAAATTCGCGCCGGCTGAGCCGCAATTCCTGATCAGTGCGGTGCACCACACGTTGGTGGATAAACATTCGAAGCTCGCCCCATTCCAATACATCATCTTCTATAAGCGGAAAGCGGCGGCGATGGACGGCCTCTATCCGGGCTGTAAGTTCTTCGATAGCGAAAGGTTTGACTAAATAGTCGTCAGCTCCATCATTCAAGGCTTGAACACGGTCTCGAATCTCGCTTCTTGCCGTCACCATCAAGATTGATACCCGGGTAAATTGACGAAGCGTTTGGCACACCGCCAAACCGCTTTGGTCGGGTAACATAATATCGAGTAAGATGGTATCGTAGGACCCATGACGGGCCATCATGATCCCGCGTTCAGCGGAGCTTGCATGATGGGCATCCCATCCTCGATGGCGGAATTCTGCGGCCATCCACTGCCAAAGCTCTTGATGGTCTTCGATGACTAAGATGCGCATACGACGCCTCCTCAGGAATCCTTGACGGATCGGATTTGTCCGGTATGGCGGTTTATGGTGACCAAAAAGGATTGTTCCGTCTCCACCATAATAGTAAAAATCCAATATTGCCCCTGTGTTCGGTAGGATACGATATGTCCACCTCCGACGCTACTCAGTGCCCGTATTTTCGCCGTGGAGAATGAAGTCGGGGAGAGCGTGGAGGGGCGAACGAGCCGGGACAATCCGAGTTGAACCCGATTCAATCCGATTTCGGTTCGCCATACCGACCCTCGTGGAGTGCGTAGGGTAATCGTGTAAGCGGGTACCTTATCATACACCATGGGTTCCACGATCAGGAGATGACTTCCTGGAAATTCTCTTAAAATTATTGCTTCCAAGCGGATGAGACTGGTCGACGATACCGCTATCGGTCGAGGAATCGCTTGCAGGGCAATGGCGCCAGGCAGGAGCACTAAGAGTAAGAGGGCGTAAGATCCCAAGACGACCCATCTACGGTTCGGTGTCGCAGGGAGTATTCGGGATTGAATGTTAGCCAAGACCTTCTCACCTTGAGGAAAGCCTCGCATCAAGCGAGGCTTTCGGACGCTATGGCTCATGATGCCCTTTCCCTACGAATTGAGTGATTGGGACAGAAGCTGGCCATTGGAACTGAAGATGTCTTTCACCTTGATCGTGCCTTTCGTGGCAAGATGGATCTTCACGTTCATCTCAATGTCTCCACTGCTTTTGGTGATGAATTTGACCCATTTCAAACTCCCGCCTCCTACCTGGGAGATGGCAGATGTGACCGCGCTTTGATAGGCAGCCGGCACGGTACTAAGTTTTTGGTTAAACACGATGCCCCCGGAAGGCGCCGGTGTCCCGGTGGCACTCGAGGACGACGATTTCTTGTCCGGTGCATCTTTTGAGGGTTGACTTGCGGGCTTACTACTCTCGGACGCACTGGATTGGGACTCCTGGGATACCTTCTTCTGTAGCACTGCACCGGTGCTTTGGGAAACCTTGACGTCATAGCGGGTCCCGTTTAAGAGCACGTGGATGTCATACACAGCCACCCCCTGATAGGTGTCGTTAGAAACATGCTGGATGGTTCCTCCGCCGACCGCGTGGATCGCAGTGGTTTCGGCCGTTGTGGACGAGACCGGGGCTCCGGAGGGCGTACTGGGGGTGGTGGGAGTCGAGGCTTTGGTCGCCTCTGGTGACGTGGTTTTAGACTCGCTTGGTTTACTGGTGTCTGACTTCGGTGCGGAGTGAGCTGTTGAGGGGGCTTGCTCGCTTGCCAATCGGGCCATGACCACGGTTCCATTGGCGACCGAAACTTTGATATCCCAGATTTTCGTGGTCGCGGTGGAACGAACATGGATATCATAGACCTTTTGTCCCTGATAGGTATCCAGTGACGTCTTTATCACGGACCCGTGACCGACTTTGGTCACCGCGATCGCGTCGGCGGCTTGGGGCGTAATGTTGAGGGATTGAGCGAAAGCCAATGTTTTACCCGACGTACCCGACGCACGGGAGGGAGTCAAATGAGCCGTTACGAGAGGGGCTCCGACCAACAACGCGGTGGAAACCACTGCAAGTTTCACGAAGTGTTTCATCCTGTAAGCCTCCTTTTCAAGTGCTTTCATTGTCAGTATGTAGCGCGAAGATGACAGGACGATGACGAGATCTATCATTTCGTAAAGATTATGCAACAATGAGGGCTCTTCTTTGCGGATCAGGTTCCTGATGACAATGGGAAGATCTCTTCTGTCTTCAGAAACCATCCCCGAGCGACGGGCCCGTTGCATTGCGTAGATATTTGACTGGGGCGGTTTCGACCTGGATGGGCTACACGAGGGCGGTGTGCGCGTGAGACCGGTCACCGTGGCGAGCGTTCAGAAATGCCCACCCACACCGGTGCCATTCATTCACTAAACGGTGCGAGTGAGGAGTTTTTTGGTCGGAGTGCGGCTTGCGGACCACCTTGGTCCAGATGTCCGGTCCGCTCATGACGCTCAAGGCATCATCACCGGTCGCAAACCCTCGGACTGATTCGTGGGTAGAATTAGCTCTCTTAGAACATCTACCCGGTGGATTTCCCAAACCACGAAATTCCGCTCGGTGAACTTTCACACGGAGCGGAATTTGGGGTATCGAGGCGATCAATGCAGGCCCAGGTTAGGAGTGAGCATGATAGTCCTCCTGCGCGATGATGCGGTCAATAACGGGCACTAGACTGGGCATGGTGTGAACTGCCCAGTTTCGCATATCCTGGTACACGAGGGTTTCTTGATCTTCTCCGTGCTGGATGGTCTCTTGTTGGTATTTGGGGAAGGTAGGCGTGATCCCAAGACTCCCCATGCGTTTGGCGAGCCATCCCATATGGTGCATTTCGTCAACGGAGCGTTCCTCCATGTCCATACCCAATGGAGGGTGATGGTCCTTCATAAAAGATTGGAGCAAATACGCCATCATCTGTTGGTATTCTAAGTGCACCGTCGTTTGCAGACGTTGGGCGATCTCAGTGATTTCCTTATCGTCGTGAGTATTGGGTTCCGGTTCCCCGTGGGTTTGGTCCAGCAGCTCTTGGAATTGGCGCAAGTGGTCGCGTTCATCGACGACGATGCGCTGTAGCAATGCCTTAACCGAATCCTTGGAAATCATCTCGATATGGGTCTGATATTGATCAATGGCGTGAATTTCGGCAGCGACGTCTTTCTTTAGTGCGGCCTGGATGTCTAAGGTTGGGTTGATTTTGGGAGTGCTGAGGTCGGGAGTCCCGCCAAGTTGAGTGATGGTGTGCCCAAGCCATTTGAAGTGGCGCATTTCATCGTTGGCAATCTCGAGAATTTGATGCCCATACTGTCGAGCCACGGTCCAGGCATGGGTTAAGTAATAGAGAATCGCGTCGTGTTCCCCGAAAAGGTCCTCATTTAGCAACGCGATGGTCGAGTGGTCCTGATGATCCATGGGGTTTTTGGCCTCCTTGTGCCGAGACGTTACGTCTTTAGGTTTGGCCAGCGCCGTAAATTTCATACGAGTCGGTCAAAACACTTGCACCGGCTTAGTTGCGGGGTGTCGGATTTAAACGCCAGTGGCCGGCGGTACTCTCGTGCCCAGATCCATTATGGGTCAGGGATGGAAGAAACTCTGTGGTGAGGCACATACTTGTCGCGGGAAACTTTAAAAGGGATGTAGCAACTTGGTGTAGAATTTGGGGAGAGTAGCTGGCGTAGGGCCAGGCTGGTGTTGAAACAAGAGCATCAAAAATGGCCGGGTTGGGGCCTCATCTGCAGATTCGCGATACATCGCGGTTCTAGGAGGGCTCATCGCGATGAAAGGAGGCCTCGTGAAGACAATGCATAATCCATGGGAAGGCGTTCCAGAGCGAGGACCTTTTTGGGCACCTGGTGACGAGATTGCGATTCAGCGCTGGAATCAACAGATGCGTGAACGACAGCGAGTACGCGCACAAATTCACAAGGAACTGCCCGCGGAACCGTATTTGGGTAATCCCAAGGCTCCGGTGGTCTTACTGAATAGTAATCCGGGCTATGACCCGGACGCTCAGAGTCTCCAAGAGCCTGATTATCGGGTCATGAGTTTTGACAACCTCCACCATGTCCCGCTACCCTATCCGTTGTTATGGCTTGACCCGGTGACTAACGGGATGATGAAAACCGCGACGGGACTGGAGAGCTCTGAGTACCGTTGGTGGTACAACCGCCTAGTGCGGCCGATCTTAGAACCCGGCCACGTGGCAGAAAGCACTTTACGAGCACAGACGGTTCTGCGGGCCGTGGCTCAAAATGTGTTCGTGATCAATTCCTGTGCCTATCATGCAGAGGCTCTTTTGAGAGGGGATGCCCTTGGGATGCCGTCTCAAACCTATAGCGAACATTTGGCCCACAAGTCTGCCTCTCGGGGTGCCTTAATGGTTTTGTTGCGCTTTAGCGAATATTGGTTGTCTACTCTAGAACGGTGTGAGGCCGCCGGTAAACCTCGGATAATTATTTTGAAGGATCCGGATTCCGCGGTCATATCGGAGGCTAATTGGCCAGATAATCCACCGCCCGGAACTTCTTTTGACGATTATCTCGCTCTCTTGGGCATCACCCAGGGAGTCTTGAAGGAAAACCCGTGGCCTCCCATGGACGACGTGGCATTACGTGCCCTATTGGAGTCGCCGTTCGGGACGATCGGACGTCATACCCGTCAATTTCTCGGTCGACGACCAGAATATCACGCGGTGTTTCATGAAATTTTGGAAACGCAGGGATGGATATTTCGACACGATACGTATCGGGACTTTGAGCACACAAACCGAAATCTAGAATGTATCCGGGGCGCATCTTCCCCTTCCGGCCAGCTCTGGTGGACTGCCCTCTTTCACGCCGTGTGTGACGTGTATGGGGGAACCCCGATCGAGTGGTATCACAAATTTGCCCAGGTGATCAAACCCAGGTAGAACTGTAGCGATTTCAAAGTGCACGGGAATTCTCCGCTCAGTAGGAAACTGCAACTAATTCGGTTGGAATATTCGTGAATCATGGTTTAATGATTGTCGAGGACCGGTGTGCATGGTGGCCGATAGGAAAGTCCTTACGAGGACGGAGGCGATGCTTAATGAAAACCGATGATGAGGGTTATTCATTGACTAAAAAAGTGCGTACGGTATCGAGTTTGGGGATCCTCCTGGATGGCTATAATTTGTCTGTCATTGCCGTAGCTTTAGTACCCTTAACGCGGGTATTTCATCTAGGCGCAGCGGCTACCGGATTATTGGCATCCGCCATGTTGTTAGGGTCGATCGTTGGAGGGCTGGTTGGGGGATTTTCCGCTGACCGATGGGGACGTAAAACCTTACTGATCTGGGATTTAATTATTTTCATGATATTTTCCATCGTGTCGATGGTTCTGTACAACTACACCTGGTTGGTGGTAGCTCGATTTATTGTGGGTTTGGCAGTAGGCGCCGACTATGCCATTGCCCCCACGTATTTAGCGGAATTCGTATCTCGACAAACACGGGGCTATCAATTGGGTTATGTTTGGTTGGCGTGGTCTGTCGGTGCCGTCTTGAGTTTTGGGTTTGGGGCCATACTCGTGGCGTGGTTACCGTCTTCGCTTAGTTGGCGGATCCTCTTCGGATTAGCCCTCATACCGGCTTTGATTGGCCTGCTGATGCGACGCCAACTCCCAGAATCTCCACACTGGCTGAAGTTTGGAGGGAGAGCATCCGCGACCGGCCGCGACGTGAAGGCATCGTCGGGGTTGGGTCGAGCCTGGCTTTTGGCATTAGTGCCCTGGTTTCTGATGGACTTTTCCACGTACGGTCTCGGTCTTTTGTTACCGTTGCTACTGAAGTCGGATGGATTCGCCGGGAATACGGGAGCCATTATAGGGACGGGATTGGCTGCCTTCATGGGCGGTTTGGGGTCGGTGTGGGCCATGATGCGTTTGGACCGTTTCGGGCGAATTTTTTTGCAAGTACGCGGCTTTCTCTTTACCGGTGGGGGCCTTTGGGTCCTGGCTTCCTTGCTTTGGATGAATTATCGGGTGTTTTTGGTGTTGTTGGCGGGATTAATGGTAGTCAATTTATTTAACGGC
>JAJYPK010000056.1 GCA_021795465.1 Bacillota bacterium
CTGGCGGGGTGTGGGGCCAGTGGTCATCTGGCAACGCCATCGGCTCCAGAGACTCACTCCCCTGTTTTACCGTCTATCGAGACGCATAACCCATCTCGACGTGCGACGGTCGAGCCGTTTGCTGGCACTGCCCATCTGGTAAAACATCTGTCGATTTCATTACCGACCCCCTATCAGAATGCGCAGATTCTCTATGGCTGGGTCGGACATCTTCATGGCAAATCGTTCACGCTGGTGATGTGGAATGCGCGCCTAGCTCAAGGGTTTACCCTGTTTTATAATCATAAGGTTACTTCGGAGGCGCCAGGCGTCACCGACATCTTCTGTTTCACCGGGAATTGGTTCTTGTGGCAAGTCGGGTCTATGGCGGAAGGCGGTGCGATGAATATGGTGACCGGACAAGTGCTGAATCCCAATTTTTCGACTCAACAAGGACGTAAATGGCAACAACTGTGCCCGGTTTCACCCCAAGACGGCACTCATGTGCTGGGATTGCCGCAACATTATCCGTTTCACTAGTTTGGGCTTGCAATAGACCTCGCGACACTCAAGGGAGCATACCGACCGTAGACTGTGTTCCACCCCCAGGAGGTGCGTCAATGGACGTGATTCCTCCCCTATTTACCAAAGCTGATTTGGCCTGATCGACTATCCATCGTGACCGACGCGAATATGCAAGGCGTGCCAGACCTTGTCGTGGAGGTGCTATCACCCAGCACGCGTGCCCGCGATTTGGGCGTTCAATTTGTTTCGGGACTGACATCGAAGATCCGTAGTCTTCCCTTCGCGCTCTTCAAGCAGGTGTCGTATGGGTTACGTGGCCTGTATCCCCGTCTCCAAATCCACAAATTCCCAGTAACTCTTCGTGGAATACGGCGTTATATTCTCGACAGCAATCCCGTATTTCATTGGAGGAACCATCCCTGTGATAAAACAGATCGTCGTCGGATCGGTCGTTTTTTTAGGAAGCAGCCTGTTAGTAGGATGCGGCGTCAACGGGAATCTCACCGCTACCCCTACCGGAAATGGGACGTACCAGGTCAACGGCACCGTCCACACCAGTGGAACGCCTTCTAAGAGATCGACCACCGCATCACGTTCAACACCCGCTTCACCTTCCCTATCCTATGTCACTTATCACAACCGAATATGGGGATATTCTTTAAGCGTGCCTCAAACGTTTATCGCATCCGCATCACCAGAAGATGGGGGTGGTCTGTCGTGGAGTTCCGGATCGGTAAACATCGTCGTGTACGGGCAATACAGTAATGCGACGGGACATACCCTAACGGTGGCTTCGGTGTTGAGAACTATGGACAATCAGAAACATCCCTCATATCAGGTTCATGGCTCCAATTGGCTCGTCGTGTCTGGAACCCACGGCTCCCAAATCTACTACATCAAAGAATTCATTGGGTCCACCAAGACGGATGTTTTATCCATCTCGTATCCTGTTGCGGACAAGAACCATTGGCAATCGATGGTCAGTGCCGTATCCCTTTCATTTAAACCCGGTAGCCTGGGGTCGTCATCGTCCAAAGGGGTGCCCGTCTTCTCATCCACGGACTTAGAAGATATGTATGCAGTCCTGTTGTGCCGTTTTGTCGGGCCGATTATCCCACCAAGCATCTTCGAACGCCACACCCAAAAGTGGGCCCCGCGCGTATCATTAGCGATGCTGGCCGCCGTCCCGGCGTCAGAACGGCCCCTCGATCGTTCATTGATTGCGGCGATTATCCGCATGCGTGCAATGTTGCAACCCGCCGGAGAAGGTCAGACCGGACACGAGATTAAGACACTGCTCACCCACTTGCCTTTCTTTCAACAACGTCAATATTCGACACCAGCCGGTGGCGGTCGTTATTGGTGGCCCGTCAACAACCATTGGCCGCAATGGGTCCCCCCAGATACGGCCTAAAAGCTATCCGCGGTTCATGCCAGCACACCGACCGATCTACCGGATCTTTCTTCGGTGATGGCGCAGCAGGAAAATTGCAACGCATGTCGAAATATATCAACCGAGATAGTAGGCTCATTCATAAGGAGGGTACCCCTGTGGCCTCTTCATCTCCGCCAGTCACCCCATCCCGCGTCGACCGCAGTCAAAAAAAGGAACCACGTCCCAAGCCATTGGATTGGACCAGCGAACCACCAAGCCGTAGCGCCCGAGGCCGTCTGGTTCGGGAGCGAAAGGTCGAACGGCGCTTTGCCTGGGCGTTCGGGGTCGTGGTTACCGTGACCACGCTTTACTTAACAGCACGACTGCCATGGGGCATGGCGCTATTAGGTCATTGGCACGTCAAGCTCTAGACGACGCTAAGACCCACGTCTCAATCGCCAAGGCGGCGCCGTCTTCCTCAACGGATGCGGTAACAGCCCGCGCCGAGCGTTTCACAGAATCCGGTGCTTGACCCATCGCTACCCCGAATCCCGACCACAGGAGCATATCAGCGTCGTTCTCTGCGTCCCCAATCGCCATAACGCTCGACGCATCAAGACCCAGGCTACGGCAAACTTCCTCGAGCGCCGGCCCTTTTCCTACGCCTTGACGCACAACTTCTAGGTAATCGGGTTGAGACTTAAAGACCCGAAAGTCCAAAGCCAAGGCCTTCGCTTCAATAAGGGGTCTAAACCGATCCAAAGTGTCGGGGTCGGCCTGAAGCAATATCTTAAGAGGAGACTCCGGCCAGTCGAAGATGTCAACGCCGGTGCGGACCAAAGCGGGAATATGGTTACTCTCGATATAATGTCGAGCGCGACCGTCCTCGCGCGAGATCCACATCTCGTCACCAATATAGACCTGGGCCAGCAAGTTGTGGTCCAGTGCTTGCCGCAGTACGAGTGCGGCCGCCGCATCCGAAAGGCTGTGGCGTAAGATGGTGGACTCTTGTGGCATCATCACGGCATGCCCACCATTATAGGCAATGAGGGGACCTGGCCCCAGATTCAAGTCCAGCCAGTAGCGACGGGCAGATTGTACCATGCGTCCAGTCGCCAACATCACCCGTGTCCCCAGTGCCTGTGCGTGCACCACGGCCTCTTGCAACCGGGAGCTTACCTCCCCCGTCGGCTGCACCGCAGTGCCATCAAGATCGAGCACAATGAGCTTTATCTGCGTTTGAATACCCAATGAATTCCTCCCGAGATAATTCCTAGTAACAAGGCTCCCCATAAAGCCGGCATAAATCCACTGACCACAAATCCTGGCACGATGGCGGACACCAACCACAGCATCAACGCATTAATCACCCAACCGAAAAGTCCTAAGGTCAAAAGGGTAATCGGGAAGGCGAGAATTCGTACGATAGGACGTACGACGGTGTTCACTAACCCCAGTACCAAACTCGCCCAAATCACACTGGCGGTGGTGGCGGCAGATATTCCAAGGCCGAGATGACTAATAATCCCCAGTCCTACGGCAGTAGCGATAAACACAACGATGAGGCGCATCTATGTCTCCTTTTCAACCTCTGGCTTATAGAGCTCGCGTAAATAGCTTACCACGGCTTCGGCCGCTTTGGTCGTCATGCCGGGAAGGTGGGCCAACTCGGCGACCGAGGATTCCGACCCGGCGAGCGCTTTGAGATCGGGAAAATGTCGTAGTACCTGCTTTTTCCGTTGCGGACCAATGCCGGGCACCTCGTCGAGGAGTGACCGGAGATTTCGTTTGCTCCGCAATTGTCGATGAAACGTGATCGCAAACCGGTGCGCCTCATCCCGAATATGCTGGAGCAATTTTAGCGGTGGCGAATCGCGATCGAGGATAATAGGGTCGGCTCGCTCCGGCTCGAAGAGCCACTCATGTTCCTTAGCGAGTCCAAAGATGGGCACCCTGGAGGCGTCTACTTCTTGCATGGCCTTATACGCATAGCCGAGTTGGCCTCGGCCCCCGTCAATAATCAGTAAGTCTGGGGTCGTGGCAAATCGTTTGGTATGCACACTGGCCTCGGCAAGCTGTTGATGGCGAAATCGGCGCATGATCACTTCACGCATCGACAAAAAGTCGTTCGGCCCTTGTACGGATTGGATCTTGAAACGGCGATATTGGCTCTTGTCGGGACGACCGTGGGTAAACACCACCATCGACGCCACCGATTCGGTTCCCTGCGTGTTAGAAATGTCGTAACACTCAATGCGATCCGGAACGTTATCAAGCCCTAGGGCATGCTTGAGTCCCAGCAGGGCGTCCTCACGCTCACGGTCCTTGACCTCCAACCGCCGCGATGCTTCGTCTCGTGCCAACATGGCATTTTGCCGCACCATGGCCAAGAGTCGTTGTTTTTCCCCACGTTGAGGCACCTTCAGATCGATGCGTCCATGGCGCGTCTCACGGAGCCAACCCATGAGATCCTCGGGCTCCTCGGGTAGTTGCTCAATTAAAATTTCGGCTGGAATATCTTGGGCGCGACCGTAGTACTGCAATAAGAACGCTCGTGCAATGTCCCCGTCATTCGTGCCATCGACTCCAGTCAAGGTCATCGCTTCCCGACCGGTTAAGCGCCCATCCCGCACCCGGAACACTTGAACAAATGCATCTTGACGGTCCACCACCCAACTAATCGCATCTAGGTTTCGCCCAGCGTCTCGGGCTACCTTCTGCTGTGCCGTAATTTCTTCAATGGCGCGTACCTGGTCGCGTAGTTTGGCCGCACGCTCAAAGTCTAGTTCTTGGGCCGCTGCGGTCAGTTGCGAAACCAGATGGTCCCGCACATCTTCCGCCTTGCCCTCTAAAAACAGTTCTACCGATCGCATCATAGCGCGATAGTCGTCTCTGCTGATGAGGCTTTGGCAAGGTGCTGGGCATCGTTTGATGTGGTACTCGAGGCACGGCCGCGCGGCGTTTTTAAATTTCATGTTGGTGCAATTGCGGATCGGAAAAATCTTGCGCAATAATCGAATGGTTTCATGCACCGATTGCGCTCGGGTATAGGGACCGAAGTAACGACTCCCGGTCTCTGCTGGTTTACGCGCGATTAAGAGTCGGGGAAAGTCCTCTTCCCAGGTAAGACGCAGATACGGATAGGCTTTGTCGTCCTTGAGGCGAATGTTATAGTGAGGCTGCATTTGCTTCACCAGGGTTGCCTCGAGAATCAGGGCTTCGACTTCAGTGTCGGTGGTGATGATTTCAAAATCTTCTACATGGCGCATCATCGCTGCGACTTTGGGAGCCAGGCGCGCGGGATCTTGGAAATAGCTCCGAACCCGGGGTTTCAAGTTCCGGGCCTTGCCCACGTAAATCACGTGCCCGGCCCCATCCTTCATAAGATAGACACCGGACGCGTCGGGTAAGCTTTGTCGTTTTTTTTCGAGGGTATCCGATAGGATCCGCCCCACCTCCTTTAGCCCAAAGACTTCACCGCACGACGTCGCGTTAGATGTCTTTTGAGATATTGTCCGGTATACGAATGGGCCATTTCCATGACCGTTTCCGGAGCACCCTCGGCGATAAGCAAACCGCCGGCATCGCCGCCCTCCGGGCCGAGATCAATGACCCAGTCTGCACTGTGAATCACATCCAGATTATGCTCAATGACAAGGACGGTGTCGCCTTGCGCCACGAGGCGTTCGAGCACACCGAGAAGATGGCGAATGTCCTCGGCGTGAAGCCCTGTCGTCGGTTCGTCCAACACATAGAGGGTGCGCCCTTCGGAGCGGCGAGCAAGTTCTGTAGCCAACTTCACGCGTTGCGCCTCTCCGCCGGACAACGTGGTCGCCGGTTGCCCCAGATGGATATACCCAAGTCCCACATCGGCCAAGGTGTCTAGCTTGCGCTTCAGCCGACTATGATGTTGGAAAAATTCCGCCGACTCGTCCACCGTCATTTCCAGGACGTCGGCAATGGTCTTTGTGCGATAATGAACCTCCATGGTTTCCCGATTATAGCGACGCCCCTTACAAATCTCACAGGGCACGTAGATATCAGGCAAAAAATGCATCTCGATTTTGAGAATACCATCACCCTTACACGCCTCGCAGCGCCCTCCACGCAAGTTGAACGAAAAGCGTCCCGCCTTATAGCCCCGAATCGCCGCCTCCGTCGTTCCTGCAAATATCTCGCGAATTAAATCGAAGCTTCCGGTGTAGGTGGCCGGATTGGAGCGTGGAGTCCGACCAATCGGGCTTTGGTCAATCGCGATGATCTTGTCCAGGTTGTCGAGGCCCTGAATGTCGTCGTGAGCTCCCACCCTCCGGTTGCGTGCCCCATTCAATCGAATCTCCAGCGATTTTCTTAAAATCTCATTAATCAGCGTAGATTTCCCCGATCCCGATACCCCGGTAATCGCGACCATGAGTCCGAGCGGAATACGCACCGTGAGATCTTTCAAGTTGTGCTCGCGAGCCCCACGAATGGTAATCCATCGGTCCGTCGGGGTCCGCCGTTGTTCGGGGATCGGGATTTCTCGCCGGTGCGACAAATACTGTCCGGTGAGACTCTCTGAAACTTCCATTACTTCTTGTGGGGTGCCTTCTGCGACAACGTGGCCGCCATAAGCACCGGGCCCAGGACCAATATCGATGAGAAAATCTGCCTCCAACATCGTTTCTTCGTCGTGTTCCACCACCAACACTGTGTTGCCGAGGTCTCTTAGACGCTTTAAAGTTCCGATTAAGCGGTCGTTATCGCGCTGGTGTAAACCAATTGAGGGTTCATCCAAAATATAAAGAACCCCCATCAACGACGACCCAATTTGGGTAGCCAAGCGGATGCGCTGTGCCTCTCCCCCCGATAGCGAACCGGCCGTTCGGGACAACGTGAGATAGGAGAGCCCGACATCCATTAAGAAGTTAAGCCGCTCCGCCACCTCTTTGAGAATTGATCCCCCAATAAACGTTTGCCGTTCTCCCAAAACCAACTCCTTGAAAAAGTCGCGGGCTTTACCGACAGAAAGGTCCGTCAATTGCGCAATGGAGAGTCCTCCGACGGTCACTGCGAGCACTTCGGGCTTAAGCCGTTGGCCATGACAGACGGCGCACGCTCGAGACGTCATATACTGTTCTACTTCGCTTTGAGCCGACTCGCTTCCCGCTTCTTTGTAACGGCGTTCCAAAACGGGAACGACTCCCTGATACCGAAATTCTTGGTGATGCGCGCCATAGTGGCTATCAAAGGTAAAAGGCACCGGATCGGGGTATCCATAGAGCACCACCTGTTGATGCTGAGTCGGCAAGTCCCGGTACGGCACGTCCATCGCAATTCCAACCACCTTGGCCACCGTCGCCAAGAGGTCCGGGTAGAAGCGACTCGTGGCTCGGGCAAAGGGTGCCACGGCGCCTTGGCGAAGACTAAGGTTCCGGTCCGGCACAATGAGCTCTAAGTCCAATTCTAATTTAAATCCAAGCCCCGTGCAGGCCGGGCACGCTCCGTAGGGTGCGTTAAAACTAAACATGCGAGGCGTCAATTCCTCCAGTGAAATGTTGCAATGAGCGCACGCTAAATCGCGTGCAAACACCTCGGCTGGTTCCTCAGGCGGCCCCACCTCCACGACGCTCCCTGACAGCCCCAACGCATGCTCAATCGACTCCGCCAACCGTGACATGACCGAGGGTTTGACGACAATGCGATCCACCACCACCGATATGGTGTGCTTCTGATTCCGATTTAAGGTGGGTGGCGTCTCAAGTTCCACCAGCGCCCCATCGACTCGAGCCCGCGTGTATCCTTGCCGCAACATGTCGGCGAACACTTTGTCATGCGTACCCTTGCGTCCCCGAATCACCGGTGCCCTTACCTCCAACCGCGTTCCTTCGGGTTTGGTCATGATGTGATCCACCATTTGTTCGATGGTTTGTTGCGCGACGGGCCGTCCGCACTGTGGGCAATGCGGCTGCCCCACGCGAGCGTATAAGAGGCGCAAGTAATCGTAGATTTCGGTGACCGTTCCAACCGTACTGCGTGGGTTATGGCTGGTGGTTTTCTGATCAATTGAAATCGCCGGGGATAAACCTTCGATACTGTCAACGTCCGGTTTATCCATCTGTCCAAGAAACTGCCGCGCATAGCTTGAGAGGGACTCCACATAGCGTCGTTGCCCTTCCGCATAGATGGTGTCAAATGCCAAGGACGACTTTCCCGATCCAGACACGCCCGTGACCACGACCAGTTGGTCACGGGGAATGTCCACGTGAATGTTCTTTAAATTGTGTTGACGCGCCCCGCGCACCTTTATCCATGAACTACTCATGTGACGTATGCTTGCCTCCTGCTCGTTTCGTCGTGATTGGCCGTTCTTGTTCCAGTTCCATTAACAGATCGCGTAACATCGCTGCCCGCTCGAATTCCCAATTCCGACTCGCGTCTTTCATGTCTTTGCGCAATTTATTAGCCAAGGCCACCCGCTCCCGCGGCGTCATGTCTTTCATCGGCTTATCGGCCGGGACATCGACGCTTGCCTTGGTGGCCTGGATGATGTCCCGAACCTCTTTCTTAACGCCTTTCGGAACAATGCTATGCACCCGATTGAATTCCTCTTGAATCGTCCGACGTCGATTGGTTTCGTCAATGGCCTGACGCATCGAGTCCGTCATCTTATCACCATACATAATAACCGAACCCTCAAGATTTCTCGCGGCTCGGCCAATGGTTTGCACCAACGACGTCACCGAGCGCAAGTAGCCTTCCTTGTCGGCATCTAAAATCGCCACTAATCCCACCTCTGGCAAATCCAAACCTTCGCGTAACAGATTGATGCCGACCAAGACGTCAAACTCGCCCAACCGCAAATCTCGAATAATGGCCATGCGTTCCAAAGTATCGATGTCCGAATGCAAATAGCGCACCCGCACCCCGTGTTCGCGGAGAAATTCGGTTAAATCCTCCGCCATGCGTTTGGTTAAGGTGGTCACGAGTACGCGTTGCTCGTGCTTGGTACGATGACGAATTTCCGCCAGCAAATCGTCGATCTGTCCCTTGGTCGGCTTCACCGTAATGATGGGGTCTAAGAGCCCCGTGGGGCGGACGATTTGTTCAACGGTATTTTCGGCAACTTGGCGTTCATAGGGACCCGGAGTTGCCGAAACATACACCACATGCGTCAAATGCGATTGGAACTCGTCGAACATTAACGGCCGATTATCAAAGGCGGACGGCAAACGAAACCCGTGCTCCACCAAACTTTCCTTACGAGACCGATCCCCGCCGTACATTCCGCGCACTTGAGGTGCCGTAACGTGGCTCTCATCGATCAAGGTCAAAAAGGGTTTAGGGAAGTAATCCAATAGGGTGTAAGGTGGCTCACCGGG
Source organism: Bacillota bacterium (assembly GCA_021795465.1). Taxonomy (GTDB): domain Bacteria; phylum Bacillota; class Sulfobacillia; order Sulfobacillales; family Sulfobacillaceae; genus JAKADJ01. The sequence continues at coordinate 9,241 of JAJYPK010000056.1, forward strand.
TGTCTTACCGGTAAAATGCCGGGAATAGTTCTCTATACCCGAACAAAATCCCACTTCTTCAAGCATCTCCAAGTCATAGTGAGTGCGCTGCTCGAGTCGCTGGGCTTCCAGGTCTTTGCCGAGATCTCGTAGCGTCTTTAACCGAGATTCCAATTCGACGCGAATGGTTTGGATCGCCGGTGCCCGACGGTCTCTCCCCATCACATAGTGACTGGCCGGATAAATAGCCACGTGGTCGCGTTCGCCGATAATTTCTCCGGTCAAGGCGTCAAATTCTCGAATCCGCTCGATCTCGTCGCCAAACAATTCGATGCGGATCGCCTGCTCGCTTTGGTTGGCAGGAAACACTTCGATGACGTCCCCGTGAACGCGAAACTTACCGCGGACAAAGTTGGCATCATTGCGCTCGTACTGGATGTCGACGAGCTTTCTTAAAATACTTTGGCGATCACGCTCGCTACCGACCCGCAAAGATAGCACCAGTTCTCTGTAATCTTCAGGGGATCCTAGACCATAAATACACGAAACACTCGCCACCACGATGACGTCGGGCCGTTCTAACAGGGAGGACGTCGCAGAGTGGCGCAACTTATCTATTTCGTCATTGATTTGGGCATCTTTTTCGATATACAGATCGGTTTGCGGGATATAGGCCTCCGGTTGATAGTAGTCGTAGTAACTCACAAAATACTCGACCGCGTTATACGGGAAGAAGGCCTTAAGCTCCCCTGCCAACTGTGCCGCCAAGGTCTTATTCGGCGCAACGACCAACGTAGGTCGGTTCACATCGCGTATCAAGTTAGCCATGGTAAAGGTCTTGCCAGACCCTGTCACGCCTAGCAGGACTTGTTCCCGATAGCCCTTAGCCACCCCTTCGGCGAGTTGCCGTATGGCCAAGGGCTGATCTCCAGCCGGCTCGTATGGACTCACCAGTTGAAACACTGACACGAAGTCCGCCTCCCTTTGTTGCCGTTCACTGATCCTATCCCTTCACACCCATCTTTTTCAAGAGCACCGCAATTGCTCTTTGCAATTGTGGGTCGTGGGCCGGATTATCCGAAGGAACGACGTTGGTCGGTTCGGCGTCGTAGACGTTGGGGACTAAGCCTTTGTGCTCGATATATTGTCCATTGGGAGTATAGTATTTAGCCACCGTGAGTTTCAGGGCCGCGTGATGGGGCAAAGGAATGAGTTCTTGCACGATACCCTTCCCGTATGTTTTCGTGCCCACTAAGGTCCCCCCCTGACGCTCCTGTATCGCTGCCGAAAGAATTTCTGCCGCCGAGGCCGTATTACCGTTCACTAAGACGACGATGGGTAGTTTAGTCCCAGGGCCGGTGGAATCCAAGGTCTGGTTGTTGGCAGGATTCTTATAGTGCAGGGACACCACCGGCCCTTTAGGCACCAACACACTTGCCGCTTTCAGCGCCTGGGTCACCTCACCGCCAGGATTATCCCGCAAGTCAAGGAGAATGCCTTTGGCCCCCGACTTTTCTAGTTGATGCACTTGGTTCACCACTTCGGTGCCCGTGTTATTGCCAAACTGCATGATATCCATGTACGCCACATGGTGAGGCATCATAAAACTATAAACGGTGGGCAGCGCGACTACAGCGCGCTTTAAGTGATAGACACGAGTCTTGCCATGGGAAAGAATCGTCACCGCTACCGTGGTCCCTACCTTGCCCCGAATCTGGGAAACGGCCGCCGCTTTCCCAAGCTTCGCCACCGATGTGCCATTCACTGCGGTAATTACGTCACCGGTCTGTAATCCGGCCAGCGACGCCGGTGAGTGCGCAAAAACCCGTTGGATCGTCAACTGCGACGTGTTTATGGAAACTCCTACCCCGATACCTGTAAATGTCGGATTCAATTGCGACTGAAAACTTTTGTTCTGCGCCGAAGAAAAATAATTAGAAAACTGATCGTGCAAGGTCCCAACCATCCCGTTGATGGCCCCACCCAACAACTGATGCGGTGTATTATGCCAAATCGTGTCCCCTCGAATGGACTGATAGACTTGAAGAAAGCGGCTAAACTGTTGACTTCTTTCCATACTGCTCGGGATTCGGTTACCACCCAAAATCCCATTCTGGGCGGCATACCATGTGCCCGCCGAGGACCCCGCCATGAGAAACACGGTCATTGCCACCCAGATCCACCATCGACGTCGCTGCATGTAGCCCCCCCTCACATTCTCTAATTATACCACGCGCCGCTAGCCCCGGATGGTGTCTCAGGGGCGCGTGGGTTCGGTTCGGTGGTATCTAGACTCGAAGAAATCGCCTTAGCGCCACTAAGCTGGCTAGCCCTCCTACAAAAAAGCCCCCAATCAAGGTGAACAACCACACTTCATGCATCACCGCCTGGAGTGATGCCAGGGGCCAAAATGGCAAGGCGGTTCCCGCAGCTTGAGCTAGCCAACGGTAGCCTGCGTCGACCGCTCCATCGGCGAGCAGTGCACCTAGCACACCCAACACAAGGCCTTCCAGCACAAAGGGCCAACGAATGAACCAATCGGTGGCGCCCACTAGCTTCATAACCTGAACTTCGCGGCGCCGGGCAAATACCGCTAGGCGTATTGTGTTGACGATAATAAAGAGGGTCGCTAATCCCAAGAGGACTTCCACACCCCAACCGACCCACTTTAAAATGGTGGACAGTTTCGTTAAGCGCTTCACCACTTGCCCCTCGTACACCACCGTACGGACGATCGATTGCTGCTTGAATCGCTTGGCTAGAAGGGGAATGTCTTTGGGATGATAGGTAAACACGTCATAGCCATCAAACAGCGGATTCGATTTTGCCATCAATTGAACCAGCCCGCGCTGATTGGGAAATTCCTTCTTCAAATTGTTTGCCGCTTGGGACTTGGTGAAAAAATCCATTTTGCGTACATTAGGCCAATGCCTAGCCTCTTTCAGTAGCGCATATTCCTGGCTACGGGTGGCTTTGGGATTGACAAAGACGCGCATCTCCACTTGACTTTGCAGCACCGCGGTGACATGGTTGACATTCGTCGTTACCACCAAGAAAAACGACAACACGAACATGGAGATGGCTACGGTGGACACCGATGCCAACGACATCCAACTATTGCTGACGAGGTTTCTACCGGTTTCGCCCAGCACATACTTTAGTCCATTAAGATTCATATCCATAGACTCCTCGGGCGTCGTCCCGGGACACTCGGCCCTGTTCGATCGCCACCACACGCCGTTGCATTTGGTTCACGATGTCCTTGGCATGGGTCGCCATAATGACCGTCGCCCCGCGACGATTAATTTCTACAAATAGTTTCATAATGTCACGCGACGTCTCCGGGTCCAGATTTCCGGTGGGCTCATCGGCAATCACATATATCGGATTATTCACTAAAGCCCTCGCAATGCCCACTCGTTGCTGTTCCCCTCCAGATAGTTGATCCGGAAAGTTCTCTCGGCGGCGGCTCAGCCCCACGAGTTCAAGGACTTGCGGAACACGCTTATGGATATCTCGCGAAGAGGCGCCGACGACTTCCATGGCAAAGGCCACATTGTGGTATACGTTGCGGTTCGGCAAGAGTTTGACGTCTTGAAACACCACCCCCAACTGTCGCCGCAAACGTGCGACTTGCCCTCGCCGCAAGGACGAAAGTTTGAATTGGTCGACATAGACTTCCCCTTCGGTCGCGAAGTCCTCACGGTACAAGAGCCGAATTAAGGAAGACTTTCCGGCCCCACTTGGCCCGACAACAAAGACAAACTCTCCACGACGGATAGTAAGCGAAGCATCCACCAGGCCGTAATGGCCATTCGGGTAACGTTTGCTAACTTTATCCAATCGGATCACAGGCACACCCCTCTTGACATCTCGTCTTGAGATATATTTCGACACGAATCGAGACAATCCTGCCGTTACCGGCAAATGGAAACCGCCAACCAGCCCCTTGAGCTCGGAAACGTAGCGTCATCCCGGCAAGAACCCTCACCCCCGAGGTCCCTTGGGAGCTGCCAGGGGCTCCGTCGTCACCCATGCTATAATGCCTGTAATCACGGATCAAGAGAGGGGCCAGCCAAATGCCATCGTTCGTCTCCTTAGGCGTCGCGTTTGTGGCTGGCTTGGCATCTATCCTATCCCCGTGCATTCTACCGTTGATTCCATCATACCTCACCACAATGGCCGGGACCTCTTTGACCTCCGAAGCGGTCATGTCGCACCAGGTACGAACCCGCGTCATGCAAAATGCCTGGCTCTTTGTGTTGGGATTTTCCGTAATTCTCGTGGCGGCTGGTTTAACCGCGAGTTCGCTGGGGCTATTTGTGTCCAATCATCGTCGCCTGATTGCCGAACTCGGTGGAATTCTTATCATTGTGTTTGGATTAGACATTGCGGGCCTCATTGAAGTCGGCCTCTTTAAAAGAGACCTCCACCTGGGCCGGGTTCACCCGCGTCGATGTCCCTCGTTGGTGATGGGCTTGGTATTTGCCGCCGGATGGACCCCGTGCGTCGGACCCATCTTAGCCAGCGTCTTGATTATGGCAGCCAACTCCCATACCGTGTGGTCAGGGGCCATCCTCCTGACCAGTTACGCGACCGGGCTTGCGGTCCCATTTCTTTTGTTGGCAACATTTCTTGGACACGCCACCCGTTGGACCCGGAAGCTTGGAGTGTATGTACCATGGATTGAACGCATCGCGGGAGGCCTGCTGGTCGTCCTTGGGGCGCTGCTGGTAACGGGATGGTTTGACCTCATCCCTAACCTCGCTACTGTCCACTATTGAGATCCGTCCCGTGCAGGCTATGTCACAAGCGGACAAGACGGAATCCCCGAGGAACCGCTGGTTTGAGATTGTGTGCCCCGGTGAGCGAAGGGATTTTCACGATGCGGATTCCATAGCGCATTGCCGGCCCCATTACAATGCGCTACTCCGACGGAACCTATCGTAGGTAAAGTGCTGGGAATCTTGAAAAACGTTTCTGTCTTGCCACGCGCCGTCGTTGATCTGACCGTTACCGAACTCGTCACAGGAGAGCCTTAATCCTTCCGTCGAGACAAAGACAGTCTCGGCAGGACTAGAATCGGGTCCAACCTCCATACTGAGACCAACTGCCTCTACTTTGTGATCCTCTATGTTTGGGTGCCATTAGACCACATTAGCGCCAATTTTTCTCTAGAAGAAACATCCGTTTGGACGCAGTGGAGATATCGGATCTAGCCTGCTTGACTGGGCTCTTTCTTAAAATTTCCTGTCCTGCGATTGATCTCATGCAGGATTCTTAGAACATCCGCGACGCGATGAGGTTCGCCTAAGATTTCCGTACATATGATCACGCTCTCTAACGCTTGTCGGGGACTGGGACCATGAGCGCGGTTATCCATGACGCGTCACCCCCTCCTCTTGGTTACCATAAACACCTGGATGTTGTAGCGCCTGGTCTAACAGGGTTCGAAGAATTTCCGATGGTCGTTGATGGGACTGTTGAGCTAAAACGCGGATTTGTTGCATTTGTCGCCGATAGACGCGGTATTCCGCATGGCAGAGATCTTGAGGATTCTTCAAGGGAATTCGCCTCCTTGTCTCTAATGGTATACCCCTCCTGTTACCAAATTATTACGAACCGGGGTAATCGCAACTGAGGTTTTGCTGAAGTGCTGAACGTGACCAAGAGGAAATTTCAGCTCGTAACACCCGTCTAATACGGACGTGATGTGAATGGTGACCTGCAACTCCGGGGCGGTGACCCTGGATTGGGACCGCACGGCGAAAGCGCTTCAAGGCTTATGCGTCAACACTGTCCCAGAGATGCATTACCATCCCAACGGATCGGCGTCCGCCTGCTTCAATAGGCGATTTTCCGCGCGTAATGCCAAGAAAACCCCGAACCCGATTAACATGGCTCCCCCTATAAACGCCCATCCAAAGCGTTCACCAAGCCAGAACCAGCCTAAAATACCACCGACCACCGGTTGGAAAAATAGATAGAGTCCCCCAATCCCCGCTTCAACTTGTTGAAGCCCATAATTCCACAAGAAGAACGCTACCGCCGTAGACACGGCTCCGAGATATGCCACGTAGCCAATCAGTCGAGGCTGGTACGTCATGACGGCGACCAGATGGGACCACGACATTTGCGTGAAAGCCAGCGGCGTCATGAGACAGAACGCAATCGCGATCGCGTAGAGCGTCACGGTGAGCGAGGAATACATAGAGGGTAACGTCTTCACCAAGACTGACATCCAGGCCCAACTTAGCGCCGCGATTCCAAGAATGAGCTCACCAACCCGTACATGAGGGGTAGAGACCCCCATCCCCACAATTAACAGAACCCCCATGGTCGCCAGGACGATTGCCCCAATCTTGGATAGTGTAATGCGTTCGCGCAATAGCAAATACGCAAAAATCACCATGAAAGCGGGCGTACCCGCAGTAATTAAGGACCCCAACTGCGCGGTTGCAAGTTTCGTGCCGATAAACTGCGCGGAAATGGACACGCCATACCCCACAACACCAATTTGCGCCACTCGCCACCAATCCCGGCGTGCAATGCGCCATGATGCCCGAACAAGCATCGCGGCCGCCAGGAGGGTCACTAGAGCGACGCCATAACGCAACCAAACCAGCATCAGTGGGGGAATCGTGGCCAGCACGATTTTACTCACCACATACATGCTCCCCCAAATCGCGGCCGCCATCGAAAGCCATAACGCCCCCCACCGCGGTCCCTTCATTCCTACCCCGTCCTTCCATTTGCCACACGTGATAAAATAATAGCATCGAGAACCAGAATACACGAGGCTTTGGAAGGGAGTTTGGCCGATGGAAATATTGAAAGTCCACCCGCGGGGATATTGTTACGGCGTGGTTGACGCGATAACGTTAGCCAAAAAAATTGCGCGAGATCCGAACGTTCCCCGGCCCATCTTTATCCTAGGGCAAATCGTGCACAACCGACATACCGTGTTGGAGCTCGAAGAGTTCGGGATTAAGACGCTAGATGGAGGACTACGGCTCGACCTCATCGACCAGGTGCCCGATGGCGCAACTGTGATATTTACGGCGCACGGAATATCTCCGGCCGTAAAAGCCAAGGCGAAGGCACGGGGTCTCACGTGTTATGATGCGACATGCCCTGATGTGACCAAAACCCATACGTTAATCAAAGAGAAGATCGATCAGGGCTATTCGATCATTTATATTGGCACCAAGGGTCATCCTGAGCCCGAGGGGGCAATGGGAGAAGCGCCCGCCTCAAAAGTAGCCTTAGTCACCACCACCGATGACATCGCATCGATTCCCTTTGGACCAGATGAACTGGTTGCGATCATGACCCAAACGACATTGAGCCAATGGGACACCCAAAGCGTGATTCAGGAATTGCTCAAAAAATATCCAAAGGCAGAAGTTCACAATGAAATTTGTAAGGCCACACAGTTGCGCCAAGAAGCTGCCGTAAAGATCGCGACAGAAGTGGACATGGTCGTCGTCGTCGGCGATCGGCGAAGTAATAACTCGAATCGGCTCGTTGAAGTCGTGGAAAAGATTGCGCATAAGCCGTCGGTTCGCGTGGAAAGCGTCGAGGATCTTCGCCGGGAATGGTTCGAAGGATTTCATCGTATTGCCGTGACTGCTGGCTCTTCCACGCCAACCCCCATTACACGTGCGGTGATTCAACAGCTTGAAGAGTGGGGCAAAGTGCACCAAGAGCTTCCATAGATTAAACGGCATGATGAGTAGGGGCGGGGGCTATACGCGCCCCTCTCGGTCCAATCCTGTTAGCCACCATCACCAACATGGTAAGTGAATCCTTTGGGACTAATATGGAAGGCATGGGTGCCCGTGCTTACATGGTTTACCCACCCCCGGTTGTAATTCGGCTGAAACACGGCACCAGATTGACCATGCTGGAAAGCGTGGTTTTGGTAAGCTAACCGATTATCTTAGGAAAGTCGGCCATTTTGTTGTCTTGCGGGCGGGTTGATCTCGTTCCGTGGTCGTCGTCAGATGGTCGTCTTGTCAGAACTTGAGGGGCAAAAGCGTTTGCTGTCGACCGATCCGAATCATCAAAATGTCGCCCCCAAGTGTAAGTTCCACATTTTTCATAGGACGGAGTAGCGAACGTGGTGACGTCGGTCAGAAAACGTTGATTCACCGAAACCGCGGCGACTGTCACTACCCAGAAGAAGGGGGCGGAGCTACGACATTGAACAACGTACCCAACATGAAGGGCAGCCTTTCCTCATAATCTTCTACTATTGCCGAACGAATATCCTCATGATCCACAGGCTGCTGAAAGAGATAGGCGTGCAAGAGGGCAATCACTAAACGATCGCGGGGGTCAGCTAAATGGGCAACCGGGTTAAAATATTCCAGCACCGGAGGGAGTTCATCCCATCGCTGCTGAATGGCAAGTAGTGTTGCCCATTCTGCCCATAGCTTAGCCTGCCAGAGATCCAGCGTCTGGCTCGCCTGACAAAGTGTTTGTAACCAGTGCTCTGCTACCGAGTAATTTTGAGCCTGGCGAGCGGCGATGGCCATGGCCAGTATCCAACGACTTCGCAAATGCGACGACAACGGCTGTCCCGAACCAAATTGCTGTAACGCAACCGAGTCTCGCATACCGGAATCTTGCCAGTCACAAAGAATTTTCCCGAAACGCGCTTCAGATTGCCATGGTTCATTTACGAAACGCGCCGCCAAGCGGTAGTGTTCGGAGCCCTTCCGATAGGCACGGTGCTCCAACATAATGTTGCCCATGGCTATATGCGCAAATCCCACCCATGTTTTGACCGTATGGTCGGACATCGGCCAATAGGTTAACGCAACCTGAAAAGTCGCATAGGCTTCGATGGGTTGTTTGAGCATCAACAACGTAAGCCCATAATCGTAATGAAACCGCCCCAAATTTTTGCGCTCCATGTGGCGAGGATTTTTCAGGATCCGCGCTAGCCATCGTTTCGCGATCGGCCAGCGTTCTTGTTTAAAGGCTAATTGGGCGGCTTGGTGCATGGTCGGCAAAAGGTACCGATTGTGGTACCCATGGTGATCTAAGATCCAGATCCGAGCCAACACCCGATGTGCACAGTCAAGGTAGTCCTGCTCGTGTAACCATTGACTAAGGACGAGAATCGTTGCGGGACGGGATTCTGATTCCAAGTAGCTAGTTACCCACTCCGAAACCGGAATGCTCAGTGCTGCGGCTAATCGGGCGGCCCGTTCCGGACGCACACCCCGCTGCCCGGATTCAATCAATGCCAAATGGCTCCCGGATATACCAGCCACCATGACTAATTTGTGTTTCGACCATCCGAGTTCTTCCCGTCGCATTGCAATCAAAGCTCCATAAAGCATTCTTATCGTCACCATCCAGTGGTTTATTGAACAAGGACATACGATACGTTCTGTCTAATCCAGGTGTAATATAAATCAGGGTGTTTCGTCGTCAAACCCAGCTCAAGCGATACAATACGTGTATACGAACGCCTCAATCAGCGGAACGGGATGCTACAACAATGAAGCAACCACCAACACGTTTTTAGTCTACCCTCAACCTTAAAGAACTGAAAGGGGACGAAATGATGTATAAATCAAGATCTGTTCTCGTAGCCTCAGGTAGTGCAATATTATTGGTCGGCGCAGCGGTGGTGGCCGTAGGTCATTCACACGTGGTAGATGCTGTCTCGCATCACGCGACCAAACCCGTAGGACTTCACACTCCCAATCCAAAAAATATGACTCTTGCCAACGCAGCATTGCGCGTGAACTTTCCTGTTAAGGCCCCGACTGCGTTACCATCTCAAGCCATAAAAGACGGGGTGACTCTGACTACCGCACCAGTCAATATGGTAGAACTCCGTTATACTGTGCCAGGTGGTGGTCTGGATGTGTGGGAAGGACCAGCTAATATGAAGGTCAGTTCCCCCAACTCCAAGAACACGACCATCGATGGATTCCGGGCACAAGTTAGCCAATGGAACAGGGGGCAAAAAAATTTATGTTCCGTAGTAATTTGGAATGGCCAAGCCATGTATGAGGTAATCGGTGTTAACGTTCATGAGGCAGAAGTCCAAGCAGTGGTATCTAGCATAGTAAAACCTTAGGGTGTTCTAAACACCTTATACGGATAAATAGTTCGCAAGAGTGCCCTGGACATGGCGCATCAGATAAGTGAGCATCAAAACTTCAACGTGTGAGCCATCCAGGGGATTGAACATAGCCAGCCAAAACTTTCGGAGTTATTTCTAAATCTATATTTTTTGGAATGTCTTATATAAATAGTGCCATATCATGGTATTTCGGGGCCGATCCGGTGGGGGCCATACTTTTCGAATCGGTTCGGCTCTATAAGATCAACCATTCGCACTTCTTCTTTGCCGAATCAGACCAGCAATTTCAACGCGAAGGCGTTGCGGGTGATGCCTGTATTGGCCGCACCATTGTTTCTGCCGTCGACCGATGGACGCGTGGCGCCGACAAACGCTTGGTCCCATCGATTGGTTGCGGTTGCAAAAACAAAGACTTTCCTCTCGTCTGTTAGCCCATGCCAGACACATGGAAAAGGCCCCCTCCAACGGAGGGGGCAGTGCAAAAGGCTGTCGGCACGGCCTGCGTCTCCCGGCTCCCGACGGAGCCAGTAGCGGCAGCGTACCGGAGGGGGACGACCGTGTTCGGGATGGGAACGGGTCAACACTCCGGGCGCCACGCACCGACAAAGGTAA
>JAJYPK010000216.1 GCA_021795465.1 Bacillota bacterium
CCGCGTCTCTCCCACCGAACCGCATCCACAGGCTCTTGGTGACGCCGAGGTGGATCAAGGGACGGAAAACAAAAACAACAAAGCCCGCAATCGCTTGCGGGTCAAGGCTTTCATGGTGTCCCCGGCCGGATTCGAACCGGCGACGACCGGGATTAGAAGGCCCGTACTCCGGGGTCTCAGGGGTCTTCCCGATGCGCTGCAATCCTTATATATCCGCCATTCCGGGGTTTCGGAGCATCTACGCTGTCGCTTCCAAAACACCCGTTCCATGGCTTCGTGGTGACGCGGTGGTGACGGATTCGATCCCTCTCACGCCCAACGCCACAACGTGCGTATTGGTGGGTCCACCACAATGACGATCCGCGCCATGAAGCCCCGTGCATACACCCAGAATAGCAACGCCGTGGATTCTTCGCTGATGGCTATACGCGTGGATCTCCCTAAATAAACACCCACCGTAGCATGACTTCATAGACGTGCTTATTGTCGCCGAGTTGACACCCCACTGATTGACCGGGAGTCCACTCTTCTGAATAGCCAGGTGGCGACTCGATGGGAAATCTCTGCGGGGGATGGCCCATCATCGATGTGGCAGGCTTGTCCTTGCTAAGAATATTGCCGGTTCGCCGTGATGACACGCGCCCTCCGGTTAAATATTGGGGCCATTCCGGCACCACCGGATCAAGAGTCGAGCATCGGCTCCCGCATCCCCGGATCCATCTGGTAGGTCATAGAATCGCCACCGCTAGCCCATTTGAACAAAATCTCGCGCCGTCATAATGTGCGGAGTCGTAATGCCCGATTCCAGAAAATCCTTGTCTCCCGTAATGAGTATGTCCACATGCGCGGCAACCGCCGCGCGAAGAATCGGGCGATCCGAAGCATCCCGCACGAGGACTTCATCCGCTATGCGCCCGTCGGGTGTCTGAACCACCTCGACGACCGTCAAGACCAGTGCCAAAAAGCGTTCCAAGGCCGGAATTTTGTGCGGAAACTTACGATTATACACCCGCCGCAGTTCGTCAATGTTTTGGTCGGTAATGCACCCATCGCTTTCCGATAGGCTTGATAGGGAACCCCGGAGGGGTTTAATGAGGCGGAGAGGAGAATGTTGGTGTCGATCAACACCTTCACGTCAATCGGTGTCCTTTCGCATCGCTTTCACGAGATCCATCACCGCGTCGTCGGAGCCCAAACCGACGCTCTCGGCCTCTCCGGCCATGTCCTGCTGGAGCATCTTCATCGCATAGACGGCCGAATTCATCAAAATCACGCGATCATCCTCACAGATGAGCGTCACCCGGTCACCGGTCGACAACCGCAACTGGGACCGGATATCTTTCGGGAGCGTGATCTGTCCCTTGGCCATCACTTTGGCATTATCGATGATGGGCACTGCCATGTCCTATCCACCTTTCTACAAACCAGCAACTGTCCCTACTTTCCCTACCGTTATCTTACGCGATTCACACAGAAAAATACACCCGTTAAAGGCTCGGAAGTCTAAGAAGGCCCGCCCTTGAGGGGCTAAACTAAACCCGAGTAGGCGAATGGCACGTGCCTTGGCCGCACAGGTACTGGCTTCCGCCGCGTAATCCCGTTAGGCGAACCGAACGTCCCGGTGGTGGGCGGACAGCCAACCACCCCGAAATGAGTGGATGGCAGACCCCTCATAGGCTAAATGCAATGCCGGGATGTTGGCGGACTCACAAAGATGTAGTGGGAACGCCTTTCTACAAATTTCATCAAGAGCAGCATCGGTGCATTACTAATGCGTGGGCACGAGACACCATGCGTTCTATTGGCTTGGCGCTCTCGTGGTGACGCCGAGGAAATTGTAGCGTTTGTTGGGGAAATAAAAACCCGCAGTCGCTTGCGGTGTAAGGGTTTTGAGATGGTGTCCTCGGCAGGATTCGAACCTGCGACGCCGGGATTAGAATAACTGCACTCAGGTGTCTAGGGTGTCGCTCGGATGCCCCGAAGTCCTTGTCCATCAACGAATTCGGGGTTGCATGTGTATACGCTGTCGCGGTCAAACTACCCGTTCCATCGCTTCGTGGTGACGCCGTGGTGACGGATGGTATGACCCACATGGGGCACCGAACCGCAACTCGGCACTGCACGACTGTCGGCTGGGCTGGTCAAGCCCAGTTGATATTAAGAACACATCATCGAGTGCCCTGACGAATTCCTGAGTGTCAAATCATCAAAAGATTCATTAGCGGTGAATCTTCATCGCGGACATGGCGAGTCGTCCACGTCTGGTATCTAGACGTGTAATCTTGATGCGATTAGACTGAGAGCAACCTTCACTCAAGGAATTGATAATTTAATGGAAACCGTTGTATATATATTTGGCGATGAATCGGGGAACTTCGACTTTAGCCAAAAACAGGGTGCGTCACGCTACTTTATTCTCACCACGGTCATGATGAAAAGTTGCGCCGTAGGAGATGCTTTACTTCAATTGCGACGGGAACTGGCATGGAAAGATGTGCTGCTAACCGAACAGTTTCATGCGTCATCAGATCGACAAGCAGTCCGTGACCAGGTATTCAATTGCCTCGCTCGGTTCAATTTCCGTGTCGACGCCACGATTTTAGAAAAACGAAAAACCATTGAACGCTATCAGACCGACGTGTCTCAGTTTTATCGACTAGCGTGGTGGCTACACCTAAAGTATCTAGGCCAATCAATCCCCGGCGGAGAAAAAGCTCTGATCGTAGCGGCCTCATTAGGAGAGAAAAGAAAAAGACAAGCATTCTCGGATGCATTTAACGACGTGGCCCGACAGGCGGTATCCCACGCGGATTTCCATACCGCCTTTTGGCATGATGCGACGGATCCGTGTTTACAGGTAGCCGATTATTGCGGATGGGCTATTCAACGAAAGTGGGAAAGCCATGATGACCGATCCTACGCGCTGATTGAACATCAAATCACCAGTGAATTTGATGCATTCCAACGCAGTACTCACTATTACTATTAATGACCGCTCATCTGATAGGTCCGAGTAGCCCATCGGAGTCCTCGGGAGCTCTCCATGACGTGCGTCGTTCAAGAACCTCCCTGACCTTGGGTCGTTATACCTCGTTCATAACATCCGGGTATTCTTTTTTTCTTAGCAGAAAAAAAGGCCAGCTAGCAGACCTTCGCCTGCAGAGCCCCATGGACTCTTTCGCCAGCCGCCCCGAACCATATTTAGTATAACTCGGTCCTGACGAAGAATGCAATAAGCCGATTTGACTCACAAAAAATGTACTCGAAAAGGAGTGCTGTGATGGCAACCCGAAATGTTCGGCATCAAATCCAGGAGGATTCCGTGATGCCCTTGTCCTTAACTGAACGTCAAGCCGTTCTGCGTGAGTTGGCTGACCCATACCGTCGTGCGCGTAAGCGCGAACAGACCCAGATTATCAACCAGGTCCAAACGTTGTGTGGATACAATCGATCCTATGCGGCCCGTGCCCTCCGCTCCGCCTCGAGTCGGGGGCGCGGATCCGCCGCCCGGCCGGGGCGGGGACGTAAGCCGAGCTACGACCCCGCGGCGAAAGCCGCTCTCATCCGGTGTTGGGCGATCCTCAATTTTACCACCGGGAAGCGTCTGCAACCGTTTTTACCCGACCTGGTTGCCCAGCTAGAACGCCATGGGGAGCTCACCCTGGAACCCACCGTGCGGGGCCAACTGCTGGCCATGAGCGCCGCCTCCATCGATCGCTTTCTCGCCGCCGAACGGCGGCGGTTAGAGGTGAAAGGCCGCAGTGGCACCAAACCCGGCACGCTGCTCAAACACCAGATTCCCGTACGGACCTGGGCGGAGTGGGATGATGCGACCCAGCCGGGGTTTCTCGAGATCGACCTCGTGTCCCATGATGGCGGTGCGGCCCGCGGGGACTTTGCTTGGACCCTCGATATGGTCGACATCCTAACGGGCTGGACCGAAACCGCCGCGGTGCCAAACAAGGCGCGTAAATGGGTCCGTGACGCCCTCCACACCCATTGCGCCCAGTTCCCCTTCGTCATCCGCGGCATCGATTCCGACAACGGCAGTGAGTTCATCAACCACCATCTCGTGGACTGGTGTGAAACCCACCAGATCACGTTCACCCGGTCCCGGGCCTATCACAAAAATGACGGGTGTTACGTCGAGCAAAAAAATTGGACCGTCATCCGTCGCTATGTCGGCTACCTGCGCTATGAGGGTGCCGAACAGGTGGCCTGGCTCAACGACCTCTACGCGACCCTGCGCCTCTACACCAACTTCTTTCAGCCGCTGCAAAAAGCTGTCGCTAAAGAGCGTCGGGGGGCACGCACCTATCGCCGCTATGACCGCGCGCAAACGCCCTTTCAACGGGTGATGGCCCTGCCGGACACGTTGATCTCCCCGGACCGCAAAGCGGCGCTACAAGCGCAATATGAGGCGTTGAATCCCGCCGCCTTACGGCGGGACCTCCTGCACCTCCAAAACCGCTTGTGGGATACGGCACCAGTCGGCAAGGACGTCCCCGAAAAGGCATCCATGCTATGATTTTCAAAGACCTTTAATTTTGAGGCAACGAAACCCCGTTCAAGTACTTTTATTTTTGAGGGAAGACGCGTTGGATGCGATTACATTCTGACCGGTGA
>JAJYPK010000217.1 GCA_021795465.1 Bacillota bacterium
CACACCACCCAGCAAAGTCGTAGAGGCTCTGATGGACGGTTGGACTATGTTCACGCTCTGGCCCTTCGAGAAACAGACGTTCTTCATCTTTCGTCTGTCGGACGAAGGTCGTCAGGCGTTAACCGAACTGCGTTTGCTTCGTCTGTTCCGCGAAAACGCCGCGGCGGAGGTTGGGCTATGAAGAAAGCCGTGCGGCGCTGGGGGCAAGCTGCCTCTGGCACGTGGCATTTGGCCTACAATATCTCTCCGACCTATTGGACCGCGGAGTGCCGGGCGCTGACGACGCTACGGGAGGACCCCATCGAGATTAAGCGGAGTACCTTGCGGGTGCATCCTAAGGATCCGACGTGCCAGCGGTGCGAGAAGATTGCGGCCGCCTACGCGAAAGGGACCAAAGCGTAGAGCGATTAAGATCTCGTTTCGTGGAGATAACTGCTGGATGTCGCGGGGGTATTACGGGCGCTAGTATTGCTCAGTTCTTGTTCGCCAAAACCCTCATGGTTAAGATGAACACAGAGGATTCAGAAGGCAAACACAGGTTTTATTCATCTTATTTGAGAGGAATGGAAAAATGAAAGGTTCATTAATCCGAAATGTGTTGATTTTAGCTTTGGGGATCATGGTGGCTGGATGCGGTTCTGTCGCTGTCAAACCCTCAACAGGACACCACACCCCCACGACTTTGACAAAGCTGGAAGCATGGAGCGCCGTTAAGAATTATTGGAAGCATCACGGAGGGCTCCCCAGTTGTGCAGTAGGTTCCTCTTGCTATGGAATCAGCCAAATTGTTAGTAATGTCGCGGTATATACCCAAAACCCTGGAGGTGGGCCGGGAGTACAGTCTGATGTGTTCATGATTGATGGGAGTCGCGCACGATTATTAATGCCAGCAGCAGGGGCCGTTACGGCGCAAATGACCCGAAATTTAATCCCGAAAGAACCGACACTTTTGCTCACCGTTGATGGCAGTGGAGATACGGGTGTATATAAAGGGCCATACGCGAGGGCGGTATGTGGCGGATGTTCTGAAACGCAATTAATCGTTCTTCAATTACGAAGAACGATGTGGCGTCGGCTTTGGGCATCGACACCGATAGCCGGCACCGTAGAATTTGTCCTGTTATCTAATGGGCATGGTCAACAAGGCATCGTAAGCCGCGTGGATTCACTGGTAGCCGGCGAGACGTATTTTAACGGACAAACGATAACGGTTGTTCCCGGAGACTTTGCTTCATACAACGTTGGTCGACCGCAACGTGTTTGGCAGTGGTACAAGCATACGTTTGTGGTGGCTCAAGTGGGCCTAACGGTTGCCCCGATTTCTTCCTCAAGCCCCTACGCAGGACAGCCAGGCGTGGAAGTCACTCAGGCAGGATACATTGAGGGGCCGCCCGTGAATGGCGGATACGGATCGGCGGCATTGCCGACATCCGATTCGGTACTCCAGCCAGGGGCGATTATCACAAAGGTCAATGGGGTCCGTGCCACGAATGTGGCATTGATGGCACTCTTGGTGGAGCGTACTCCCATAGGACAATCTGTGCTTATTCAAGGGAATGCCAACTCAGTCCCGTTTCGCGTCCGGGTTCCGGTACGGGCTTTTCCATCGGGTTGGTCACAGGCATTTTTGCAGATCCACACAGTCCCGTCAGGAGGATCGGTTACCCTTTGACGGAACTTCTTCAAAGCCC
The DNA here is from genome assembly GCA_021795465.1 of Bacillota bacterium. Taxonomy (GTDB): domain Bacteria; phylum Bacillota; class Sulfobacillia; order Sulfobacillales; family Sulfobacillaceae; genus JAKADJ01. The sequence continues at coordinate 1,692 of JAJYPK010000217.1, forward strand.
TCTAAGGCATATGGAAAGCTGTCGAAACCGCCCAAGAAGAGAGGGTACTGACAATGTCAGTAGCCTTCTCGTCGACTGACGGCGAAGCTGGTTGATTATTCATGGGAGATGGGGCTTGAACAAGGATCTTTGTAAGCGTGGAGACACCCCTTTCCCCGAGCAATATCGGCACTGAAGAAAAACATGCAGGATAAGGTTGCTGGGATACACATATCCCCCGGCAGTGCCGGGGAAGAGTCCCCACAAAAGCGGGAAGGCCTTGCAGGGTCTCAAAAATCTGAGTCCCTATTTGGAGTTCCTACCAGGCTCTACGTGATATACATGCGCAATGAAATGACCGAAAAGTAGGGGCTCCCCGCAACAAAAACGGCACTGAAAGTCCACCTGAGTCGGTCCCCACACGCCCCACACGAAATCCTAGAGAATCCTCATAAAAGTGTGCTACCATGCGGGTTACACGGTGCGCAATGTTATTGCGCAAGAATGGAGGTATACCGATGGCATCGAAACACCTCTTGCCGACCCGCGAAGTCGCCCGGATTACAGGAGTCCCCGAGAGTACGGTGCGTTGGTATCAACGGCAATTTGCAGGGTTTTTGCCGGTGACCCGCGATGCCCGCGGCGTCTGGTGGGAACCGGAGGCCTTGGCGTTAATTCGCACGATTCGAGAAAATTTCGCGGCGGGACTCGCCCGAGAAGACGTGGCCCATGTGTTGGCCTCCAGCGTGGCTCATGAAAACCGGCAAGATTCACAGGCCCGGAGGACCGTGGTGCAAGCGGTGGTGGATCGGGCACAGGCTATGGAGGCTTTGCAGGCAGACGTGGTGCAAATTCGACGCGATGTGCAGGGGCTGCGTAGCCCGAAGATGGCCTTGACGATCATCGACGAGCGGTTGACGCGGGTCGAGAATGCCCTCATCCAGTTAAGTAGCCAAGTGACCCACCTCACGCAACAAGTGGACCAAGTCACACAACAATTGACCCATTTGGCCGAAGCTTTGGCCACCCCGCCGAAAGAAAAGAGGTTCTGGCAACGTGAATAGCTTTTCGGATGGGGCCTCGTAATGCGGGGCTAGAAGCGTGCGGGGCTACGGGCGCTTACAACAGGAGTATCTCACCTGCAATTGGGCTTACTTGTGCTGTTGCTATGGTGCGGTCGTATGTGGGATCCCACGTCCTCATCCTGGATCGACTCTCCGCCCGTGGCCATTGGGGAATGACCCGCGCCGGGGAAAACGATCGCATTATAAAGAGGACAATTATTTAGAAGTTTTTTGCGTTTTTTGACAGTAATTGTATCGAGGGCTATACTAACATCAAGAGTGCAGCCGCTGCCTCATCACCTCCCTTCCGGGGTCAGGCGCTTGAAACAAAGGACGCCAGGGTGATGAATCGCAAGCTGCCCATTTTATTTTGCGGACAAGAAAACTTCTTTATGGAGTCGGACAATCTCCGTCAGGCGGCCATAGCGCACGAGGTTTTGCTGGCTTAAAAATCGTCGTGTTGTTCCAGCAGATACGTCCGCTAATTGGATCCCTGCTGTGGATGAGTGGCCCTTAGCGATAGTTGCCCCATAACCCTCTGCAACACCCTGTAGGTTAGGAAGAATGCGAGCAATTCCCTGAAACCCATCGCAGAGAATCGAGGCCCCTTTTTCTGGCTGTATCTCGGACAATAAGGTTTCGAAGAGACGCACGTATGTAGTCAGCAGTCGGGGAAAAGGGAGACTTTGAGCACCTCTTTCGCTTCGTGATTTGCGGTAATAGGCTATCCAGACGCCTACGTCTCGGCGTAGAATGCGATGTTTACCGTGGCGATGATACTCAAACACCATGTTATCCAGGAGTAAATCAATGGCATTGGGGTTCGCAAGGTTCAGTGCAGACTCATGAAATTCGCTAATAGCTTTGGAAGTCGGCCCTAACGCTTTGCGTGTTTGTGCAATGATTGATTTCGCTGTGTCGATCGACGGGACTGTGACTGCGCTCAATAAGAAATACCGCATGTCCTGCGACTCATCTATGAACACGTGATCCAAGTATGCAGCCCTCCCATCTTCCTCCACCTTATATTCTTACTTTTTGGACAGGCTGTAACAGCGTATACGTTAGTGGCGCGACTAGTCAACGCGCGTCGAACCCTTATTGCCACTTGACCAGGATCCGTCCACGGTTTACCGTATACCGTATACCTGAAAAGACCGCAAATAAATATTTATTAACACGTGTGGAATGGCAGGAGTCCGAAGCGTAGTCCGCGAATAATGGGGTAAGACCCCATACCGTAAACCGTCCACCGTATACGGTTTACCGTGTACGTGAAAGGAGCATAGGACATTGAGTCATATCATTGCCGTCGTGAATCAAAAGGGCGGTGTCGGGAAGACAGCCACCGTGGCGAATGTCGCGTGGGAGCTCGTAGCATCAGGCCATTCCTGTTTGGCGGTGGATCTGGACCCTCAGGGGAGCCTCACCATTAGCTTAGGGTTCGATCCGGATACCCTCACCGGCCAGACGATTTACGAGGGCATGGTTTTGCCGCCAGATCACCCACAACATCGTGCGGTGCGTCCGTACCCTGTGGAATTAACCGGGCTCGCCCTCATCCCAGCCAATTTAGACTTGGCGGCCGCCGAGATCGATCTGAATGCGCAGTATCAACGAGAGTTTGCGCTCAAACGAGCGTTAAGCCCTCTCCAAAAGGATTTCGACTTTATCTTAATTGATTGTCCGCCGACGCTCGGTATTCTCACCATCAACGCCTTGGCTGCAGCAGAAGCGGTACTGATTCCGGTCGGAACCAACTATCTCAGTCTCCGAGGATTGCAATTGCTCCTCCGGAGCATCCGGATGACGCAAAAACAGATCAACCCTGCATTGCAGATTCTCGGCATTGTGGGCACGCTCTATGACCGTCGCTTGGCCCATCACAC
>JAJYPK010000218.1 GCA_021795465.1 Bacillota bacterium
GAATGGCCACCACGTTCGTTCCCAAGAGCTCATGGTGATCCCAAAGAACCCGCAAAACCTCCCACTCCGCATCGGATGCCCGTGGCATAGACATTGTTTCACCTCTCTAGCTACGTTTGTAGTCTCGATGTACAATAGCAGGGGCAAATGTCAAGGGCCGATTGCGAAGAAATAGCGTGCTGTCACGGACCTCCCGATGGGAGACGGGACTCGGTTCGAGAACCTTGCCCAACGGATGGGTCAGAGCCAAAAGGATGGTCTCGAACCCAAGCATAAGATTGGTTTTTAGTGTAGTGGGAATCATTGACGTGTTGCCTTGACACTATGGGTCAAAAATCATGTGCCAGGCCACGTTACCAACGGTTGCATTGGGCGCAATGTCTGGATGACCTCGCAAGATCGACCGATGGACTTCGGGGACCATGCCCACGCCGGCTGCCGTAAGAGACCTCACCTTAATTAGGTTGTGCCGGGTGTTCATCCGAGTCCAGTTCTCACTCGACGCGGTTCCTATCGATTACATCCCTACCGCGAGGGATGATTTCACGACAAGCAGCAATCCTAGCAACACGATGAAACTTAATACGGCGTTTTGAAACTTCGCAATGGGAATTTGCCGATGGAGGATGCCGCCCAGGATAACCGCTCCGGCCATCGCAGGTAAGCACCACGCATAGAGAATCCAGAGTCGGGTATTCCACATCCCGTTTAAGGCTTGACCCGTCACCACGAACGAACCCGACACGAGAAAATAGCCTTGCATGGTGCTGCGAAATCGATTGGGTGCCCAACGCTGCAGGGTCCCATAGACCGCTACCGGAATCCCATTAAAATTGTAGGCACTACCGAGCGTACCGGCCAAAATGCCAAAAAGATAGGGCCACCAACGGGATAACAGTCTTGGTTCCTCTTCGCCCAAGGAACGAAGGTTCTTGGCCAACGAAAAGAGTCCGTACCCTATGAGGACCGTACCGAGGATGCCGGTGACTAACACCGGCGAAATATTCCGAAGCATAAGGAGTCCCAATGGGACCCCTGCGGCAACCGCCAATAAAATCGGCTTAAGGGGTCCCCAATCGATGTGGCGCCACCCGGTCAACACGACCACTAGCGCAATGCTGACTCCCACGAGTCCCATTAAGGCCACGGATAGACTTAACGGAATCGGTAGCAAGGCTAAGAGTGGCATACTGACCACGGCATCCCCAAACCCTAATGTGCTTCGTGACAGCGCCCCTAAAAACACCACACCGACAATCGCCAGTAAAACCCCAGTAGCCATGCTTCCCCCCACCTCATAATAGTGTCCCAAAGAAGGTCGTGTCTACCGAGAACCCTTGGACCGTAACTTTTTAACTCGGTGTCTCGTTATAGAGACACGGGAGGCGTATCATGATGGCACGAAGTGGCATCGGTGGAAAATGCATTGGTATAGCAGTCGGGCTTACTCTCACACTGGCAGGGTGTGGGGCGTCTCCTGCAACTGCCACGCCTCCGTCTAAGTCCCCGCCCTTCCCCTTGACGGCAAGCAATCCTCCTTTCGCCACGAGCATGGACTTCCTCTCGATGCGTCAAGGATTTGTTGGGGTTAATTCGTCCGTCATGAGCACCTCAAACGGCGGCCAATCATGGACGAAGCATCCACTCCCTCACGGAGAAACGGCCAGTGCCATGGCGTTCGTTACTCCTACCTTAGGTTGGGTACTGGCTCAAGGTCCAAACGGTTCGCACCCCACCGTCTCCCTATTGAAAACTACCGATGGGGGACAGCGGTGGACCACTCAACTTATGGTCCACACGAACATCTCAGGGAATCTTTGCATCACAACCCATGGTGGGTATGCGATTATCGGAAAGAAGCTCTACACCACGCCAAATTCCACCTCCGGCTGGCGGTCTACCCCCTTACCACAAAACGCCATCCCCACGGCCGTCAGTGCTGCGGCGTCAGACGCCTGGGTGGCCGCTCTTGGCGGGTCCCACGATCAGCTCTTTTCGACGACCGACAGGGGTGCCCACTTCACATCGATCTATACCACGCCAGACAGCATTGATGGCATCTCGCTCACCTCTCCTTCGACCGGGCATCTTCTCTTAGGACTACCGGGAGGTTACGAAGGACCCCTCGGCCCACTCGTAGCCACGACCAATGGGGGTCACAGCTGGTCGTCTAGCGCCATACCAGCCAATGGATTTTACGCCGGCATGAATTTTCCGCCTGGACCAGACGCATGGATTGCCACGACCAATGGTGCCCAAGGGGTGATGTCGTCCGGCCTCATGGTCACCTCAGACAATGGGGGCCACTGGACCTCCATCGGACCGAAACGGGGGTGGCAACTACGCGCCAGTTCCATGGTCGCCCCCGGTCAGGGCTTTGTGCTCGGCATGAGTTCATCCGGCACACCATTTGTTGCCAAGACGACGGACAACGGCGTCCATTGGACGCAAGTGTGGCCCGAAGCGGTCCCCATCTCGACCGATTTCGTGAGCGCAAGACACGGTTATGGCCTCGGGATTGCAGACAATAGAAGCGCCATCTTTGTCACGCACGACGGCGGTCTTCATTGGGCACTCCAAAATGCCAGGCCAGGCGCGACCTTCAACCACGTCTCATATTGGAAGAATCGGGGTCTGGCGATTTCCCAAACCTACGATGCCAAAGGTCAATCCATCGTCGACGTTTATCGCACCACAAACCAGGGCATGACCTGGCAAAGAATCGGTGCGATCCCCACCGCTCTCAGCCTGGGCATCACGATGCTAGGACCGACGCATGCTATCCTTGCTACTTTCGGTAAAACCTACGCCAGTACCAATGCGGGCCAAAGTTGGTCCCTGTTGTCGCGTACAACGTTGCAACCAGGAAAAACTTCCAGCACTAAGGACTTCATTGGCATCCACCACAGTTGGGCCTTTTCGAGTCCCAACGCATGGGGACATGGAGCACACTTAGACTTTGTCGATCATGGCACCTCAAAGGCTATCTACACGTGGCCAGGGAATCCTAAAACCCTCTATATATCGGGAACCACCGTGGACTTCTTAAATCGACAAGTCGGATGGATTGTCCTACAAAAGATGGTGCGCAGCAATAAAACCTTTACCAAGCCAGGGTCTAGAAAAAAGTTTTTTGTCACCAACACCGTGAATCAGCTCATCAAGACGACGAATGGCGGAAGGACCTGGACCGAAGAGATTACCTTCCCTGCCAATTTATCCATCACGAGCGGTCCTCACTTTGTCAATGATCAGGTAGGATTCATGACCATCAACAACCAAGTTTTGACCACCAAAGATGGGGGCCACATCTGGACTCTCGTGCAAAACCAGAATCGTCATCATTAAAGCATCGACCGGATGCTCCGAGACGATTGAGGCCGCAAGCTACACCGCCATCTGCATTACGGTATCACCCGTTGCCCCACTCCACTCCCAGTTTTCCTCGTCAGGCCAGGTGGATGGGGGCGTGCATTCACTTAGGATTCCAAAATCTGCCCTTCCGTCCACGCCTGTTCCCAAAATAACCGCTCAGCGACCATGGAGTGATGAAAGGCGTCTTCGACCGCTGCGCGGTCGGTGGGGTTTTCTGATATCGCCTCGGCTATACCCACGACCTCCGATACCGCCACTCCATACGCATCTCCGCAATACGTATCAATCCACTGTCTTAACAAGGGATTCTGGGGAGGATACGGAGCCAAAAGTTGTCCAAGCGCCTGATAGGTCCAGTAACAGGGTAGCAAAGCGGCAAACAATACGGCGATACTCTCGGTATAGGCACATCGCACCAGATGATCACCGTAGAGCTTCGTGACTAATCCTTTTGGGGTACGCAAGATGTCTTCGCGGCTAAGGTCAAAGGTCCTGGCAATGGTTTCATGCAGATTCACCTCTACCACAAATACCGTTTCTGCATGATGAATCATGGTACGGGCATCACGACCCCCATCAAGACGCGAACCGGCCATCGCAAGCACCCGGGAAAAATCTCGAAGATAGAGGGCGTCTTGCGTGATGAAATATTGTAACTGCGCATGGGTCAACGTTCCTCGCCCCAGGGCCGCGACGAATGGGTGGCTAGCAATCCGTCGCCACTCGGGTGCGCACCGATTCTTTAAATCCTCTAGTCTCATGGTTTTCCCCCTGGATTCCCAACATCACATGGTTCCCATCGAACACCACTTATAGACCCTCCATGCCATAAGGGACCATGGCCGTGACCAAGGCCAGGGGCAGTCTCGATCGCTCGGCTCACATAGGATTTAGCCTGAATCACGGCATCTTCGATATCCTTACCCAAGGCCAATCCCGCTGCAATGGCACTACTCAAGGTGCAGCCAGTTCCATGGGTATGCCGCGTCAGAATCCGTCGACGGCTTAACCAGACTTCTTGGTCCTCATAACTAAGCAAATCGTTGGCAGCACCCTTCGCAAGATGCCCTCCCTTAACCAGCACGATCGGCACCCCTTGATGTCGTAAGGCTTTTGCGGCTTGAAGCATGCCAACCCTATCCTTTACCGGGAACTTCACTAACGTCTCAACTTCGGGAAGATTCGGCGTTAGCACCGTTGCCAGGGAAAT
>JAJYPK010000057.1 GCA_021795465.1 Bacillota bacterium
GTCGGTGGGAAACTGATCCTGCCATTCCAAGATCGTCATCACGACACCCCCAGGTATGATATTACCTAAATTATAGCAGGTTTCCTCCACTTTGCGATCCCTACCTGAGTTATCTGGGGATGTATGTAGTGGTAATATGGGTTTGCGATTCTTCAACTCGAGCAGTGGTGGTCGTCTTCGATGGTAGTAATGCTTCACTCACTGCTTCGGGTCGTATTTTTCAGCGACCCAATACAAAAACATTCCCGATCCCCCGAAAAAGTCCCTGCGTCTTATGGTCACAATATTTCTATAGTACGGACATCGCCGATCACACGCTATAGAAATGTTTCGGGCTGAGGAGGCAGGAAATCCTCCCCGTCGTTGTCGAATAGATCCCGAATGAACACTGAAATCCTCTCCATTGGCCGCGCTTTATACGCCGCCCGCCAAGAACGGCACATAAAACTCCGGGAGGTCAGCCACGACATTCCCGTGGCGACCTTAAACGCCATCGAACGGGGCCGAATGATACCGTCGTTGACCACCACGGACGCCATTACGACCGGATTAGGACTCGACATTGGGGCGTTCGACCTCGCGTTGCTGGCCACCGTGCATGATGCGGAGGATCGGTCTCGGATCGTCGATCGGCTGATCGCGCACCACATCCCCACCCGGATCATTCAACGGGTGCTCCGTACGATGATGCACGACCCCAAACGGTCCCGGAGCCAACGCCACCAGGCCCAGTGGCTCTTGGCGCGATGCTTCAACCAACGGGGCTTCTGGCGGCGATCCACCATTCTCTTAGAACATCTTCTCGGCAATCCGTCTGCGCCGCGAGGGGCCTTCCGACTGGCGGTATTAAGCACGTTGGGCCAGGGATACTTGCATCAGAATCGACCCGAGCGAGCCCTCAATGCTCTCCTGCAAGCCGTGGCCATCAAACCGCATGGCGATGCCTGGGAATCCGCGATGGCCAATCTGGGCCTCGCGTGGTGGAAGCTCGGTCTCTACCTCCCGGCTCAACACCAATGGCAGGCGGTGAGCCTGGGGGTGACTCATCCCTTGCGACGGGCGCAGGCGTACTGTGGACTCGGCAATATTGCTCTGCGCAATGCTCAGTGGTCCAAGGCGATTGACCACTACCAGAGCGCGTTGGACTTATATCGGGATGCGGGCGGTTCGGATACCGACCATCTCCGGGTCTTAAACAATTTGCTCGTGTGTTACACGCAACAGCGTGACACACGACGGGCCACGGCTACCATTGCCCAAGCCTATCGCCATGGGAAGAGCGACGTGGGCGTGTTTGGGGAGTTTTTAGCCACTGAAGCCCAATGGGCCTGGGAGTCGGGACAGCCCGAACGAGCGGCTGCCTTGATTCCGCAAGCTAAGGCATGGCTCGGTGAGGCGTTGGTCGTGTCATGGTTTACGGTCCGGGTACTAGACCTCCAGATGGGGCAGGTACCTTTGGAAGATTTCGGGTCACGTCTCCAGGAATTAGAAGACCGCCTCACGGCGGTCACGGATGAACGCTGGGCCGGGGCGCTACGTTTGGCGCTCGTGCGCGTGGCGTGGGAAGCGGGCCACGTGGGGGCTGCCCAACACGAATTAGCGGTCCTCGAACGCCTCTGGCCCTTTATGGGATAAAACATGAATGCAAGAAGGCATGTCATTGTTGAAAAAATATCTCGTACCGTGAGCGACCATCCCCCGCTTGTCCAAACGCCAACGTCCTCGTGACCGATGTGCTGCCGCCTACCGCAGAAAGCCCGCACCCGCTCCAATTTGGTGGAGGGAGGGCACGCCTTAGGGCGCAGGACGTCGCAACAAGGCGACGAGCGGTGCGATCACGGAGCCAATCCCATAGGTCCTGCGGCCCCTGTGGTGGTACCGAGCGCGAACCATATCAGCATCTCGTTCCCCCCTTCGACCATGATACTGTCGAGCCTACCGGTCTGCCCGCCAGTTCCTTCTCAGTGCGTAACTGGCTCACTCCATCCGTCGTTATTTAAGAGGAGGAGTCAGATCCGCTTGGGAATCCTCGAGGAGGCATCATGATAAGGCCAAACTTTTTAATCGTTGCGGGTGTGAACCTCGGCACGCTCGTGCTAGCGGGGTGTGGGACCAGTGGCCATCTGGCCGCGCCTTCGGCTCCGGAGAGTCAGTCCCCCGTTTCATCGTCTATCGAGACCCATAGCCCATTGCGACGTGCGACAGTTCAGCCCTTTGCTGGCACCGCGCATCTGGTGCCGCAAGCGATTCGATTCGGTTCGTCTCACCCGCAAAAGGGGTGGTTGTGGGCCCGCTTACGGGGGACAAACATGCTCTATCATACGACCGATGGGGGACATCATTGGAAAATGATGTGGCAGTCTCGCTCCCTACTACCCCAATCATTGCCCGACTTTGTGTCATCATCTCGGGGTTGGATGCCTGTCGTCCAGGGTCAGTATGCCACGGTATTAACGACAACGGATGGGGGGCATCAATGGCATTCTCAGTCCGTTAGGCCCACGCCCTTTTTTCTCTCTTTCATTTTTCCTACACAAAACCTGTCATCGTGGTCTTGGCTAATCGGTCAAGGCTACACCCAATTAGGGAATCGTAGTGACCTTACTGTGTACGAAATGCCACCAAAGACTTGGAGGGCGATCTCGTTGGCCCCTGTTCCAATCATCCGGACGCCCCAAACCCCAGCGGTGACTTTAGTCAGTTCCATGACGGGGTTCACCGTACAAGATTCGAACACTCTATGGGTCGGCACCACGGGTCACGGCACGCAGGGAGACCTCAAGCAAATTTCTGTGCAGGACCGTCATGCCGTCGTCCACTCAATAAGTTTATCCCGACCGGGTTCCTCTACCTCTAACCGCGGACAAGTCAGTGTGGAGGCGCCTCAATTTTTCGGATCCCAGGGCGTGATAATGGCCTTTGAGTCACGGAGTAATTCGCCTCTGACCGGAGATGTGTGGATCACGCAAAACGGCGGGGCAACATGGCATTGGCAATCTCGTTTGCCGTCTGCCGCGACTCAAGGACAATTTATGACAACCAACACGGGATTTGCGTGGAATCTGGGAACTCGCGATTGGTGGGTGACCCACAACGGAGGTCAAAAATGGCATTTCTCCAGACTGCCCTTTCCGGTAGAACAGGTGGACATGGCCAATCAGGACACTATTTGGTTGATCGCAAAGATTTCAAACACCTTATCCCGACTGTATCACTCTAGCGATGGGGGCAATCGATGGATCGAAGGAAATCTTCCGTTCATCCATTGATGAGCCCCGCATCTACACCTACCAAAAAATCACTCCGGTATTCGCCGGCATATTGCCGCACTGCGATCCGTGCATTACCGTATTCTGTGCCATTGTAGCACGGCGCGTCTGGTGGTCCTGGAGGGACCGAACATCCTGGGTCTGGATGGCGAAATATAACCGACATTGCTATCACTTGAAGCCTGCTGGTACGCACATCCATAAGGAGACGAATTGTTACAAGTAGTGAGATATTGACATCCTCCCCACGGCTAAAGCCCTATTCTCACGGCATTAGATTCCTGCTTCCGCCCCATTACCCCGGATACCCAAAATAAAATAGCCTACTCACGATTTGCCCTAAATACCCCGGAAACCTTAATGGACTATCAGTCTGACAAAATTTCGACGTCGGATGCTGTCAATCGCTGACTATCCGGGGCGTTCATCTCGATTAAGTTAAAGGCCACTTTTTGACCTTCCCTGAGAAATCGGTACCCGTTCGGAAATCTAACCGGGTCGGACACAATCGCACTGAAGTGAACGAAAACATGATGGCCATCCTGTCCGTCCAACATGATGCGACCATAGCCTTTGTCGTCCTTGTACCACTTCACAATCCCTTCGTGCTTGGACATGGGTCAACCTCCTATCGGATCGCGATTCACTCGGGAGTAACGTGCCGTAAGTCGATGAAGATTCGCCCCATTAACACCAGGGAACGCACCCTCTATTAATTTCCTGTATACTGTAACACGTGAACAATAGCAACTGGCAGTGGGACCCTTCTCTCAACGAAATTCTCCAACCGATCCGAAGTCTTCCCGGATCCACGGTAATCATCGGCATCTCCGGATATGGCGGCTCCGGCAAGACAACTCTCGCCCAAGCAATGGCAGATCAATTGGCAGCAGTGGTCGTATCCATTGATGAATTTGGCACAAGCTCAGTGTTCAAGCGGTCTAATGATTGGCACGGATTTGATCGAAAGCGACTTATGAGACAGGTACTCGCACCCCTGGCTACCCGTGGTACCCGCGAACTGTCGTACGACAGTTGCGACGACTGGGATTCATGGGAGACCGTTTCCACGCATCTGGTTGTGGAACGCTTCTTGATCGTGGAAGGCGTCGGCCTGTTCCACCCGGAGCTGGTACCGTATTTAGCTTATCGGATTTGGTTGGATGTCCCACTCGCGGACGCCAGCGCTCGGGGAATCGCGCGCGAGGAGAGCCTGGGACGTGTGCCGGGTGACGTGTGGCAGTACGTGTGGGAACCCAACGAGATCGATTTTGAGCGCAAGTTCCAGCCCAAGGAATCGGTACACTGCATGGTTTGTCCTAGAATATCCCTCCCATGTTCTACCCGCACCACCGTGCCCTTCCCTGCAACAAGGGTGAGAACTCCTTAGGGCATATACCGTCTCGTGTATTCTCCAAGGATTGACGTGCAATTGGTGGGGATGTATAACGGTTTTGGAACCACACTTGGTCCCCACTCGGCAGTGACGGATAAACCCACAGACGGTATCCCGTCTCGGAAAGAGGAGATTACTTTGAGACGCGTTGGCATTGTCGCTGCTTGGGGTCCCGAACTGGACGCTGTGAACCGAAACCTGCCCCCAGTAAACCCTGTCACCCACGGTGCCTGGGACTTCCGTTGGCATCATCTGGACGACAACACGGAGATCATATCTGTGGTCAGTGGGGTCGGTAAGGTGTTTTGTGCGAGTGCTACCCAACTGCTCATTGCCAAGTTCGCTCCGTGTGAGATGTACATGACGGGCATCTGCGGGGCACTACAAGACGAGCTATTAGGCGAGTCCCTCGTGGTCCCCGAGAGGTTCTACCAGCACGATGTGCAAAGCCCAGCAACCCCCGGGGATCCCTTCGATCTGAACCAGGGTCGGTCAACGTGGTATGAACCTGATGCCTGCCTCTTGCAACGGTTTCGGGCGTTCACTGCCTCCAGCATACGGGCTCACTTTGGCGTTGTCGTATCCGGAGACCAGCGCATTCGGAGTGGCGAGCTTCGCGATGCTTTGCGTCAAACGTTTGCCGCTATTGCAGTCGATCAAGAGTTGGCCGCGTTTGCCCATGTCTGCACGGTGAATCGGGTGCCGTTCTTAGGGGTCAAGGCCGTGTCGGATAATGCGAATGAACTGACCGAACAACTCCAAAGGCGCCACAAGTTGAAGGCTTGTGATGCAGCGTCTAACGCACTCATTGGTTTTCTGTCGTCGGTTAAACAGCAGACCGATAAAGGGTGAGGTACGGCATCCGACAGCTGGTCCATGAACGCATGTATCGAGGACTGATTCCCGTACAGGTTACCGGGACCCCACGCTATGGGTCCCTCGAGTTACTCCTCACCGATCCTTGTGGTGAAAGAAATCGTTCTAGGAGCCCGTCGTAGTAGCCATGACCCAGAGACAAGCGCCCAACAGTCCACAGAGACCCGGCTTCCTCGTCCCAACCACAAATTGCCAAGACTACGGATTTTCGACATCCTATTGGTGACGGTTAACCAATCCTCTCGCACCCGCGATTGGTGTCCATTCGGCGACCACTTCGCCCTCAATCACGTCTCCAGTGATCTTGAAGCTCAACATCTCGTATAATCGGCGGGCTACCGTATTTTCTGGTTCGAAGGACACGCGGAGCTTATCAAAATCCGGCTCCGTACGCAGATCATTATGGCCTGTCGCCCTAGTCCCCCTCCTTAAAATCTCTGATCAATCATCAGTCGATAGATCCAATGCTGATGGTCCGTTCGGTCTTTGGCGTACATCACGAATCCAACCATTGCGTCATCGTCATAGATAGCTAAGGGCACACACTCGTCCTGCACCTTAGCCTGAGCTAAAGACAGCATGTTGGAGGCGACAAACCCCTGCTGATCATCTCCCACAGAGAGCAGAACACACTCCTCTCAATTATTGCGATCGACGGGGTTAAGGCGTACTTCTCTCATGGTTCGATCGTCCTCTCCATTGAGACCATTCCCCGGCAACAGTTGGAGGTCTCTGACGTCGGTCATCATTTCTACGAATTCGAAAATCTTTATTCTGTTGATCCATGCAATGCATGAACGTTTTCATGACCGAAAATCCTTCTCACCCGTAGACTTTAATGGTCCGATTGTTGAGTATATATCCGGTCATAAAGATTTTAAGATTTGCACCACCAATAGCGCCTTATGGGAGGCTAGCGAAGGTCGGAAACCTGAGCGAGATACTCCAAAGGCTTCTCCGTGGCCCCCATACAATGCTCCGTATTCGGAATCATCCATGTCTGGACCCGATCTGCGTCCTGGGCATACGCGATGAGTCCGGCATTCAATGGTTGGCTTACAATGGGTTCCTCGGCACCGTAGACTAGAAGAACCGGACAGTCTACCTGGCGAAGGTTTTGGAGTCCGCGCAGCGCGGCGGGGTAAATCCGACGGGACCATTGGAGATTGGCCCGAACGGCCGGGCTTACGAGCCGCAAAACAGCGTGTTTGCGAAAATCTACGAACATGGCATCGAACAGATCGTCTGCCAGTCCATCTGCAACAAGGGCCGTGACAGGCCAACGCGATGCCGCAAAAGTCGCAATGGAGGCACCGATCGAAAACCCGTGAAGAACGATGTGCGGATTCTCATCGCGGGACCGGAGGTATTGTATCGCGGCCTCCGTGGTTGGTACCGTAAAGTCCGGCAGTGCCAGAACGGAAAAACCCGCATCGACGGCCGCCTGCCAATATCCACCCATCCAGGCATCTTGAAGGCGTGCTCGCGATCCCCCGAAGGCTGGAATGGTCACCAAGACATGGCGATTGGCCGTGTCGATTGTTCCATGGATCATCCAGGCCTCACGTCCGGCCAGGGTCACCCGCTGATAGACTAGTCCGTCCGTTGGAACATCGGCTTCGACATCCAAACGAGGTGCAACCATGCGAACTATTACGAGGTAACCCAGCAGGGCATATAAAAGGCCTGCGCCGATGATAATTCCGATTATCCATATCAACAATGTTTATTCACTCCCCTACCATTAACATTCCGTCATTGATTGTTGTCAACATGTGGCCAACCATTGCATGACAAAATTCTTCGCTCCTGCCAGTTACCGGCCGACCGCGTTAGGCATCTAGGCGCCGACAATGCCGCGATGATTAAACAGCCCTTCCATTCTTAGCCCCCATTTTGATGAAACTATTGGTCCTTGTCTCGCCCATCCATCAACCCGTCGTATGATATTGATGTCATCACATGGGTTAATGCAACGCGCGAAAACACCTTCCTGACGACTGGCGGCGGATGAGGCCATCACATTCTTTAAAACCTCACCGAACTTCCCAGACCGCCCCAATCATTGACCGATTAGGAAATCGTCAATCGCGACGCCAGTTGGCTTACAATGTCGGTGATAACTACTTCTGTTGATTCCGTCCCGTCCGTCACGATGTCTGACAACGGTCGCACCGTTTTTAGTTGTTCCAAGTAACCTCGACGTCCTCTCTCCACGTAGTGTTTGACATCTCGGAGGATCGCGTCGCCCACACATCCGCTGAAATCACGCAACAAGCGGCGTGATAACGCTACGTCCAAGGGTGTATCCACATAAATTGCGACGTCGATATAAGGGCTCACTTGGTACTGGGCATAGGCAAACGGGTAGTCAAGAATGACATACCTGTAGGGGCCGGTGAGCGCCTGCTGTAGATCCACCACAAGCGGGGAGAGGTCCCAGTCACGGTAATCGGCTCCGTGGTCAATCCATGCCACGAAATCATCCGGTCCCTCGAAATCATAGTCGTCAAACGACAGCAGATAGGCCCCCAATCGTCTGGCCAGGCCCTTCGCAATTGTGGTCTTTCCGCCTCCCGACACGGCGGCTACCGTTATCACCCAAGGACGTCGTCGAGACTCATCCGGTGTCACTGAGCATGCCCGTTCTTTTCCTTCACCCATGCAAGCATTCCACCCAAAGCAAGACATCAGTGTCATGAGGTGAGTCAGTGAGGATGTCATTCTTCGCGAGCCCGCAGACGGCGCATGTATGCCGCCGCCAAGTCCCAGAATCAGCACCATCAGGGGACTTCTCGCCACCGTCAGCCTCCTGAAACATCTTCACGCCCCTAAAACTATCCTACTGGTCTTGGTGCCGTTCCCGACCAATTACGTCACCATGGCCCACGCTGGCTTCCATACCCGATGGTCCGGATCGCTTCCGGTCAACGCACTTAGATTATCGTTGAGGCGGGATAATTCAGGTTCCATCGTAGCCACCAACTCCAACATCGTCGGTCCGCTCCACGGCGGATGCCACGCCCCGAGTAAGTCTTGTTGCCACGGGGCCAGGACTGATCGTGGCCCTTTTGCTTTTGCCCAGTCCGCCCATAGGTCCGGCCATCGCCCGGCCTCCATGTGCCATCCCGCCATTGCATAGCCGGCTAGCCCAATGAGCATCTGACGCGCATAGGATAATTCACCGCGGCGACACCGCCGGTACACTTCGTGGGCGTAGGCAAGCACTTTATAGCGCCAGCGCTCCACTTCCTCCGCCGATGGGTGGTAGACAAGTGCCTGGGACCGACGATGCACGTCGTCCCCGAGACCCTCGGGATCATGTAGAATGCAGATGTCTTTCAAAGCGAGGGATGGCGTTAATTCGGTCACGGGGTAATAGAAGCAATCGACCTTGATGAACCCCTCAAAATGCACCACCGTATGGGTGACGCGCTGTCCCAAATCTTCGTAGAAGAGGATAGAACCCCAGTTCTGGGGGCGTACCTTTTTGTTCGCTACAAATGCGTCTAGATCCGCAGTATCTACGACAATTCGCAGATCAATGTCAGAGTATAGGTCCTTATCTCCGGCCCCCAGCGAACCTCCCACAAACGCCGCGACTACCCGCGAATCGTTGGACACGTCTCGGGAAATCGCTTCGAGTAGAGTGTCCCGATATCGGGGTAACGCCAAATCGCGTGCGTAATGACGATCTAAAGACATGGCGACCATCCTTTGTCATCCAGAGAAATATTTGGCAAACATTCTGTCACGATTGACACTGGTTGTCACCACAATGGAATAGATTACTGTCCGGCTGAACAAGAATCTCTCTTGTGGGACTTTCATCGCTGTAAACCCGTCATTAATCCTATGAGCAGGTGCCTGACCCCGTACTACCCAGAATAGGAGGTTTTGTTGCGAAAGAATATACGGTCTGGGTCCCCGGTCGACGAGATGAATCCAATACGGATTTGGACGGGATTATGGTCCGCCAATAACACCGTGTCTAAATTCCCCGTTCCCCGGGAGATTCGATGATTGGTATCTTACCAGTAGGAAATCCATAGCGATATTCGCGCACGACGGCACCAGGTCGCTGCGCCCACTCCGAACGTCAAATTTACCTTTCCATCCGTCAACTCCGCGCGCTGATTACGTGGCATAGGCGGTCAAACACGGTTTCCCACGGGCGTGCTTCGACAACGGGAATTCCTAAGCGCCCCGCCTCGTCCTTGAGCCAACGCGCATGGCACTGACTCACCCGTGCTCTCATGGTTTGCATCCCCATTTCAGGTTCACGGCTGGCGAAGTTTTGCAACAACTGTTCCTCATCCTCTTCAACCAGGAAGGCTGACGTGACGTGCTCTCTGCCGAATTGTGTGATGCACCGTTGAATTAACGTCGGAACAATATAGTCGCCTTCGAGTAGCATCGGCGTATTGGTTTCAATATGATTGGCGACAATAGCAACCAATGGTGGTGTCAACACATCCGACACTGCCCGATGTAGCTCGAAGATGCCTTCGGGCGGAAGTGTAGCCGCTTCGGGATGGGTCTTCCAGTAATGCAGTATCGGCTGCTGGTCTGACGTCGTCATGTGCTCGGCTACGGTGTGTAAGTCGTCCACCTCCGTAACACCGACACCAAAGTGCGCCGCCAGTCGATAGCTAACTTTCGTTTTACCCGTCCCGGAAGGACCACCAAGTAAACACACTATCCATGTCCGTTCCATTGCATTCCTCAAGATTGCTCGGCTTTGCCCCTTCCTCAGAACCTCGTCATTGCGACTCAGTTTAGATTACCACGACCTCGATCCTCACATGGTGTGCTTTCTGGCAAGCTAAGGCATTGGTGCTGGGGGTCCTCTGCATACTGATACTGGACTGGCTCGCCATTCCTCTGGGACTATTCTTGGGTGCTATAGGATACCTGGGCCGCCGTCGCCAGAAACCTGCTCCTGGCCACCAACTTATTCTCTTCGGCGGCTAGATGTTTGAGGAGTCGTAAGTGGTCTTCGGCCAGATCAATGTTGGTCCGCTAGATCAGGTCCCCTCTTTTCTACCTAATCGCTCAGGTCCGCCGTTGGAATTTACCGTGGGGGATTTGTGGGGATTTTGAGGACAAAATACAATTGACCGCCATGAACGATGTTGGCATCGCGGATGAAGACTGGATACAGCCACTTCATCCGAGGGATTGCGAACCCCACATTTGGCACCCATCCGATACCTATCATACACTAGATGTAAATGATCCAGAGAGAGGTGGTTAGCATTGAGAGTCGGCGTCTTGTTTGGCGGTCAATCGGCAGAACACGCGGTGTCCATGATGTCAGCCTACGCAGTGATGGAAGCCATGCAGGGATCCTATGACATCATCCCTATCGCCATTGATACGAGCGGTTGCTGGATGGCGGGAGCATCGGCTTTGGGCCTTATGGCAGCGAAGACCGGACGCGCTCCCCACGTGTCCATTTCCGGTGCCTCGGCGGATCGGCCTGTCTTGGCTCACCGGAGAGACGACGAGATGGTGCCATTTCGCCCTGAGTCGTTAACCGCGTTGGTTGATGTGATCATCCCGGTTCTACACGGACCCTTGGGTGAAGATGGTACCGTGCAGGGCTTGTTGGAACTTACCGACCTGCCCTATGTTGGATCCGGCGTCTTAGGCTCAGCCCTGGGCATGGATAAAATCGCGATGAAGACCATGTTTGGGGCCGTGGAGATTCCGCAGGTTGCCTATCAAGGACTCATGCGACACCACTGGCTCCGCGACCGCGCCCAGACCCTCAACGCGCTGGAAATCGCCCTGTCCTACCCCATGTTTGTCAAGCCCGCCAACTTAGGCTCCAGTGTAGGCATCTCGAAAGCGACCAACCGCGGGGCACTGGAGATAGCCATCGATGCCGCTCAACAGTTCGATCGACGGATCATCGTGGAACAGGGGGTCAATGCGCGCGAATTCGAGGTGGGCGTGCTCGGCTGGGACGATGTTGAAACCTCAGTCGTAGGCGAAGTCACCGTGCATGGCCATGAGTTTTATGATTATCGAGCGAAATACGAAGACGGATCGACGGAGCTGTCCATCCCCGCAGACATTCCAGACGTGGTCGCCCGTCAGATGCAGGAATTAGCCGTAAAGGCATTTCATGCCTTGGACTGTGCCGGATTGGCCCGTGTCGACTTCTTTTGGGAACGCGAATCTCAGCGAGTCTTACTCAACGAGATCAATACCTTGCCTGGATTTACTCCGTACAGTATGTATCCCGTGCTCTGGGAAGCGACCGGCGTATCCTATCCGGAGTTAATCGACCGCCTGATCCACATTGCGCTCGAACGCCACCAACAAAGACCATCCCGCAATAGGCAGCCACTGAGCAGATGATGTTATAGCGTATAGGTACCCGAACTTCGTTTCCCCTTTGGATTCAATGGTGGAACGGGTTCTGAATGGTAACAGACCCAAATTTTTGTCCATGATTCAGATCCTCGATCCATAAAACCATTGTCCCTGCCACCTGAGACAACTAAGGCGACTGATGGTTTTGTTTTGATGCCTCGGGCAACGAAAAACTCACGTTCGAATCGAAGTGAATATGCCGCGCAAAAGTAATATCCCCTTGTCCATCAGTGAGTGCTATTGTCTTAAACACAATACCAAAATGCGTGCCGATCAATGCGCATCGGCGAGGTCTCAGGCCATCGTGGGGAAACACCTTGAGAAGGTTCTCGTCAACTCCAAAAACAAACCCAGGAAGCCAGCACCAGCGATGGCCACGTCATCCACAAGAGACAATTAACCGGCCAGCCAGGGAAGGGCTCAACGGCAATCTGAGGGGTAGGTGGGAATTTCCCATGCGCAACGGCCTACATGCCTCCGGGTTGAAAACCCAAACAGACGACTCCGTGAGGGAGCACCCTGACATGGGTGACAACCATGGGTTGAAGGCCGTGCTAGTGCACGAACGTCCCCGAATCTCGGTTATTAATGTTAACCAAATGCGGCGACGAGAGCCTCTGGATGCGGCTGTGTAAAGGGTGGGCTTGGGTCGGTCATTTGTCGGCCGCATAATTACGTGAAGGAGGCAATCCGTGTGATCGACTACCATGACCGAAATGTGCTAGACCCGACGATCCGAAGCGGCACACCCATCATTCGTGGAACACGCATTACCGTCGCCGACATTGTCGATTACCTCGCAGGAGGGATGTCGCCTCCTGACATTGTGGCAGATTTTTCGGACCTCCACGACGAGGATCTTCGTGCGGTTCTAACTTTTGCGACCGACCGTGAGGGTCGCCTCTATACTTCTCTATGACCCTGTTATTCGAATGCATTTCGTCTGGTTGGGCAGGTGGTCGATTGGTATCCGCCCAGCATCCATGTGCGCGACGGGGGGCTCACCGGTCTACCGGATGAGGCGATCTGTTGTCATTATGCCGCGCGAGCACTGCGCTGTGCTTCACTCTCGTTTCCGTCGGTCCAGCAATTTGTCTCCGAATCGAACACTACGTGTCTTGAGCTCGCACCCCAGGAGGTTTGAATTCAATCTCTTTTCCTGATGAATTGCCGAGTATTCCGTCGCACTTGATAGCGCTTCCTAATCTTCGATAGCCTTAGCATGGTGCTAACGCCGGCCCGATGGTGCGCTAATTCGTCCAACATAAAACATGCAGGACGTTATAGAGTGCAATGGACCCGTGCTGCCGTCTTAGACCACGTTAATCGCACCCCTTCACCCACATGCGCGATAGGAGTTTCCGGTGGGAGTTCGAGCACCCAGTAGGCATTCCGTACCCAAGGGCCGATCGACCAGGGGTGCAAGATGGCCGTCCTGAGTACTACCCCTTCTTTATTAAGATACAGTAGCCGGATGGAAATTCGCATGAAAAATCCGTGAACCATATTGGTGTGCGGAAACAGCATGCCTTCACCGACTGCCAGCGTACGGACACCCATCAACCCACGGAATCGTAGCCATGTGTTCGCGGCCAGCTGAATGCGATCACTAACGACCTCATGAGTTTCGGCGACCTCTACAGAGTACGTGCGCATCCTAATCTCCTTAGTGGGTAAATAGTTTCACTACGGTAACCACGGCCGGCCCGAGAATAACAATAAATACTGCCGGAAAGATGAACATCACCATCGGAAACAAAATTTTTATGGGAATCGAGGCAGCCTTCTCGCGTGCCTTATTCGCCCGATAATCTTTGATATCCCGCGCATGAATGCGTAGGGCGGTAGCGATACCAGCCCCCGTCCGATCGGCTTGGGTCACCAACCCCGCAAAGCGTTTAAGTTGATCGGAGTGGGTCCTTTCTGCCAACGCATTTAAGGCTTCAACTCGCGATATCCCCACTTGCATGTCACCGAGGGCTCTCCCAAATTCATCTCGAATGGGTCCCGTAGAGTTCGCTACCAATTTACGCAAAGCTCCATCAAAGGCGAGCCCCGCCTCCACGCTGACGCTCAACAAGTCAAACACCTCGGGTAGACCGGAATCGATAGTAGCTCGTCTCTGTTCCGCTCGCCTATTTAAACGAATTCCTGGAAAGAGGAAAACGACGGCCGCCACCATGACGGGAACCAGTATCGCGAACAATTTAGATGGCATCTGGATGGATAACACCAACGCCACTGACACCCCCAGCGCGACTATAGAAAATACTACGCGGGAGAAAAAGAACATCTCAGGAGATTGACCGGATCCGGCTAACCGGAGCCTGTTTTTGAGTTCTTCGCGAAAGTTCGCCGGCGTTATCCCTTGCGCAATCCGCGAATAGGCTTTGGTAAGTGCCGGTTCGATAACCCGCGTCCAATAGGGCTCCGCCAATTCATCGGCCATGTAATCGGCGGGGGCGGTATACCCAATAAAACGCGTATGAATGATTCTTTCCCGCCGTCTAGCACGGCGTTGCTTGGCCCATAGGTTCAAGCCGACTAGAGACAGTCCGATCATCGCGATGATGAAATATAAGGGTGTCAGCATTGATTGCCTCTCCTTTCATGACCTATCTGGTCGACCTACATCTCAGGCGCCTTGACCAGACGGTTAATCAGAAAGCCTCCGATGGCTACAGAAACACAAGCAGCACCGACCAAGATCCAGCCCAATTCCGTATGAAACATCGGTTGAAAATAGCTAGGGCCAGTGAGCCATAAAACGATCCCGAGAATAAACGGCAGGGCGGTCAGGACCATCCCACTATAACGCCCTTGCGTCGTGATAATGCGCACTTCCGTCTTCAAACGTTGACGCTCGACGATGGTTGTCGTGATGTTGTCAAGTAAGTCTGCCAGCGATCCTCCTACTTCTCGCTGTATGGTGATCGCCAGAGTGGCTAATGCCAGGTCTTTCGAAGGAATACGCCGCGTTAATTCCTGAAGAGCATCCACGAGGCTGAACCCGATATTTTCCCGGCGCAATACCCGGCGCAATTCGGACCCCAAGGGGTCCACGGTATCTTTGGCCACAAGTGCGATCGATTGGGATAGCGAGGAACCCGCTCGTAATGCGTTAGCCACTCCCCGAAGAAAATCGGGCAGACTTTCTTCAGCGCGGATAAGCCATTTCCGCTGTTTAGAGTGAAAATAGAACGTCACAGCTCCGATTCCCACCACCCCCAGCACCAGTCCTTCAATGATCCCACGGATGGCTATACCCAACAAAAATGGCACGATGAAGCTCCCGATTCTAATCAGGATATATTCGCTCACTCTGAGTCTCAAGGCCGCCGCTTGTGGACCCCGCGCCCACCGTTCCCGGAAGTTTAGTTTCGTGGAAGAGGTCGCTTTACCAACGGAATCCGCCTTGGATGGCCGAGAATCGGGCACCCCTAGACCCAGGTCTTTGCGAATCATATCTAAGCGTTTACCCACAGTGACATTTTGTTGGCGTTTTCGCCATGACAATGCTAACAAAAATATCCCAACGGGCCACAAAATGGCCATACCGAGCACTGGACTCATCATGCTGCGCGGGAAGTCTTGGTGATCAAACCATCGAGCAATCGCTCCTCCCGCTCCTCCTTTCTTTTGGCAACTCAATCATGCCAGTACCGACGCGGCAGCCTTTGACCGCTTCAGGTCCAGCTATCACCATCGGCCCGCTCACGTGCCCCTCACGGATCCATCCCAAACAGTGCGCCCGGAAGATCGATGCCATTGGCCCGCAATCGGTCGGCATTCTTTGGACGAATGCCATTGCCACGATATTGGCCCCTAACGCGTCCGTTCTCATCAATTCCGACCTGTTCAAAGACGAACAAATCCTGGGTGGTAATCGTTCCGCTTTCCATGCCGACGACTTCGGTGATACAAATAATGCGGCGCGAGCCATCGAGAAGACGCGATTGCTGAACAATAATGTCGACGGCGGAGGCTATTTGGGATCGGATGGCTTGCAAAGGGAGTTCCACCCCAGCCATCAGCACCATAGTTTCGAGCCGACTTAAACAGTCACGTGGAGTATTTGCATGGACGGTCGTCAAACTGCCTTCATGACCGGTGTTCATAGCCTGTAGCATATCCAATGCCTCACCGCCCCGCACCTCCCCCACAATAATGCGGTCCGGCCGCATTCGTAGTGCGTTCCGCACTAAGTCGCGCACCGTAATGGCGCCCCGTTTCTCAATGTTGGCGGGCCGCGTTTCCAGGGTGATTTTGTGTTCTTGCTGTAATTGCAGTTCGGCGGCATCTTCGATGGTAATAATACGCTCCGTCGGAGGAATAAAGGCGGACAGTGCGTTCAAACTCGTGGTTTTACCCGAGCCCGTACCACCTGAAACCACCACATTAAGCTTACCTTGAACCGCTGCCTGTAAAAATTTCGCCATTTCGGATGATAATGTCCCCATCTCGACCAATTGGGAGAGCACAAACGGATCCTTAGAAAACTTTCGAATCGTGACCGAATCCCCGGACACCGCTAGCGGCCTCAGTATAGCGTTTAGCCGTGAACCATCGGGCAACCGCGCATCGACCATGGGGCTTGACTCATCTACGTGACGTCCAGAATTTCGCAACATTTTGTCTAAGACCGTCCGAAAGTGTGCTTCATCGCGAAAGGCAGCTTCTGTTAAAATGATTCGGCCACTGCGTTCCACATAAATTTTGTTGTAGGCGTTAATCATGATTTCTGAGATTTCCTCATCCTCTAAAAACGTTTGGATAGGCCCAAATCCTACGATTTCATTAACCAAACTCCGTGCGAGCGTGTCTTTCTCCATGGGTGAAATAGACCCGTTGGCCTCCACCAACGCCAGTATCCGGTCCATGAGATCACTGGGTTTCAGTGTATCCGGGTTATCAGTTTCGGCCAAAATGGCATTTTGAATTTGGGTCTTAATGGTGAGAAACTGGCCCGCCAGATGTTGTGCACCGCCGGCGGCCTTATTGTTTGGGCTTGCACTTGCTATGGTCTTAAATGCTTCGGAAGCATCGGGCGACAGTCCGCTAATACGTGTGCGCAATGACATGCCTGATCATCCTTTCTAAGATTTGGTGCTATGCAACACCGGTTTGAGCCGAGGGCGATGTAGCCCTTCAGATTCCGTTACGAAGTAATTAGCCATGCGCAAAATATCGACCGATAGGGCGTTCTTACGATCAGCTTGCACCAAAGGAATCCCTTGGTTGGAATATTTTACGGGAGCCACCCCTCCACTAGCGAGTGAAAAAGAGACCGGCCGACCTAACATCCGGCCCACATCGTCAGACGTGATACCGGTCCCGGAGTCCGTCCGGTTTAACGCAATAGTCAGCCGTTCCGCATAGAGTCTTTCTAGGATTTCCATTGATCGAGCCACAGTTTTCAAGCTTACCTGCTCAGGTAATGCCACGACCACAATCTGGTCGGCCGCATCTAAAGCCGCCAAGTTATTTTCGGTAAGCCCCGCAGGTAAATCCAAAATGACATACGCATGCGTGGTTTTGACCATATTGATCACTTGACTAATGTGGTCCCTACGGATAATTTCGGCTTGCTGGGGATTGGTCGAGGCCGGTACAATGGTCAGCCCCAACTTCTTAGACATAAAAAGAGATTGCAGCGCCTTATCTTCCGACATCCCATTTTCCAATCCTTGGATTACATCCACGATAGAGATGGGTGGCCGTTCCAACAACATCGATCCAATATCCCCAAAGATATCCATGTCCAACAACGCCACCGGATGGGATGTCATGTCCGCCATCGCCCACGCTAAGTTGAGCGCTAATGTGGTTTTGCCTACACCGCCTTTGGCTGAATAGACAGCTATCACCTCGCTGGGACGGTCTACTTCGTTACGCACATAGGGTTCTAATAGGGCCATAATCTCCTGGCCCGCGGTTGCCTCCTCCACCACGTCAACTGCCCCTAGACTAATGGCTCGGCGGGCACACGCTAGGTCATGGGTGATACCAATGAGAAACTTGCGGCAGGTCAGGCGCGCAAAGGTAGATTGAACGCTTTGGTTGTCTTTGAGTAGTTGATCCTCGACAATGAGAATATCTGACGGTCCAAAGGGATGACTAAATACTTCACGCACATTACTGGTGCAAATGGACAAGTAAATATCTGGTTGGGACATCAAGGTCCCCATTAGAATGGATTTCATGGGGGCGTACGCAAACACACCAACATTCAGCATAATCTAACCTCCTCGTCTAGGGGATGGGGTGTTGCCACTTCAAAGTTCCATAGGGGGTCGGGGGGGTCGGATGCGCATTCGGCGCATCGAGAGCAGCTTGGACAGACCCCTTGTTTTCCATAAACAGTAACATTGCGACATCTTTGGGTGGTAGTGCCAGAATGAGTGTCACGCTTTGGCCCACTGTCGAAGTCGTCGCCGGGACCATGCTTCCGTTCACCGCCAGCACTTTAACCCCATTCATAAAGTCTTCCATTACCTGTTGCCCGTTGCTTTCCGTAATCGTCGTAAAGAGGCTAATGGTGTCACCCGGATAAATTAACCCATCCACTGCGTTATTTGCTGCGAGGGGCAAATCAATCGCCATGTCGCTAGGATGAATCCGCGCCGCAAGAATATTGGCTGTCTTAGGCGCAATAACCTCGCTCGACACGATGGGCACCCCCACCGCCAGCGCTTCATTAGACCATTGTCCCTGCAAAGCGTTAACCGTATTAAAGGAGCCGGGCGGCACCGCCCCTACAGGCAGTGATATGGTTTTGAGATTAGCACTAGTCAACGGAGTATAGGCCGCGATTCCCGTACTCGGGACGACAACTTGGACGGTGGCCACGGGAGCAGTCGCTGAACTCCTGGAAGTCATAAGGTTGTGGACATATGTTAAAGACCAGTAGGCCGCGATGCCCAGCATCACTAAACTTATGATGAGCCAGAAGTTACTCTTAACGAACGTCCCAACTCGGGTTCCCATCAATACACGCCCCCATTGTTTGCATGCTGTCTCGTACTCTTCGTCAATCAAACAGCACGCGGCTCAACATTCCCGCGTGCTGGTCTGGGATTCAGTCAATCTGTCCGCAACTAACCGTTAACAGTATTAGCTACATTGTTTAAAGTGTTGTTCACTGCGTGCCCGAGTAAGGTGATTCCTGCAATAACGACGACGGCAACTAATGCCAAAATTAGTGCATATTCCACAAGGGCTTGCCCGTTTTCTTCGCTGTGCAAACGCCCTAAGAACGTTTTCCCTCGAATCATCATATTGTTCAGTAGGTTTCTCATCTGGTCCAATGTTCCTCCATTTCCTTGAAATCTATTATATCTCGGTTTCATTCGACAACACTCCAACTTTTTCCTTCTTTATACGGTCAATTTTTGACAGGGCTATAGGGAACAGGGATCGGGAACCCCCTCCAGAAGTCTTATGGGTCAATTTATCCCGCGATTTCGTCATCTTCGACAGAAAAAAGATGGCTGTGCTTACCAACAGGATCGCAAGTACCCGTTTAAGATCACCCTGACGCTCTGCGCATAGGCACGAGACAGGCAAAGTCGTTGCGCGATAATCCACATCATGAGAACACAATGATTTTGCCAAAAACATGCGATCCTAAAAGCCTGTTTCAGGCGGGTTAAACTGCACGTGCGCTTGCTATGAGCTACCACGCTTGGAAATCCGTCCAAAAATCTCTCCCCGGAGAACACCGGTGATACTCTTATAGGGAAAAAGTCAACATTCCTGCACATTGCCCGCAAAAAACG
>JAJYPK010000219.1 GCA_021795465.1 Bacillota bacterium
AAAACTCTGATAACAAAATCGCCTGGCTTTCCAAGTCGGCTTTTTGATCATGGCTAGACACTCGGGCATAGGCGATGGTCACGCGATCCGTTTTGGGTAGGGGATGCACGGCCATTTGCGTTAACTCTTCCGACCGATACCGGCGATGGCCGCCCGGGGTGCGTTCGGGCTTCAAGCGCCCTTCCGCTTCCCAACGACGCATGGTGCTTTTGGATACCCCTAAGATTTTTGCCGCTTCTTCTACACTTAGTAACATACCTAAAATATACTGCAAAGATATGTTTTAGTGAAAAACAAGTAGTATTTTAGTTACTGATTATAGCCCCGGCCACCTCGACCCATGTCTCTCCGTTAATCGGTCGTTGCCTGGTCTATCCTCGGCTTCCATGACAGTCGCGTTTTCGGGGTCATCGCCACATCTATACCGGGGCTCCCACCCACCACCATGCCGATGCGCTCAACGGGCACTCCGCCCTGGGTGACAACACCAGTTGTTGCTCCCCTTAAGTACCACCTGGTCTATTGACCCTGAAACCGTGGTGGTCTCTTTTCCAGGAATGCGCGCACACCTTCCTGATGATCCGCACTGGCCACCATTTTGGGTTGGGTGGTTTGTTCCACCAATAGCATCTCCTCAAGAGAACTTACCATAGCCTTATCTGCTAACAACTTCATCTGTCCAATCGCTAAACCCGGACCGCGAACAAATCGGTCCATAAGTTGCTCCACTTCTTTTTGCAAATCTGGTTCGGGAACCATCCGATTCACGATCCCGAGCTCGCGAGCCGTCATCGCGGAAATCGGATCGCCCAAAAACAAAAGTTCTTTCGCCTTGTGAGTGCCAACCAGACGAGGAAGAAAGTACATGCCGCCCCCATCAGAAATGAGTCCAACCTGGACAAAGCTCATCATAAATTGGGCTGTGTCGGCCGCAACGATTAGATCACAAGCTAACGCCAGATTAAATCCGGCTCCCACGCAAAACCCATGGACTTGGGCTACGATCGGGACAGCCAACCGTTTCATGGCCAACACCGCCTGATTCAACTGCCCGACATAGTCATGAACCATGTTGGGTGTCACCTGGCTCATAGCTTGGATGTCTCCCCCCGCACTAAAGCTCCGACCCGCGCCTTTGATGACGACTCCCCGGATACTGCGGTCTTCGGCAATATTCGCCAACGTTTCCGTAATCCCATCCACTATGTCTCCATTAAGAGCATTAAGCACCTCGGGACGATTGAACGTTATCCACGCCACATTACGGCTGACTTCTACTAAGAGACCGGGTTTTTTCATTGGATCATTCCTCCCCAATACGATAGTGAACCCCAAGGCGTGATATCCGTTCGTCCACCTCGTTCGCAATTGGTAGTTCTTTCGTCCCCAGGCAAAGGGTTGGCCATAGGGACATTACTGATGTCCCCTCCGACTAATCCGCGCCTATTCCTCATCCCTTTGATTAGCCAACAGTGCTTTCCATCAAGCCTTGGTGAGTCGGACGCGGGTCGAACTGGCGGACTTGAGGTTATTCACTCGCTTGGCGGTATCAGAGTAGCATGCGGTCTATGGTGTTTTACAGTCCATGCCGTACAGGGAATGACCTAAAATCCCATATGGCGCGTTCCCTAAGAGTTACTCAGGGCAGGGAAGCATTTAGCCATCGCATACCCTAGCCTTGTTGTCCCCCTAGTAAGCAAATTTCCTTTCTTTCGCAACCGCGGCAAGCAATGAGAGCCGTGGCTAACCGAAGTTCTTAAAAGACCTCTCCCGTCGGCAGGAGCCCGATATTGAGCGATCTTATCGCATCAGTTTAGAGCTTAAGGCTCGCGCCGCAACTTGGACGGGATCCCACACATCCGAAAATGGAGGGGCATAAGCCAAGTCCAGGTCCACCAGATCATGCACCGTCATCCTTGCGGTTGCTGCCACGGCGATCGTGTCGATCCGTTTGCCACTCCCGCTCCCTCCCACGATTTGCCCCCCCAGCAGCTGATGAGACTTTCTGTCTGCCACAAGCTTTACGGTAATCGGAGCAACGTCAGGAAAATATCCCAGCTTGGTTTCCGATTGAATCCGCATGTCCACGACGTCTCTCTGAACTGCTTTGGCTTCCGTCAGGTTAAGCCCCGTCCGCGCTATTTCCAGCGCACCGACTCGAGTAATGGCAGTACCCAATACTCCTGCAAATGGAATCGATGCACCGGAAAGGTTCAAACCAGCGATGCGCCCTTGCTTATTGGCAACCGTAGCCAACGCCACATAGCCCGGTTGACCCGTAATCAGGTTGGTACTTTCGGCGACATCGCCCACGGCCCAAATCGATGGAATGCTCGTCCTAAGATACGGGTCCACCCGTATGGCATCCTTAACGCCTAACGCAACACCGGCGTGCCGGGCTAATTCGCTGGCAGGGCGCACCCCCAATCCTAAAATCAAGAGATCACAGGGTAAGCTCCCCGAATCTGTATGGATCGCTCGTATTCGCCCCCCGCTTACCTCAAGGCCGGCCACCGATTGTTCCAGGTTCAGCCGTACCCCTAATTCTCGAAGACCCTGTGAGACCAGAGCACCCATATCTGGATCTAAACTAGCCATCACCTCCGGAAGTTGCTCGATAAGGGTTGTCTCAAGTCCAACCTGGCGGAGGTTCTCAGCCATTTCCAGTCCAATGTAGCCCCCGCCCACCACCACGGCATGGCGCGGTTTTTTAGCATCGATGTAGTGTCGAATCCGCGCCCCATCAAGAAGGGTCTTGACTGCAAATATTCCGTCGGCCGCGATCCCGTCCCAGGCAGGAACGATCGGCGCGGAACCTGTCGCGATAACGAGGTCGTCATAGGGTTCCCACGAGTTCGGGATGCCATGGGCCCGAATCGCGATACGTTGGCTTTTGACGTCAATGTCGATCACCTCATGCTCGACTTGCACCTCGATGTCCAACTTACGTCGGAATTGCTCCGGGGTACGGGCGATAAGCGTATCCCTGTCGTCGACCAACCTGCCGACGTAATAGGGGATGCTTCAAGCCGAATATGAGGTCACCGGGCCTTTTTCAAACGCTCTGACTACCCGCTTAGGGTCTCTCCGCTTGGCTTGTGACGCAGCCGTCATACCAGCCCCATCACCACCAATGATTAAGAGCCGTTTTTCCATGGGATTCCTCCTCACCGTTTATGATTATGGATGTTGCTCGTGCCCACACTATGCCCCAATGCTGCAGAATAGGCAAACGTCTTGATTTACGCCAAATAGTGGTTTAGAGGGAAAATAGGTGCACAATCCAGTGCCCCCCATAGGCGATGATCAACACCGAAGCGAGCATGCCAACCATGGTCATCGCCAAGGTGTTGACCATTTTCCATCCCATCGCAAATCCCAAAGCAATACTAAGATATGCCCCTAAAAATGGAGCCAAAAACGTGAGTGCGCCTACACCATATTTCCCGTACTTACCGGCCAATTTTTTCGCTCGCGCGACCTTATGGCGAGCCCAGCGCCAACGGGTCACCACTTGATGAAACGTCAGGAGCAACCATGGGACGGGAATAAGATTAGCCAACACACTGATGGTAGCGCCCGTCAAGGGATGAAATCCCAGAGCGATGCTCGCCGCCACGCCAGGCTGTGCCTCAAGCAGAATAGCGGTACCGATCAGCGGAAAGGTGGCCAATAATCGGTGTTGGAAAAACCCGATACCGAGAGCTAAAACAAAAAACAGCAGAGAGCAGACAATTCCTAAGGCCAGGCGGGCACGAGTCATGTCCCATCCCTGATTGCGAGGCCTCGGTCGGATCCCCATTCGTTCCCGCCTCTCCACCCTATTGCCCCGATTACGACATGATGTACCAATTCTCGGTAGCCGATACCCATTTTAGACACCGTATTCTTCATGGTATACCCCTTGAGCACTGTTCTCATCAAAATTCCACCAGAATGCTTAGGTTCCGGATGGGAATTACCTGCCTTAGTTATGCCCCTATAGAAATTTTGTCTTGACGGCCTTAGTCTAGATCCGTACAATCGATGAAGATTCACTGTGTAATCCTCTCATGGAGAGCGGCGGAGGGACTGGCCCGATGATGCCCGGCAACCCACTTCAATGAAGTATGGTGCCAATTCCTGCAGCGTATGTGCTGAGAGATGAGGGGAGGCTCTAGGAATGCCCATGGAGGCCTCTCATCTAACCACTAGAAGGAGGCTATTTTTTATGAGTCAAACCCAATCTCTTTGGCATGCCGAAACCCTCGCGATTCATGCCGGATACACTCCCGATGCGTCAACTCGTGCCATTTCTCCACCGGTGTATCAAACTGTAGGGTACGCTTTTGATTCCGCTGACCACGCGGCGCGTTTATTTAATCTCGATGAACCTGGCAACATTTACACTAGGATTATGAACCCTACCACGGGGGTGTTGGAGGAACGCCTCACCGCCTTAGAAGGCGGCGCCGCGGCTGTCGCCTTCTCGAGCGGCATGGCAGCCATCACGGCGGCCGTTTTAAATGTCTGTCGTGCAGGCGACGAATTGATTGCTTCCACCTCCCTTTACGGAGGCACTTGGACTCTATTCACC
>JAJYPK010000220.1 GCA_021795465.1 Bacillota bacterium
GATGTAGGCGTAATAATCGATGGGGACATGGAAGGTATTTTGCACCACCTGCACCGTTTCTTTGGCCCCGCCAAAAAATGTCGACTCTGCTATCTTCGTCATGCCGACTGGCGGCACGTTAACGCGGGTGTCTCGCGGGATGGATACGACCCCCACCTGCTTCGTCTTGGGATCAATCGAGACCAAGATGAGGGTGTCCGAACGGTTGCGTACTTTGCGAGATGTCTGCACTTTATTGTTGGAGGACGTCTCAAGCGAACTCCCCATCAACAGAATCGTGATCCGGTGACGGAAGGTGCCGCTTTGTGTCTTTTTTAAGCCGGATGTGGGAAACACATTCGATAAATTAGAGTAATAGGCTTTCACACCATAAAACACCCCGGCCAATACCACCAGGATTCCCAAAATCCAATAGAGAATCCGAAAACGTTTTTTAGGCGCCCGATCTATCCGGCGTGTTGCCATCGCGTTTGCACCCCTTCTTTCCACAGTATCTAACGTCATTCGTGGGTCTCACGTTACATCCACTCGGGACGCTTCATTACAAGCACTGTAAAATACGGTACTGTCATGGTGCTCCGATTATAGAACACTCATTTGGCCATTGTTACAATCTATCGCATTTTAGTGGATAGTGCACCAAAACTTCGACCCGATCTGCCAGGATTGCCAACAACTTCTAGATAAGTTAGTCGCATTATCCATGGTTGGAAGCAATTCGTCGACCCAATCCCGTAAAGGTTCAGGTTACGTTAAGTTTTTTAGCGACCCAGCCCGTCGTGGGAGCTTGGAGAGCCACGGTAACCAGTACTGACATCGCGACGGCTGCCAGAATTAGGCGGGCATTCCCCACGTAAATCCTGCCTAAGTTCATCGCCAAAACAATGGAAATTGCTCCCGTTTCTCGAATCCACATCATGAAAACGCGATCATTGCGCTTCCAAGGACTCTGACGCGAAGCATCGACACATGCCCATACCGTAATGGGACGCGCCACCCCGATCAGCACCACGGTCACCACCAGCAACATAAGCCAGTGGCCCGCCATGAGGAAAATCGGCAACAGTGCCCCCGTGGCGACGAAAATGACGACGCGGATACCCGTCGAAAGGACGTGCTCAAACGTATCGGCAGAGTCTCCCACCTCCGGGGATCCCGACGCAAGACCCGCGATGAATGCCGCTAAGAGTCCCGCCCCCCCTATCCATTGCGCCACCCCAAAAGCCAACACGGGAGTCGCGACAACCATCGGAGCAGATAGCCAGGTCGAGCGTATAGCCAGTCGCGGTTCCCAATAGCGGACAAGTTTTCCTATGCCCAAACCGCCGATACCCGCCACCGTTAAGCCACCAACGGTGGCCACGAATGCCATAGCATTAGCCCCATGGTGATTCAAGATTACCATCACCGTGAGGAGCAAGGCACTGAACACATCATTAAAGGCCGCTTCCGTTTCCACGGCAATCCTCAAGATGGGCTTCACGGCTACACGCTCGAGTACCGGAATAATCGTCGCAGGGTCCGTATTCGCCATGGTTATGGCAATCCCCACGCTTAAAATCCAAGAGGTCCCGAGACAGAAATGGACGGCAAGCGCTAGCACGATGACCGTAATTCCCACACCGACCGTCGCCAGCAACGCGACGGTGTGTCGCACCTGATGTAAGAGCGTTAAAGAGATCCGCCGTCCGCCGAGGAACAAAATAAAAGCCGCTCCGAGGCTCATCGTGGTGTCGAGCCCTTTAAGGTTCGGTCTCAATACGATGAGATGCCCTAGGGGACCCACCACCACCCCATAGAGCACGAGCCCGACCACATCTGGCAGCCTTAGCCGATGGAATAACCACACCACGAAGAATCCGCCCGCCAAAACCATCCCAACCATCATAGATTCGAACAACCTTTGTTCCGACACTTCCGGTACAGGTATTTATAGCCCCTCATCATGAAGGTAGTATATCAGAGACGAGCGCTGCATCAACCGAAGTAGCTCCGAAGGCTAAAACCTCGGAGCTAAACGATTACCCCGCATGACATCGCTCCATTAGGGGCGAAGGACATCCGGATGGTGATCGAGTTCATCTACCGGTAGCGGAGATTTCCCATGATGCATCGCTTCATAGCGTTCCACCAAGACCTGGTGCCGATGGTAAAGGGTCCACGCAGACGATGGTGTCGCCGCCATCACCGCGCCTCCGCCCCAGACCAAACTAGCCGATACCCATGTCCCCGCGATAATCCGTGGCCATCTTTGCACTGGAGTTCCTCCCACTTGGTGTTTCCTATTTGCAGTAGGATACCCCAATCGCGAGAGTCTCAATACGAGACTCAACAGGGACTATAACGCGGAGAGTTTGCTGTCTAAGAGGGCAAAAGTTTGGCGAAGCGGGTCCTTAGGAATTGTTGCAAAGGCATCGCCTATGCTGACCTCAAACATCGATCCCCCATCGCAAGGACGAAGCCATCCCGTCAATCCAATCCCCGTGTCCTGGTATATGGCCACAAGCACCGGCTCAATTGCGGATGGGGTTTGGTCGATGTGGGCATGAAACATATTGGTGACGGGGACTTCGGGTTCGGTGCTAAATCGCCGGATTCCGTTAAACAACGCCGCTAACTCTTTTGCGTCCGCATAATATTGAGCCATTTTGCCGATACGCCGATCGAACGAGTCGTTGGCACTCACGATATAGGGATAAAGACTAATCAGATCCCCACCATACCGTCGTTTCCAGACCCTGGCTAGCTGGATGAAATCTTCATCGCCTGCCAAGATGGCTCCTGCGATGCCGCCGATCCCCTTATAGAACGAGACATAAACACTATCGAATAATTTACCGATTTCAGCGGCCGTCTTGTGATAATACGGGAGACACTCAAACAACCGAGCTCCATCCAAATGTCGCTTGATATCTCGCGATCGACACCAGCCTGAAATCTCTTCGAGGGTTTCATAGTCTGGCAGTTGTCCCCCAATCTCGCGCTGGGGAAGTTCCAGAAGCAAAGCAGCTATCGGTTCCGACAAGCTCTCAACATCCGCCACTCCGATTAAGCGCGTAGGGTCGGCTAATAAAATGGGCTCTATCGGGTGCAACATCTTTAAGCCATCTTGTTCGTGTATTTCCAAGTGACAGAGGGGATGATAAGCGACTTTGAAAAGGTTTTGTCGATCACACCAGATCCGTAATGCTATCTGCTGCGCCATCGTCCCACTAGGGAAAAACATCGCGGACTGCTTGCCGAGATATTGCGCCATCTTGCGCTCAAATACCTCGATAATGGCACCCGTTCCATATCGATCCGCAGCCTGTTGCCCATCCATGTTCTCTAAAGCATCTTTCAACATTTGCACCGTACGGGGACCATGACCGCTTATATGGTATGGAGCGTGGTTAAACGCCTCGGACAACGAGCTCGTGTTCATCATAATGCTCCTTAGATTCATCCATTTTTTAGCTAAACTGATATACCGTATTACTAAGGTTCGCAAACTGATAACTATGATGCAACACGTCTACCCGGCGCCCACTGTCTGCCGCCCCCATGGCGTAAAATAACGGGACAAAATGTTCTCGACCTCGAAGCGGAACCGCTCTACGCACGTGGGGTGCCAGTGTATCATAGAGAAATAACTCATGAAGGTTCCATTCCCGAATCCGTCTGGTAAGCCATGCACTAAATTCCTCTGCCCACGGCGCAGGCGGTGCATCTTTATGACCAAACTCCACATACTGAAAGTTATGAATCGTAACCCCGCTACCAATCACTAATACGTCTTCATCGCGTAAGAAAGACAACGTTTTGCCGATTTCATATTGTTGCGGAGGCGCAAGCGCTTGATTGATCGACAAGGCCACAACCGGGATGTCACAAGCCGGAAACAATCGAGTCAAAATCGTCCAAGCGCCATGGTCAAGCCCTCGCTGAGCATCCCCCTGGTTTGCGATGTGTTGAACCTCAAGGGCTTGACGTATCCTTTGGGCCAATTCGGGATCGCCCAGGGCATTGTACTGGACCTGATATAAAGCTGGTGGAAAGCCGCCAAAATCATAGATGGTGGAATACTGGCGAGGTTCACTCACCTGCTGAATCGGGGCTTCCCAATGAGCTGAAAATATGGCAATAGCTCGGGGCTTCGGTAGGCTTCGACCCAATTCGTCCAAAAACCGCGCATAGAGACTATCCTCGATGGCGACCATGGGAGATCCGTGTGCAATAAAGAGTGCGGGAACCATGGCGAAATCCTCCTTATTTCTAATTTACCATACCTCAAAGCGGCATGGAGAACACCCCTGACTAAAGAATCATTTCTCTTTTAGGCTTTAGCATCCTCCACTCCGGGATATTACCAGAGCGGGCCTCTTGACCGCAGTCATGGATCCAAAAGATTCTTCTTGGATTGAGTCTCAAAGGTTATATCGTTACATTGAACCTCCCCGCCCTAAAGGGCGGAGATTCTGGGGGAACCACCATGGCTGCGTCGCGGGTCGAGAGACCCTCGGAGTGACCCTCCTGACTCGCCACCG
>JAJYPK010000058.1 GCA_021795465.1 Bacillota bacterium
TCGTCTGGGGCCCCATTGCCGATCGACACGGCAGAGCACGCACTCTTATGTTTACAATCCGTATACGCAGTCTTTACGTTTTTCAGTGGTTTTGCTCAAAACATTTGGGAACTGGCCATTTTCCATTTCATCGCGGGCATTGGGATTGGCGGGGAATGGTCCATGCCCGGAACATTGATTTACGAATCGTGGCCAGAAAGTCGGCGAAAAATGGGTTAAGCCCAAGGTGGAAAACCTTGGGCTTTGCCATGAACAGCATAGGGATAGGCCTTTAAGAGTTAGCCATCCTCCCTCATCTTTCGCCGCGCGCATCGAGTCAAAAAGAGCATGGTGTCGATGAAGCCTTGTTTAAATTCACATTTTATACACAATTTCATCTTCTTGAAAGAATTCTCGATATTGATAAAACTTATAGTCACTTATAATCCAACATTCTTGAATGCGTGAGGTACGTGTACTAGCGTAGAGTCGTCCCTATGAACTAGATTGCCTAGGCTGGGGTTGTGGGTTCACTCTTGGGGAAATCCAAGAAGCATCACCTCATCAGCAAACGGCTAGATAAACCGTAAACGAAAGAGGGGTGTAATAAAATGTCTGTTGAAGTAACAGGATCCTACCGCGAGGTCAAGGATCCCAATGGCCGCATCTATCGTATTGGTGAATCTGCCCGCTCGATTTTGGGTCATGGTCGATGGATTATGGTTCTTCTTCCATGGATTGGTATGTTCCTCATCAGTACTTTTGAGTATGGCTGGGGGTCTGCGGAACATACGCTGGCGCAGGTCTACCACTGGAACCTCATCGCGGCTTTTTGGAACTATACTGTCTACGTCGTGTTTGAAGCGGGTGCATCGTATCCTACGGGATGGCTACGCGAACGCGGATATCTTAAGCCCCGTTGGGCCGTGTTTATTGGGGGCATTTTAGTCATAATTGCCTATTATGCGCTGGCCCATGCACAAGCACTAATCACGGCATATGTGGGATATGCGGCCATCGGTGGCTTTGGTTCGGGGATGGTTTACTCCAGTTGCATAAACATGACCAGTAAGTGGTATCCCGAGAAAAAAGGACTCCGAACCGGTTTTGTTAACGGCGGCTACGCCTATGGATCTGTGCCGTTTATCTTCCTCTTTTCGTATTATTTTCATCCATCGGACTTTCGAGCAATCCTGTATTTTGTAGGACTCACGCTCGGCCTTGGCCTTATCGTCATCAGTTTCTTCTTCAAGGATCCGCCGAAAAACTGGTGGCCTGAAGGTGTCGACCCGATCCAGTTCGCGCTGGACAAGAAGAAAAATCGGGCCCTAGTCCACAATCCACCTGCTCTAAAACAGTGGACGACCAAAGAAATTATGAGAACCTGGCAGGTTTACGTCTTGTGGATTACCTTTGTCATGATTGCGGGAGTTTCCTTATTTGGCACCGGGTTTAACGTACCCTTCGCCAAGCATGATAATTTTGGGCCTTTTGTGATTGCGGCATCGATGGGTGTCATTGCCATTATTAATGGATTTGGCCGTGCGTTCGTGGGGTGGGTTTCCGACCTTATCGGCCGCAAACAAGCCATGACGCTCTTTTTCGCCATGGAAGGATTGACGCAATTCGGAGTGCTCTGGGCCGGTCTTGGCCATAACGAGTTCTTTTATATCTTCTTCGCATTCTTCGCAGGTCTTGGTGGTGGCGCGCTATTTCCGCTGTTCGCCACGATTACCACCGATTACTACGGAGAGTCGTATAACGCATCCAACTACGGGGTAGTGTATTCGGCAAAAATCATCGGCGGCATTTACGGCGGTGTAGCTTCCGCGGCCATGATTAGCTCGTTTGGCTATGTCGGAGGATATCTTTTAGCCGGTTCTATGGGAATAGTCGCAGCAGTGCTAACGCTTTTCTACAAGCAACCGGTCCCGGCGGAACTCAAAGGCTTACGAAAGACGCCAACGAATACGATGGACCTGCCAAGGTCGGGTTAACTCCCACCTGGCCTACGAATAAAGATGGAGATGTCTCGGTGACGGCTGATTCCAACGTTGGCCATTACTGAGACATTTTTCATGTCGTGCCACCCCCGAGCACTCCACACCATCGTCACCCACATCGTAGAGAACCAATCTACCAATATTCCTGCATGGAGTGCCATCGAGTCGCCAACTTTTGCGCAATCGCCTCTAACATGGTCCGGTGTTCCACCGTAAATCGCGAAAATTGTGGGCTATCTACATCAATGACCGCCACCACACGACGATCCACGATAATAGGCACCACGATTTCCGATCGGGAAGCGGCATCACAAGCAATATGTTCGGGAAACTGTAACACATCATCCACTATCAAGGTCTTAGCGCTCTGGACCGACGTCCCAATTACCCCACGCGGCGGCGAAATTCTGGTACAAGCGGGACGTCCCACAAATGGTCCGAGCACAAAGTCGCCGCTACGCGCCTCGGCAATATAAAAGCCCACCCAGTTGATCTCTTCCAGGTATTCGTACAAGAGTGCACTCACATTAGCCATGTTGGCTACCCGATTCAGTTCACCCTCTAGGAGTCCTTCGACGAAATGCAGCACGTCGGATACCGTCGCCTCAGAACCCAATCCTCCGTCAATCTCCATCGGGACCCCTCCTCAAATTCGCATTGTTACATTCTACCACCGGCCTAGTGGTACGAAAAGTCGCCAAATCTTTGAAGCATCAGGTACAATGGAAGTACATACGGTGTGTAACACCGGAGTTAAGAGACCATGTTGGTTTAAAAGGAGCACGCCCTTGGAGCACCGTCCGTTAATTGCTCAGAGTGACCTAAGCCTTTTGCTTGAAGTGGACAACCCCGGGTTTGAAGAGGCCCGTCAAGCCCTCGTCGGCTTCACCGAATTGGTAAAGAGTCCCGAGCACATTCACACCTATCGGCTTACCGCCTTATCCATCTGGAATGCCGTGGCGGCCGGAATTACCCCAGACGATATGATAAATCGACTGCGTCGGTACTCGCAATATGCCGTACCCGAGACGGCATCGTATTTTATCCAAGACCAAGGGCGACGCTTTGGTCGTTTGCAACTCAAGAAGGCTCCTGACTCCGATGGCTTTTGGCTGACCGGCGACGATCCTACCCTGCTCACTCAAATTTCTCGCCACCGCTCCGTAATTCCAGTACTCGGACCACCTCTGGACAATGGATTTCGGATCCGTCCGGAACATCGAGGGCTCTTGAAGCAAGCTCTGGCTAAAGCGGGATGGCCGGCCCAGGATTTAGCCGGGTACCAGCCGGGGCGCCCGCTAAATCTGGAGCTCCGCGACGTAGGTCTAAACGGCACAAACTTTTTCCTGAGGGATTATCAACGGGATGCGGTGAACGTATTTTCCGCATCGGGCAACGGCGTGGTGGTGCTGCCCTGTGGAGCCGGCAAAACA
The DNA here is from genome assembly GCA_021795465.1 of Bacillota bacterium. GTDB lineage: Bacteria > Bacillota > Sulfobacillia > Sulfobacillales > Sulfobacillaceae > JAKADJ01. Next base: position 3,416 of record JAJYPK010000058.1, read on the forward strand.
ATGGTGGGAATTGGTGTTGTAGCCAAAGAGAGCACTTGGACTTTAATTCTTACCACTTCGGTCGCGGCCTTGCATCAATGGCGCCATGAAATATTAGATAAGACCACCCTTGGTCCTGAAGACATCGGTGAATATAGTGCGCGGATTAAGGAATTACGTCCTGTCACGCTCACCACATACCAGCTATTGAGCCATCGCAAAGGAGACACGTACCCCCATTTCGACACGCTTAATGCACAGGATTGGGGCCTCATCATCTATGATGAAGTACATCTCTTGCCCGCCCCAGTGTTTCGCCTCACCGCCAGTCTTCAATCTCGGAAGCGACTCGGCCTCACGGCCACACTACTCCGGGAAGATGGGCGCGCCGATGATGTATTTTCACTCATCGGACCCAAACGATTTGATCTGCCCTGGAAGGACCTGGAGGAACAAGGCTGGATCGCGAGTGCCCAATGTCGAGAGATTCGGGTCGCCTTATCGGACTCCGAGCGCGACCGCTATGCGTTAGCTGAGGATGCAGACCGGATTCGGGTCGCGGCAGAAAATCCCGCGAAGTTGGGCACCATCGAAGAATTGCTGCAAGAGCACCGCAATGACCACGTCCTCATCATCGGTCAGTATCTGTCTCAATTACAAAGCGTCCAGGAACGCATCCAAGCCCCCCTCCTCACCGGGCAGACCCCGTTAGCTGAGCGCGAACGCCTATACCAAGATTTTCGTGACGGCACGATTCCGGTGCTTATTGTGTCCAAGGTAGCCAACTTCTCGATTGATTTACCAGAAGCCAATGTCGCGATTCAAATTAGTGGTACGTTTGGTTCCCGCCAAGAAGAAGCCCAGCGACTCGGACGCATTCTTCGACCAAAATCGGATGGTGGTCAAGCCACCTTCTATTCCATCGTATCCGCAGAGACCAAAGAGCAAGACTTCGCTCAAAAGCGACAACTCTTTTTGTGCGAGCAGGGATACCGCTATGACATCGCCCATGCCGACGCCACCGGTGCTCCCACAGACGCGCCACAAGTGATCCCATTTTCATCTTATAAGGAGGTCTAACCCATGGCGTTCTCGCTTGAGGATATCCTGCTTAAGCTGTCCGAAGAGGGACGGCGAACGATCGCCGCGCACACTAAAATACCCTATAAGCCGGGAAAACCTCTCCCCTTTGAAAAATTAATCGCCCGTGTGACCAATCCCGTCACCCTTGCGGAACTTATGCGAACCCTATCTCCCGAAGAGCACGGAATTCTAAGCGACTGGATGCTACGAACCCGAGAAGAATTTACCTTCCCACCTCTCACATCACATTCTACGGCTCTTAAGCTAGCGGGTAAACTCGGTGTACGAGGGTTGATGTACCAAGTTCAATCCTCGCATGGTTGGCTCTATACCATCCCGTCCGAGGTCTCCAGCCCCCTACTGTTAGCTTTGTTGCAACACCACGAGTCCCCTGCTACCATGATCGCGGAGCGGAGAACGCCACGCCCTGTTGACACAGCACCACTGTGGTGGCCTCTGGCGCATAACCTCTTCATGATCGTCAGTCACGCCAGACGGGAATCCTTACCCCTGTCGCAACAAGGATTCGTTTACAAACGCGTTATCAATAAACTCATCCTTAAATCATGGGAACACAGCACCAGCGGAGAGGCACTGGACTTGGTGATTTACTTTGCACGTCGGGTAGGGCTACTAGGCTATCAGAATAACAGCTTTCGGGAACTGGGAGCGGACATCAGAAACGCCCATGCGTTTTGGCAAAGTTCAGCAAAGGACCTCCTTAAGATGGTTGAAAGCACACTGGTCTTGCACTCCAACCCGACTTTTCAAAACCTCTTATGGACGATGCTTGGACACCTGGAGCCCGATCAATGGCTCGATCTCGATGCCCTTAGTCGATGGGCCACGGAGGAGCACGTTATCGCGTACAGTAGCTACACACGCGATTATGTGATTAATGAAGCCGCGGCCCTTGGCTTGGTGGAATTGGATAAAGGCCTCTGTCGGTATACCGATACCGCGTACTGGGGCCGCCGCGGACTATTCGAAGCCGTGACGACGGAATCTATTGTGATTCAACCCACGGGCGAAGTCTTGGTACCGCCCTCTGCCCCCTATGCCGATCGGTGGAAGGTAGACGCCCTCGCCACCCCCGTCAAGTGGGACCGCATGGTCGTTTATCAGATCGATCGCAAGAGCGTCGAGGCCGCCATCGATCGCGGCATATCGATCGAGGATTATCTAGAAGCCTGGAAAGGCCTCTCACGCAAGGGGATCCCGGCCAATGTAGAAACCAATATCCGAGACTGGTATCGTGCCTTGACCCGTCACCGGATCCTGCGGGCGACTGTCATTCATAGTCAGGACCAAACCGAATCTGCCAAGCTCGAACAAATATTGACTAAGGCGGGAGAATATCAGATGCGTCTATCCCCGCAAGACCTCATTATTTCCGAGGCCCACCTGGCGACGATCCGAAAGACCCTAGAACGTGCCGGAATTCCGATCCCCCAAAGCATCGATACGCCCGGAACCGTCGACGAGGACGATGACATGTTCGATGACGATGACATGTTCGATGACGACGACATGTTCGATGAGGTCAACCATTTTTTGTCTGAGCCCATCGAAGTCCGTCCACCGCAAGTTGTGCTCCATGCGGTATTACCTGGTGTTCCTTTAATTCCCATTCTTGATCGCTATACCATTCAAAACATCGTGCGGGAGTCTATAACGAACCGCTATCCATTAACTGTCTATTATGTCGTACATCCCGACGATAAGATCGTGACGCACGTCGACCTGGTGAGCGCTAACATCAAGGAGGGGAGCCTCATCGGGATCGACATCCACCAACGGGCGTTTTCCGTGCCTCTACAACATGTACGCTCAGCCATCCGTCGCGAACTTTCATGACAAGGCGGCGGATCCGACCACGCTTCGTGGTGTTTATGCTGGTCCTGGTAGGTCTCGGGTTCGGAGTGGGGACGATCCTGAACCGCCAGCAAGCGACTAAGCCCGCTTCGGCCCCTAAAAGCCGGTCCCAGGGCAAGACGGCCGTGGCCCCCCATGGTTCTTATACCCTGACGCCCTTTGGGTTGCCTGAAGGCCTCAGCAACTTCTCTGTCTATGACCACGGCGGGGTACTCACGCTCGCGGGCGGAACCTCCGGGGGGGCCCTCAACAAAACCGTCTATACCCTGACCTCCAACGGCGCCGTGGTGAGTGGTTCGTTGGCCGTGGCCCGATCCGACGGCAGTATTGTCTCGCTGGGTAGCCATGACGTCTACGTAGGCGGTATCTCTTCGACCAAGACTCCGTCGCTGGGTGCAGAAAACCTCACCGGTGGATCCCCAAATGCCTTTTTACCGCAAGGTCTCGCCGGTTTCGCCAAAGCCTCTTTTAGAGGCAACACCTACTTGGTTGGAGGGAGTACACCTCGAGGCCCAAGCAAAGTCATTTACCAGATAACGCCCCAGGGGCATGTACATCCCTGGATCGATTTGCCCCAAGCGGTGTCACTGCCGATGACACACGTCCTAGCCGGTAGTTTATATGTGGTGGGTGGAGAATTAGCCAATCATCGGGCAAGTTCCGCCATCTATCGCATAAACCTCACATCCAAAAAAATTCACATCCTTGGGTCGCTCCCGGTTGGCGTGTATAACGGAGCCATGGGCATCGCGGGAGGATCGCTCTGGATCTTGGGAGGATATGTCCATCACAAAGTATCCCGGCAAACCTGGGTTGTCGAAGGGTCGTCAGTGGTGGCAGGGTACCCACTTCCACAAGCACTGGCGGGAGAAGTCGTAGCAGAAGAAGGCTCAGACTTGTGGATCATGGGTGGCGTGACCACTCATGGTCCGTCTTCGACCATTTATGTCCTCAAATCGGCAAAGCCTTAGGGCGGCCCCATAAATAACCTTGCCCGAGGCCCACGCCAAGATGAAGCATGGTGTCCAAATCCTCTTGGGATTCGATGCCTTCGGCGATGATGCGTGCCCCCACCTGGTCTGCAAAATAGACCAAGCTTTCAATGAGCAACTCCCGCGCTTGATGGCCCCGAGCGCCATGAATCAAGGCAATGTCAACTTTAAGGAAGTCGGGACGCAAGGTCGCCATCATATCGAGGCTCATTTGTCCCGCTTGAACATTATCGATCGCGACCTGAAACCCCTGTTGCCGATAGTCCTCTAGAGTTTGCACCAGGGGATGGCGAAATTCTTCTGCCCACGCCTCTTCGGAGACCTCAAGAACCACCTGAGTGGGTTCGGTAGAACCGTGCCCTAGCATAGTGTTCAAGTGATCGGGCGTCAACGGTCCCTTCATCAGAGAAGTCGGCAAGAGATTTAAAAAGAGGTGGCCCGACTGCCCTCGGTATGAGGATACCGCACGCTCCACACAGACGTAGTCCAACTCTCCCGAACGTCCGAGAGTCGTCGCCATCTCAAACAGCAAGGCCGGGTTAGACAAGGGCCCACGAGGTCCCCGACTTAAGGCTTCAGCGCCAATCGTCGACGCATCATGCAGCGCCCTCACTGGCTGGAATAACGTAGATATTTGCTTTTGCTCAACGATCGATTCGAACAGGTGTTCCAATTCAGGTGATGGTTTCATTACCGGTCTCCTTGTATATCGACATGCCATAGATGTCCTGTTTCCCATTCGCTATCGCGCTTCGGTTATCCTCTTTTTAGCCCAGGCACTATAGGAAAGTGGTAGGGTGGGTCTATCGTGCCGAATTGACTATTCCATATGGCCAAACCTTTTTCCAATACATACGAGTGATATCCCATGAGGCGTAAGATGGCATTAGCCTGGGCAGCATCCTGTAATGTGCGCGAAACCAGGACAACTTGACGCGTTCGAGAAATTAGGGCAAGATTGGCGCCGAGCTGGGCAAATGGGATATTCAGACTCTGTCCAATGTGGCCCGCCCTAAACTGAGCGCGGGAGCGAAGGTCGAGCACCTCGGGCGGATGAGGTCCCGCCAATAAGGCCCATAAAGCTTCCTTATTAATGGTCCATGGTCTACTATATCCCACCGGATAGGGGTGATTCAAGCCATGCCAAAATGGTTCAAGACGCGTCTTCCAAGAATATCCCAACAGATCCCGGCCGGTCACAGCCGGATTGAGATTGGGACCTTTGGAACCAGGTCCCGTCACCACGGGAAAGTCACTAAAGGTCCCAATCACGGGCCAAACATCGAGCTTTGCATTCCAAGAGGAGACCCCGTCAGTCAGACCATAAGCGTGATAACCCAAAAGACGAAGAACCACCGGCGTCATTTCCCCCCCGTTGCCGTCATAGCACATGATGACGATCGGGATATGCGTCGGCAATGGAAAGAATTGAATCGTTTCGGTTGCCGAGCCAACCCGCACGGACCGGGTAAACCGATGCGTGGCCGTCAATTCGGTTCCAAACCATTGTAGCGGGATATTGTACGCGCCCGGGATATGCCCCTTATTATATCCGTCGGTCCCGTTTGGTTGGCGCACATCAATTAGGAGGATCGGTTTGCCCGATGCCAACCAGGAATGGAGCGTTGAAGCCGTCACTTGGTAGCCATGACGGTGGGTGGCGTCTGCAAAATATCGAGCGACAATGTCCTCTGGAATGCCATAAGGAGAACGAGGCTCGGTTTGACGAGACCCTTCCTGCACCCAAATAAGGACTCCCAACAACATTACGAGAGCCGCTCCGACCCCGATTCCCACACGTCGCTGCTTAGAGCGATTCGATAATAATCGCGATGCCCTGACCTCCTCCGATGCATAGCGAAGCTAATCCGAATTGCAAGTGACGCATCTGTAACTCGAGAGCCAGCGTTAATAAAAGACGGCCTCCAGAGGCCCCTACCGGATGACCGAGGGCGATGGCACCCCCATTAACGTTAGTGCGATCACGAACGAGGCCCAGTTCCTGTTCTACGGCCAAATATTGCGACGCAAAGGCTTCGTTGATCTCCACGAGACCGATATCACCGATATCCAACCCCGCCCGCTCAAGAGCAATCTTGGAGGCCGGCACGGGGCCGATGCCCATAATTTTCGGATCCACGCCAGCCACGCCATAACTCACAATGCGACCTAAGGGCTTAATCCCATGGGTGGTCACAAAGTCCCCCGTTGCCAACACCACCATGGCCGCCCCATCATTAATGCCCGACGCATTCCCCGCCGTGACCGTGCCCGCCTCAGCCTTGAAACTCGGTTTTAGTCGGGCTAGAGATTCTGGCGATGTTTGGGGTCTAATGTGTTCATCCTCTTCTACCTGAACCACCCCGCGTTTAGTGGGGACGGAGACCGCCACAATTTCACGACTAAGCCGTCCGGCCGCACGGGCCGCATGAGCCCGTTGGTGGCTCAAGGCCGCATAAGCATCCTGAGTTTCTCGTCGAATATCATATTGCATCGCCAAGTTTTCTGCGGTCATTCCCATGCCAAGCCCACATCCCAAATCGGTAAGCACTTCTAAGAGACTGTCCGTCATAGCCGGCGCTCCACTCTTGATCCCCCAGCGGGCATCCCGTATGAGATAGGGCGCTTGACTCATATTTTCCGTCCCCCCCGCCAAAGCCGACATCCCGTCACCCAGGGCCAGCGCCTGGGCCGCAGAGATGACCGCTTGAAGTCCCGAGCCGCAGAGCCGATTCACGGTCAATGCCGGGGCCGTTTCGTCGAGGCCCGCCCCTAGCGCTATGTGTCTCGCGGTATATGCGGCATCGGGTGCTGTCGCAATGACATTCCCCACGATTGCGAGGTCCACGGCCGACGCCGGGACCCCGACCCGCTCCATGGCAGCTTTGGCGGCGACGACCCCCAGTTCTGTCGCATTGACATCTTTTAGACTCCCCCCATAAGTTCCAAAGGGAGTCCGAGCACCGCCCAATATATATATTTCTGTTGCCTCCGACACTAACATGTACGCATCCCCCTCTTTTCTCTTATCGAATCTTTTCACTCGCGTTGTCTCATGCTACCATAAAGGTATTAGGAAGCGAGGTAACCGTTTGGACCAGCATCACTTTCGTCATGTTATTGGGCACTTTGCCACCGGAGTAACCGTTGTCACCACCAAAGACGATCACGGCATGTACGCCATGACGGTCAATTCGCTGACCTCTTTATCGCTAGCACCTCCGTTAGTCATGATCGCCGTGGATTTGAAGGCACATACGCGGGTCGGACTCCATAACAGTCAACGTTTCGCCGTAAGCATATTGACCGAGAACCATAGTGCGCTTAGCGCCCGATTTGCCCAAAAGGATCAGCCCCAAGACCCCTTTGTCGGTTTACCCACGATCCTTACCGCCCAGGGAATTCCGGTCTTAGCCGAGGCCCTGGCCTACTTAGACTGCCGCATCCAGGCCTTTTACCCCGGTGGCGATCACGAAATTGTGGTGGCGGAAGTCGAATACTTACAGGTACTTCACGCCGACAACCCCCTCATTTTTTATAATAGTCAATATCATCGTCTCGGGACTTCTTAAGTGATGAGAAGCCCATAGAATCCGCGCACTATTTCGGGGAATCCCAACAGCAATACTACTTCTATCCCATTCCTCAATCATCATCCGGATTCACGGGCAGCCCCTCGAGGTCGTCTTTACTGAGGGTAATTCCTCCAAGGGGCATCTTACCCCCATTGCGAGCAATGTGTCGCTCAATCAGGGCATAGATTAGGGGTTTAAGAGCTTGCGGCCGGAATACGTAGTAGTCTAATTGCTTTAACACCGCCTTAGGCATCACTATCCGACAATGAATTAGGTCGACGGATGTGTTGGTAATAACATTTTGCGGATCGGATCGATCCACACTGATAATCACAACATCTTTAGCCATTGCTATCCTCTCCCATCATCCTTATGTGTGAGTTGGGTCGTTGCCGTCGAGAAATTCCGGCCCTAGTCCCAATGCAGTGCCGTACACCTCTAACATGGTTTGCACGTTGTCCGCAAAATTATAACGCGAGCGCACCCAATCCGGACCATTAAGACCCCAAGTTCGCACCCTGCCGGGATTCTCGATCAGGGGTTTTAAGGTGCGGGCCCAATCGTCGGGACAAAGACTGTCGACAAACGCCCCCGTCGTGCCCTCCTCGATGACTTCGGCTAGACCCCCAATGCGATGGGCCAAAACCCCTCGGGCCAACGCCATCATCTCTAGCGGGGCCACTCCGAAAGATTCCCGGCGTGAGGCATAGAGCCCGACATCTGCCCACGCTAAGACCTCGGGCAGATCGTGCTCCCATACTCGTCCAATAAATTCGATGCGGTCTCCCATTCCGGATGCCTGGACTTTTTGCATTAAGAAGTCGCGCTGCGATCCAGTCCCAAGAATCTTACCGCGCCACGCGGTGACGCCGCGCGAGTGAAGAATCTTCATCGCGTCCAGGACCACATCGATCCCGTAGACTGACTCTAATGCCTTATTAATAATCCAGTGAAGCTCCGGACTTTGGTTGGCTCCTCTCGGAGCAAACCGAGACAGGTCGATTCCAAACGGCACGACCGTGATAGGCTTTGACGTAAACCGAGCCGTCACCGTGGCCAGGTACCGTGAGGATGCCGTAATGGCGTCCGCCTGATTGAACACATGCCGGAGAATCCGGGAATTCAGCCACGATCGAGAACCGAAGACCTCGACGTCCGCTCCCCACACCGAGACCACGAACGGATGACGACGTAAGGACGCCCCATAAAGTCCCCAATGCGAGGCATAGTGTGCATGGACTGCATCAGGTTGAAATTCCCGCATCCCCCGTTTTAAGCGTCTAATGGCGTCGGGCAGTTGCAGGCGCCCCCTGCGACTCACGGGCAAGTACTGAACAGGGATCGGTGCTCCGTCCCAGCGCCGCTCGCTGAATAGTTTCACGGTGATACCCCGTTTTGTCAGAGCCCGAACCCAGCGCTGGGTGTGGATGCTTTGACCATCTGCCAGCAGGGCAAGTCTTAGTGCACTCGACCTAGGTCACCTCCGTCCCACGATCTGCCTAATTGCTCAACCGAAACGCAAGTTCCTACCCGCCCATGTTTTATGGTAAATCCTCTAACGTTACGGGCCTTCTGGGAAAGAAGAACTCGATGATAATCACCAACAGGCCCGCGATCATGAGCCCTATAAAGATGCGATGGATTCCTAAGTAGAGTCCTTGCTCCACATAATGCATGGCCCGGGCGGGGATGGCTCGGTTCGGTGCCCCAGACACAATTGACGAGGCCTTAAGTCCCTTAGGGATCAAGGCGCGAATCGCTTGCGGCATGTGTTGAAACCGCCCGACGACCGATGCATTAACCAAACTTCCAAATAGAGCCACCCCTAGTGTGCTGCCGAGCATCCGCGAGAACATGTTGCTCCCCGTCACGACACCTCGGTGGTTCCACCCCACGACGGACTGAATCGCGACCACCATGGAGGTGGATAGCAGTCCTAATCCAGCCCCCATGAGCAAACTCAACACCGCCACCAGGATAACCAGCGCATGGGTGGTGAGAAGCGAAAACTGCCATCCCGCGAGGGCCACCAAAATCGCCCCGATTAAGGCTGTATTACGAAATCCAATCTGCAGATAGAGTTTTCCCGAAAAGGCAGACGCTACGGGCCAACCAATCGACATGGTCGCTAAGGAGAACCCCGCGATAAGCGGGGTCTGCCGCAATATGCCTTGCACATACGTCGGAAGAAACGAACTCAATCCCATCGCCAAGATCCCGACTACCAGGCTGCTAAGATTTGCAACAGCTAACACCCGTCGTCCAAAAACCCATAGGGGTACAACGGGTTCTGGGGCCCGCATCTCTACCACGATAAGACCTAAAACCAATACCAGGCCGCCCCCTAGGGTTGTTAGACTTTGCCAGGACATCCAAGCCCAGCTTACTCCTCCCTCTAACAGCCCTAAAATTACAGAGCCCATCGAAGCTATGAGCAATAGGGAACCCCAGTAATCAATCGTGTGATGACGCGGTTGAATTTTCTCGTGAAACAAGTACCCAATCACTAAGATGGTCGCAATACCAATCGGGACATTGATGTAAAACACCCAACGCCAGGACGCGTACTGGACCAAAAGCCCTCCGATAGCGGGCCCTATCACGGCCGAGATGCCCCAGACGCTGGCCAGATAGCCCTGCATTTTCGCACGTTCTTGTAGCGTAAAGAGGTCCCCTACCACGGTGGTGGCGATAGGGATAATGGCGGCAGCCCCGATACCCTGGATTCCTCTAAAAATGATGAGAGAAACCATATTCCAGGACATGCCCGAGAGCATCGAGCCGACGAGGAAGATAACCGAGCCTATCATCAACATGGGCTTACGCCCATAGACATCGGCCAGTTTGCCATAAATCGGGATGAGTGCCGCCTGGACCAGCAAATAAACCGAAAACACCCACGGGAACCGGGAGAATCCGCCCAAATCATGAACAATGGAAGGAATTGCTGTCGCGACAATGGTGCCATCCATGGCGGCAAGCCCCATGGCCAGCATGAGGCCTACCATAATGTACCTGCGGGAATGATTACCCGCAGCGATCGTCTCTTCGATTGAAGCCATACTTACGGATTCACTCCTACCAGGTGCATTCTACGTCTCTGAAAACATCCATTGGTTAAGGACCCGACTTCTGTCCTCAGCCTCAGCCAGCATGCGTTCAATCAAAACCTTCACGGTGGGAATATCGTTAATCAGTCCACTGGCCTGGCCCGCCCACACGAACCCTTCGTCCAATCTCCCCTCCACGGCGGCGCCTCGGTTAACTTCTCCAGACACCAGCGGTAATATTTCTTCCATGGCACTACCCGCTTGCTCCACATCAAGGATGGTCTTTACATGGCGTGACGGCAACACCCGACCCGGGCGTCCCAACGACCGTTCAATAATCCGGGTATCCGCCTCTTGCGCCTCCACCAACGCCTGCTTATACTGACGATGCGCCATGCACTCTTCCGTCGCCACTAATCGTGTACCCATTTCTACCCCAGACGCTCCCAAAGCCAATCCAGCCAATAGGCCAAGGCCGTCCGCTACTCCGCCGGAAGCCACCACAGGAATGCTCACACTCTCGACCACACGCCGAGTCAACACAAAAGTTCCCACGTCATCGCGACCGATGTGCCCTCCCCCTTCTTGCCCGACGGCAATCACCACATCAGCGCCCAGACTCTCGGCCTTTTTTGCCGCCCGCACCCCGGCCACCAACACCATCAATCGCGCCCCTCCACGTTTGGCGCGGTCCACGTAGGGTGCGGGATTCCCCCCGGTCAGCGAGATCACAGGGGCTCCTTCGGCGACCGCCACATCCAAGATGTCCTCGATGGGATGATGTCCGATGGCAAAATTGACTGCAAATGGTCCTCGAGCCAGCGCTCGATAATGTCCCATTTCTGCCGCCAGTTGCTGCGGTCCGCCGTCAATCGTCGTCGCCGTAATTTGTCCGAGCCCGCCAGCGTTAGATACCGCCGCCGCGAGCTCTGCCCGCGCTAAGTAGGCGAGTCCTCCTTGAATAATCGGATAACGGATCCCTAGAGTTTCGGTTAAGGGTGTCGCCCAATTCATCGCATCGCCCTCCGGATTTTGTCTGCCATACCTTCCAGTTGCTCTGGCGAAACCGCCCGTGCTTTAGTGAAATCAAAGTCAGACATCTGGTTTAAGGGGATGAGATGCAGATGCGCGTGGGGTACATCGAAGCCTGCCACCGCGAGCCCTACTCGGGGCACCCCCAACACCTGTTTCAAGGCCGACGCAATGGGCCGGGAAAAACCCAAAATCCCCGACAGGAGGGCCTCTTCCATATCGAAAAATTCGTCTACTTCGACCTTTGGGATAACCAGAGTGTGACCCGGCATGACCGGATGAATATCCAAAAACGCATAAAACTCCTCATTCTCACGTATCGCGAAACTGGGTAGTTCCTTATCTAAGATCCGCTTAAAGATAGACGACATCGCATTTCCCCCTTAGACCCTCCGAATTTCTTACACCATGACCACCATCGTCCTCAGTATACCAGGCCATGGAGAAAGCCAGGGAGCATGCGCCCCTGGCTTTCTCCATGGCAATCTCGCAAAAAGTCTAGCTTCCTGAAGCTTCTTGGTGAACCTGATAATCTTTTTGGGTTGTCTCATCTTCTCCCTTGGAGAGTTTCATGGCGTTAAAGACCCACGTCAAGACGACCGCAACGACAATATTCACCAGCACTGCATAGACTCCAGCATAAGCCAATAACACGGTAGAGCCTAGATGGAATGGGAAAAGCGAACTCTTGAAGTGTTCCGCTAGGGCCATACCGGTTCCTAGAACCATCCCGACCAGCCATCCGATAAGTAACGCGGTGCGATGAAACCATCGGGTATAAAGGGCAAACATAATCGCCGGCATGGTTTGAAGAATCCACATTCCACCTAACAGTTGAAGGTTAATGGCATAGGTTAAAGGCAGGACGACAACGAAAAACACCGCCCCGGCCTTCACCACCAGCGAGACAATTTTGGCCACATCGGCTTCTTGTTTTGGCGTACAGTCTTTCACAAAATACTCTCTGTAAATGTTGCGCGTGAATAAGTTGGCAGCTGCAATCGACATGATGGACGCGGGAACCAGAGCCCCAATCGCGATGGCCGCGAAGGCAAACCCCGCGAACCAGGCGGGGAACTCTTTTAAGAACAGAAGCGGTACCACTAAGCTGGTTACTTTGGTGTGAATTCCGGCCGCGATGGCCATGTAACCCAAGAGAGCAATAAAAGCCAACGCGATAGAATATAAGGGGAGTAATGCCGCGTTACGTTGCACGGTTCGTGCACTCTTGGCCGCAAGTGTCCCCGTGACCACATGGGGGTAAAGCAAGAGAGCGAACGCCGAACCAATGGCCAACGTGGCAAAAGCCAGATCCAGTTTGGGGCTTAAGATAAGAGCACCTTTCTTGGCCGCCAAGGCTTTGCCAGCCACCTGAAAGATATGTCCAAAGCCTCCGAGGTTCGAGGAAATCAAGACGATAGCTACGATAATGGTAATGTACACGAGTACGTCTTTGATAATAGCGGTTAGTGCAGGGGCCCTTAAACCACTCACAAATGTGTAGATGGCTAACACAGCAAACGCGATAATCAGCGGCAAGTCGTGGAGGAGTATTCCCTTTCCGGTAATCCCCATGACCGTTAACACCGCTTGAATTCCGACCAATTGCAAGGCGATATAGGGCATGGTGGCTAAGATTCCCGTGATCGCCACCGCTAACGCTAACCCTCGGCTCTGGTAGCGGCCACGCACGAAGTCGGCGGTCGTCACGTAATTGTTTTTCTTACTGACAGCCCATAACCGTGGCATCACCAGATACATAATGGGAAATACTACAATGGTGTATGGCACGGCAAAGAATCCCATCGCACCAGCCCCAAAGACCAATGCTGGTACGGCAATAAACGTATAAGCCGTATAAAGGTCTCCTCCAAGCAAAAACCAGGTGATGATCGTCCCAAAACGGCGCCCGCCGAGTCCCCATTCATCGAGGAGATTGAGATCCCCACGGCGCCAGCGACCGGAACGAAATCCCACCACCGTAGCGAACAGAAACAGAAGGAGGAACACCAAGAAAGCTGTCCAGTTGATGGCAACGCACTCCTTTCACACGTCCAAATGATAAAAAACGCCCGGCTTGGCCACTACTGTTCTGTGCCACCCGCGCCCGAAGTCAACCCGTAGACGATCCATGTAATGATACCGGTTAATACGATCCATAGAATGGGATACCAATAGAACTTAGGAAAACCCCACACTTCGGGGTTCACCGAGGTGTAAAACCCGGGCCACCCTACCCCAATAAAGGGCAATAACAAGAGCCACAACCAACCCCTTTTCCCGGTTGACGAGGGATTCACGACGTAATCACCTCCTTTTTCTAGTCAATCTCGTATATTCACTCGAATTTTCACACATGCTTTAGTTAACTGTCAATTAATTAATTAAAGGAAGATCATTGGGCCAAACTATTGCCTCACGAACTAAAGCAGAGGTGCATCGAATGACTATGTGGATATTAGGCGGCATCGCGCTTGTCTTGTCTTTCGTTATCGGGCTAATGTTTGTGGCCGACCATCGAGAATGAGGTCTTCTAAGGTGTGACAGACTATGGGCTGGAGGTGAGGCGCTTGACGCGTGCAACGGTTGCCATTAAGGGTCAACTAACTCCATACTCTGATGCGTTGAAAGATGCCGGATATCGGGTAGTATCCTTGACGGATGGCTCGTTACGAAAGGCTCATGCCGTCGTGGTGCAAGGAACCGACGATAACTTCTTAGGGATGGAAGAACCCCTAACGAAGGCGCCGGTCGTTAACGCCACCGGCTATACGGCGAACCAGGTCGTAACCGAAGTGAAACACCGTACAGCCGCTGAATCTTAGACCTTACAATTCCAGGCAGAAGGGCCCTTTTACGGGCCCTTCTGGCATCAATTTGAGGAGACTACCCAGACCGGTTCACATCGCTAAGTCCTGTGTGATCCAGAACTTCCGCGGACGTCGCCCCTTGGTCGATCAACATTCGCGCATATTCTCGTAGGATAGAACGGTTACGGTCGAGGATTCCAATAATTTCCTCCATCCTATTTGGGTGCAAGGTCATGTCGGATTGTAGTTGACGTACCTGCCTATCCAAATCAGCCGTTTGCTTGACCACATCCCGATACTGGCTTTGCATCTCGGCGCGGGTTGCTTCTGCTTTATCGCGCGCTATTTCTACTTCTCCACGGGATTCAGCCAGTGCGTCTTCAGCTTTAGTGCGTGCCTCCTCCGCTTTAGCACGACCCTCCTCCGCTTCAGCACGACCTGCTTCCGCCAGCGCCTGTGCTAATTCTGCTTCTCGCCTAGCGGCCTCGGTGCGTTCCATACCACGTTGCCAGGATATTTGATCCATCAAAAATTTATGTCGCGAAATATAGTAGGGCCAATTGTCCGGATCTTCACTCATTTGCTTCCAAACTTGGAGCTCTTCTTCCATCAAAAGGGTCGGTCATGGCCATCACCTCCACCTCTTTCAATAGTGCAGGATTCTCGTGAGTATCCAGCAACAGGAGTCACTTTTCTAATGGATCTTTCATGCCTAAGGCCCAGTTCGTGCTGGGCGACCCAGTGCAACGTATTCTTCACAACGACGGGTGATACCGGGGACCGTGAGCTCGCAGGGACTGCCGCAGTGGTGGCAGGGGCTGCACCCGGCTTCCCATTGATGCCGCATCCGGCCGCATCAGGCCACGAGGGTACTCCCTAATAGGACTATGGTGCTAAGGTATAAGGGTTTTATCATTTGATTTTGTCCTCCCAGTGATTGCATGTCTATATAACGTGTCGAATGTTCGGCACGTTACAACGACCCCGCTGGTCCAAAGCCTGGAAGAGAGCCCCCTAGTGACCCCACGGCGACCACCACTTGTGGCGCTTCTGTCGGGTGTACTCCTCTATTGTCGTCTGAACGGCCAATCGAATCTTCGCCATCAATTCTCTATCATGCTCCGCCGCATCATGACGCCGAGCGTCTTCGGTCAGTTCCTGTTGTTTGCGTAACGCTTCGATTTCTGGTTTGAGCCGGACAACTTCCGTTTGAGAGGTCGCCATTTGTGTCGTCAATCGCATTTCCATGGCGCGTAGCGTGGTCTGCAGGCCTTCCGCTAAGGCCCACAGTGCCGATTCGGACGGCGCGGCGCGGGCGACGGTTCGGGCACAGCAACCGTCTCGACCGTCGTAGGGAATTCTCGATGTCGCGTCTCGCTCACCTGCTCCGTGCTATAGCCCAGTTCATATAACCGCTGGACACGGATAAAGATCGCTCGCGTTCCGGCATGAAAACGGCGAGTCGCCCCGCTTCCCCGAGCGGTCATGAACTCCGAAAACGCGGTGGCCCAACGCCGGGGTGTTTTGGCTAACTCTTTTTATCAGGGGTTTGACGGCTCATTCTCAAAGAGTAGAGGTTATGGCTGGACATCGTCGGGGTTTGCCAGTATGATAGGATATAAAATTACCCAATGAGGTGGGCTATGAAAACTATCGTCTGGTCGGACG
>JAJYPK010000221.1 GCA_021795465.1 Bacillota bacterium
GCATAGGGAATAGCCAACAAAATTCCTGTCGTTTTGGTAAGGCTGGCTAACGCGCCAAAGATCAGGGCCCACCCCCAAGCCCGTCGGTCCATCGCATCAAGCGCAGCAACCACCAAAAGAAAAAAGAGCGAGGCCGCCCGATAGGCGGCGAAATACGGGGTCATCGGGTTAAAGGCGGCTAACAGCACACCAAATCGGGCATTCTCAGAGCTGGTATACCGGCGCAACCACCGATAGAGCAGAATCAGGGCAGCAAAAAATGCCCCATTGGAAAGAATAATGCCGAGCGGAATGATGGCACTGGAACCGAAGGGAATCGCGAGCCACTTAGTGAGCCACGGATACAGGGGAAAAAATGCCCAGTTGTATAACGTATGCGTATTAAATCGGGCGTGATCATAGCCGTGCGCGGCGATGGTCCAATAGAAACCAGAATCCGAGTTATAGAGGGCTTGCAACAACCAATGCATCCACGGTTGCTGAAATCCTTTCCCTCCACCATAGACGCCACGCCCCACAGTCAAGGCCGGAATGCTCCAGACAATCACAAGGTAGAGGGCACGTGAGCCCACAAATATTCCGCTGATCCACCCCCACGGTATCGATCGTACCGGGGAGCGAACCTGGTCGGTATGGGATGGTATCGTCATGCGGTCACCTCGCTGAGAAACTTATACTCGGATAAACGATCATCTCGGGACATCCGTGACATAAAAGTCTTGAGAAATTTCGACAGGTGGATTTTCTGATGGATCCGATCATTTACACGATGTTCGTTATGGTGATGCCAAAACGGGTTTGTCTCGGTCATTATCGCGACGCTCGTGACCAGAGAGGAAAATCCATGAGAGACGGAATCCATCCCACTCGTTTGAAAAATTCGTTCTTTCGCAATTTTGCCTGGCCATGTCCATTGATTGGGCCAACGCCGACGAGGTTGGCCAACTACTCAACAATATGCAAGAGGCCGTCACACGCTTGGATGATGCTTATGTGCAAGAACTCAACCACCGAGACTAAAGATGGGATCAACGGGTTCCAGGCTTCGTACCCGTCCGCGCAACCGGGCTATGCGGTAGCTTCCAAGTGCACGCCATCTTCATTCCTACAGAACACCCATTCGTACACGTCCCCGACCCACCTATTCTTATCGAATATCTCGCCCTCGATAAATGACGTCGATCAACTTGCTATGATCCAGCCGTTGTTTAACTTCCGAAATCCTTGATCCATCGTAAAATTCTCATACCCAAAATTTTTTGTCCCATGTTGTCACAACTTTGCTGGTCCGTCGTTTTAATCCATAGCATAAGAACGCTTTTTAGGATGATGCCGCATGACCAACACAGAACACCATATCCCGGCCCCGTCTATGAGCCGGCATATGTCGGCTCATAGCGTCCGTTATCCTCAGGCAGTGTGCATTAACTACCTGAACCATGATGATGACTGGCAAACTTAAACCCTGGGACCCCATTTCCAGTTAAGGCATCGCACCGCGCTGGACTGTTGGAAGTCCTATGCGATCAGGAGGGCTTGTGAGCGAGAGCGAGTGGATCACTCCGTGGATTATGGAATTTGGAGACAAGATCACCCAATTTCTCTATACCTATACGCAGGATCATGGGTTAGCCGAGGATCTATCCCAAGAGGTCTTCGTACGGCTCTATCGATTCCATTCACGACACCCGCACCGGGCCATCCATGGCGGTTGGCTGTACACGACGGCACGTCACCTGGTCATCGATACGCACCGCAAGGCTCGACGTCATCCCGAACATTGGGAGGATGGAGAAAGCGCATCCGGGTGGTTTCGAGATGAGGGGTTTGAGCCGACTGTGACCACCCGGTTAGCGGTGCAACAGGCTGTCGATCAGCTCCCCCTTCGAGATCGCGAATGCCTCTGGCTTTTTTATTATCAAGGGTGGTCTGTACCGGAAATGGCCACCCAATTGCACCTATCTGAGGCCAACGTGCGGACCCGTCTACATCGAGCGCGAAAGCATTTTGCCCACCTATGGAAAGGAGAACATGACTATGGATTCTAAGGACAACCCGTCAATCGCCACAACTGATGTACAGTTACGGATCTGGTTCGATCAATTTGGACCTCCGCCATTGGACGATACGGTCCAATTTAACACGGCTCGCTGGCAGAATGAGACGGTCCCAAAACGGTTACGATCCCATCGCGGGCCACGTTCCTTGGGATGGTCGATGGCCGTTGTGGGTCTTATGGGGTGTTTCATAGCGGGGGGAGCATGGCTCGCCGTCCGCCCGCCGTCCGTGGATCAATCGGAGTCGCATATGAATCCCGTGGTTGCGCAGGCGATGGCCTGGCTTGGCCGGCATACTCCGCAATCCTTATCGGCACCCACCTGGGTGCCAATCCCTTCTCCATCCGTCGGTGGACCGGATCTTTCCGCCACGGCAAAAGTCTCGCATGCCTCCGGGGTTTCGGGTATCAACGGCTGGAGCGTCACGCTCTATCCGACTCGCCACAGTTACATGGTCAATAACCCCGCGGTCTTCAAGCAACACCTGCATCCGTGGCTCCAGTGGAGTCACGTGCAACTTAGTGCAATGCAGACGGAAACAGATACCACGCCGTCTGGGAGTTTTCAAACGTTAGAAGGTGGCAATGGGAATGTGGGAATCAACGGCCTTCAGACGACGTCGTCACGCTTCCAGACCGTGGCGTTAGGAGCGGGCATCTCTGGCACCCTATATCACACGCACGTTGTGCTCTGGCACCAGGGCTCTTGGACCTTCATGGTTATTGGGAGTCAGGGGACCCAGGATGTGGCAGTGGCGCGGTCGGTGGTGCAAACGTTACATCACATGAAGTTGCCACCATATAGAGCGCTCGCCGCCATTTCCGGGGACCGCTATCAGACACAGTTCTCCGGAAATCAGGTCGCCATTGATTGGCTACAGGGCGCCTATCTGACCACCCTCAACGGTGGGACGTTGCCGATCGCCTCCGTGTTTCGGATGGCGTCGTCATGGCAACCCGTGCACGGACAAAGTTAAGCCTGAGCCAGGCAGCCACAAAGTGTTCAGTCGCACCACTCGATTCGAGGTTGGACGCACTCCAACAACCATCCCTACGTGCCCACGAATCGGGTACAATAAAGACACCAGAGGAGGCGGGACCCGTGGCGGATGAGAAGCTCTTGAGCCCCTTAGTCGATTTTCTGTTTAAACGCCTGTTTGGCGATGAAGAGCGTACCGACATCTTGATCGCCTTTCTCAATGGCATCTTTGAGGATGCGGGCGCGCCCCGGGTGACGTCCGTCGAGCTCCTCAATCCCTACATCGATAAAGATGCCTTGACGGATAAGATGTCCGTCTTAGATATTGTTGCCCGCACGGACCAGGCGACGCTCATTGACATCGAAATCCAGATTCGCAATACCGGAGAAATGCGGGAGAGGAGCCTCTATTATTGGACAAAACTCTACGAAGGGCAGTTGCACGAAGGCGAGACCTATCACACCTTGCATCCCGCCATCGCGATTAACGTGCTCGACTTTGTGGAAATCCCCAATGACCGGGTGCATAATGTGTTTCAGTTGCGCAATCAGGACGGAGCGTTGCTCACCGACCATTTGACGCTCCATTTTCTAGAACTGCCGAAATTAGCCCGGACGACGCTCCACGAACAGACCCCGTTGATCCGCTGGTTAGCCTTTTTAAAAGCACAGACGAAGGCGGATCGCGAAATCTTGGTGAAAGGAGATCCCATCATGGAGAAAGCCTTTAATGCGTTGGAGTTTCTGAGTCACGATGAACAAACCCGGCAGCGCTATGAGGCGCGCCAAAAGGCCTTGCACGACTATGCCACCGCCATTGAAACCGCTAAGCGGGAGGGCGAGGAAAAGGGTCGGCAAGAAGGGACGCAAGACATGATTCGCAGGATGTTGATCGCGGGTCTACCTATCGAACAAATTGCGGCGATTACGGATCGGTCAATCGCGGACATCACGGCGCTTCAACAGCGGATGCACTAACGCCGTCTTCACCAATCCGGTGGGGAAAGGCTCACTGATCGATGGGCCGGCCGAGCGGAAAATATTACAGCATAAGGAATCACCGTCTGTAAGACAGAGCCTGATACATTCCTCCAGTCTAAAGGATGGATGGTAACCAGGCTGGTCCCGCCGACACGCCGCGTATCCGATGCCGAGCATGGCTAAAAATTCCAATGCCGCGGTCACCGTGATAGGAAACGGCGTTGTCGAGGAAGGCAAGATAAAAATTGAAAGACATTGATTCCATACCAGAGTTAACCCATCTGCTAACGCCATACACAGGCGAGCGCGTGATAGGGATTACGCGAATTCGTTCCGGTATTTGGTATGCAAATCTACAATCCGGGCCCTATATGGTCAAATTAAGGCGACGCTGTGCGCACCTCTTGAACGAGCAGAAGGTACTAGAGTCACTTGGCAGTGTTGGCCTACTTGCGGAATACCTATGGAATATTTGG
>JAJYPK010000222.1 GCA_021795465.1 Bacillota bacterium
CCCCTATCATGTCGGACCATCCTATTTTGGAGAGCCATTGGCCGCACCTTGAGTTGGGACCGGAATGTTTAACAAATTCACCATCGGCGCGAGGCATGCGGGAGTCCCCTTCTCCTTATGGGACTAAAGATCCAGCGACTGCGAATGCTTGGGTAACAGAACCCGCCACGACCGTGGTGGGAATCCCCGACCCGTTATTGGTTTGAAGACTGACAGAAACACGCGTCCACGGGTTTTTGCCATCTTGAAAATTGTTGATGGTGGCGTCGACCGTACCAGAGGTATTGGGGCCGCCCGGGTTACCCCACGGAGGCAATTCATCCATGATACGTTTAACCCACGAAGTTATAGGGGGATTGCTCGAACCAGCCGAAGGTGAGATGAAGTGAACGTAGTAGTGATAATGTCCTTCTTGCCACCACGCCGCTTGGTTTGCGATCTTTACCGAGAATCCTCGGATTGTTTTGGTGACTCCTGACGGGGAGGGTATCGTATTAGACTGAGCCAGGTTTCCTTCGCTCACAGTTATCTCTGGGGTTAGTGGGCTCCTATAGGAGCCGGACGCCAATAGCGAAACCCGGAATCCTAGTCTGGTTACGACCTGACTCACCTTAGTGACAGAAGCGATAGTCGGCCAGTCGGCAGGGAAACGTGCTCCTGCCGGGGCTGGAGAAGAACCCGGTGTCCACTGAGGCCGGGGTATCGTGTCAAGGGGAACCGATACCCCTGCGGCATTGGCGGTCGTGCCGCTAAGCCTCGTGGTAGTGCTCTCATTGTACGGTGTGGCGATGCTTTGGGTTATCCCGGTGTCGATGTTATACAAGTAAGCACTCCCCAGTATGGGCATGCCAGTGGGAGTCAGGATTGAAGTGGACGAATTCCATAGAATGTTACCATGCGCAACAGTGATCGAGTAAAAACTCCCCCCACCGAAATAGACTTGAGTCAGCAGTTGCCATGGTTGGTGCGGTCGCAACACATAAACCGGATAACTCATAGGTTGGTTCATTCCGGATTTAGAATTCGCGGCGATCACGACTAGGGTACCCTGAGTGACGAAGATTTGGCCAGACTCGTTGTAAAGACCTCCAATGGTCTGCCCAGGAATCTTTTGTGGAACCACGCCGACCGTCTTGGCATTTGCGGGATTAATGGTAGTGCCAGACACGGGTACCCGTATGGCTTTGATGGTGAATAATCCCTGAGGGGACCCGAGCATGCCTAGGTTGGAATACCTAGAGGTGCCAAATGCAGGGGGCTCGAACCAGTACAAAAAACCCTTGTGAATAGTGCCGCTAAGCCGGACATTAGCGGCACTTTGGGGGACCAGAACGCTATAGGTTGTCTTACCTAACCGTAGGATGTCAGATACCATAGCGGGATGGCTTGGCGATAGCGTGGTCGTGGTTGTGGTCGTCTTAACAGGTTGGGTATGGGTCGTCTTTTTGCCAGGGGTAGCGTTTTTATGTCCTGGACCAACGCGAGGTGCCCCTTTATGAGAGAGATAGAGTCCCAGGGCCCCAAACATGACTGCAGTCCCGACTACCCCCAGCGCCCACGGCCAACGGTGTGGCCGAATGTGTTGGGCCCTTTGTGATACTCGACGTGCGTGGTCGGGCGTCCAATTCATCAACGGCTGATCTATAGCCTCGTGGAGCGCGTCGTGGATCTCCTGTTTTGAGATGTTCTTCATTGGGATCCTCCTGTCGCAGGTTCATAATTGGGTAATTGGTGAGCCAGCCGTTGTCGTGCCCGGAACAGACGAGTTTTCGCTGTGGCGATGCCGATGCCAAGAACCTGGGCGGTTTCTTCGATCGAGAGGTCGGCGAAATAGTGAAGCAAGATGATCTCACGGTCTACGGGAGAAGATGCCATTACGGCGTGATAGACATCGAGTTTAGTTGCAATATCCAGGCCCGGCGAGCCATCGATGTCTTGTCTCGAAAGTTCATGGCGGCGTCGGTTTTTTCGGTATTGTGTGCGACACACATTTAATACAGTTTGATACGCATAAGCCCGAGTGATCTGGGTTGCGGACGAACGTCGATGCTTTTGCCAAAGGCGCAAGAATGTTTCTTGGACCGCATCTTCCGCATCCGCTTGATTCTGTGTGATTCCATAGGCAAAGCGTAACAGTGGTGTGCCCCATAACGACATCCATTGTTCTAGCGGATTCGTGCGGATCCCAACCTTTCATTTCATGAAGGGTTCTACCCATATAACTTCATCGATAGCTGAAAGGTTCGTTCCGAGGTGCACAAACGATTGAAATATTTGCCAGGAAAGGTGATGCCATGAGATATCATGGCACTGCTTCCCACGACTAACTTGTCGATCTCGATCATCGTCGGTGCCCTTCGGTTCACGATGCCATCCATTTCCCGATGGTCTTTGGCGCCAAAATCTATTGGGTATCTAGTCATGGCATTCGAGATTTCGCTATTCCGCTACCACAGAAAGGCAGCACTGGTTGCGTCCACCGTGCCGATCGCCCCCGATCAGGTCGGATGGGATCGCTATCTTTGTCATTCGACCTACACCGGAGTCTCAGTACTTGCGATCGGATTGGGATTAGGACTGACTCGTGGGTGGGAGCAAGGATCCGTGCCTTCACCCTCGGGCTGGTGGATCGGCGTCGCATCCGGATTGAGGAAAGAACCTGGCTGGCTCATCTCGGTTCCACCTATATGACGCCGGATGTTTCCGAGAATCTGATCATCAACCACTAAGCGTGACAACCAGACCCAACACTCCGTCAAAGCGCAAACGGCACCAGATGCACTGGTGGCCTAACGAACCTTACGAGCGATACCGATCAACATGCGCACCTACAGCCATCGTATTTGGCACCTCACCCCCGTACGTGACTAATTAATCAAGTTCTGGTCGTCGGTCATGCATCGTGTCTTCTGTCTGACACCAATCCAAAAAGTCCTTCCACAGAATGGTAGTCCCGAAGAAGTAGGCTCCTTCCACCACACGCCGCACCGCCCTAGCATATGGGCCGTACGGTTCCTTGCGAACTTCATGGGCTAGCCTCCGCCAATCCGATAAGGTGCCACGTTCTAAAATGTCGGCCACTACGGCCGTATTCGGTGAGATTTCCGGCACCAAATGCCGATGTTTCACTAGGATTCCTTGTCCTTCCTATTCCAGCATGCTACGCAAGAGTCTCGCCGACAGTTGCCGGCAGTATGCGGTGACGAATCTCCACTCGGTCCATGGGGGTTGAAGTTGTCTCCAGACTGTCAACGAATCCTCCTCCGGTTGAAAATCAAACGGGCTCGGCTCGGCCAACATTTTCGCCAATTGCTGACTCGTCGTATCGGCATTCTGCGGTTGTGGATAGAAGTCATCCATAGGTCTGATCGCTCGTTCGAAGTTTTGGCCCACACGCTCCCCTACCGCACAAAAATCTAGATAGTCGCGCACCGCATTACGGGTCACCACGAGCCACCCCTTAATGCGCAACATCTCATCGATGGTGGGAATGGTAATTCCGTCTATTATGGTCGTTTCCAAGGGTGCACTGCGAATAAGTTGCCGAATACCCACGTCGACGCCGTGGAAATTTCCTAAGATTAGAACTGGAGGACGTGTACGACGGGTTGACCATCCCGCTAAACTTTCGAGCTCAGCCAACACTTGTGGAAAACGCTGGCGTAAATCGACGAGTACTGAGTCAACGTCTAACGAGACCCGGTGCTCTGCGTGTAGCGCCGCGGCAGTCCCTCCTACCAATATCGCTTCTGGAAAATGACTTTGAATCATCCGTTCCGTTTCAAGAAGTTTGTCCCAAGCCGACTCCGCCACGCCAGCCCCTCCTAATTACACGATGGCCTTCTGCCCTTACGTAATATTATACACAGGAAGCCAGCGCCACGACCGTATGAATCAAGATCGGCATGCGGCAAGGTACCTCCCGAACCGAAACGCTCTTCTACATAGTCCTCGGCATTATGGTCTGGCTATGCATAAACCATTTCCCATCCGGATATGTTATCCCCGAGGTGATCCGACTGATGCCAACCGTCCAGTGCAATGTCACGACTTGCACGCATTGGGTTCCCGGTTTCTTGTGTGGAGCGGAAAAACTTGATATCTTGATGCAAGACCCTCGACACATGGCCAACGACGTCCGGCAAACCGAGTGTAAAACTTTCGCCTTACGCAGTTCGGTAGCCAATATCATTGGATCCATGGACAACGCCAATTGGGGCGGTGCCCTCGAGGAGCCGTTCTTAAAAGGTACCCAACTCACTCCCGATGTGACGTGTGTCATTAAGACGTGCCGCTATTGGGTACAACACGATGGATGCAACGCCGACCGAATCCAAATCACCGGCGAAGAGGCTCGAGAATGTCAAGACACACACTGCGCCACCTATGCGCACTGAAAAATGTCACTTGCATCGTGCGTCCGAGTCGGTCGATCTTATGGATGGTCCGGGCTAGGGACTT
>JAJYPK010000059.1 GCA_021795465.1 Bacillota bacterium
AAGAGAAATTCCCTCAAGATTTAGTGGCACGGTTGGCACAATTGGGGATATTTGGGCCCACATTGCTGGAAGAGCTCGGAGGACCGGGTCTCTCTCCTATTAGTTATGGCTTAATGATGCAGGAATGTCGTTGGTCAAGCGGAACAACGCCCGAATCACCATGGAAATCGCCCGAATGGGACGGAATTTGTTGGGAGGCAACGGAAGGGGGAGACCACGATATGGGAGGACGTTCCAATGCACTTGAACGATATTACCATTATTGATCTGACACGTATACTCAGTGGCCCATACTGCACGCTGTATTTTGCAGATTTAGGAGCCACGGTTATTAAAGTGGAGCCGCCGGGAGGAGACGATACACGAAGGTGGGGTCCGCCATTTATTGGAGGAGAAAGCGCTTATTTTTTGAGCATTAATCGTAATAAGAAAAGCGTCGTGTTAGATCTGAAAACGGGTCCAGGGTTGGAAGCACTCGAGAATCTCATTCGCCAAGCCGATGTAGTCATAGAAAACTTTCGGCCAGGAACGTTGGAACGACTGGGACTCGGATTTCCTCATCTCCAAGAATTAAATCCGCGCGTGATTTTGGCGTCAATTTCGGGATTCGGACAAGCAGGACCCTATAGAGATCTTCCGGGATACGACGTGATTGCCCAAGGGATGGGAGGATTAATGGGGGTTACGGGATATCCCGGCATGCCGCCCACTAAACCGGGATTTTCCCTAGCTGATGTGGGTGCCGGCATGTGGGCCATCATTGGCATTCTGACCGCACTGCATTCTCGAGAAGCTACCGGACGAGGACAGTGGGTGGATGTCTCTCTCCTGGATACGATTATATCGTGGCAAACCTACTTGGCCGGGAATTTTTTTGCGACGGGAATGGACCCCACTCCATTAGGTAATGCTCATCCCAATATTTGTCCTTACCAGACGTTCCCAACACAAAACGGGTTTTTTAATCTCGCCGTCGGCAATGACAAATTGTGGCGGTTGCTGTGCGAGGTGATTAATCGGCCTGAGTGGGTTGACGACGAACGCTTCGGAACCAATGCGGCGCGGGTCACGCACCGGGACGTCCTGGTGGGTCGCTTGGAAGAAGTGTTTGTCACGCATAAGACGGAATATTGGATGAAGTTATTGCAAAGCCATCAAATTCCCTGCGGTCCGATCTATCGCTTCTCGGAACTTTACCAAGATTCTCACGTGCGAGAACATCACATGGTTTTTACGATGGAACATCCCTGTGCTGGCCCTATCTCTCAGGTAAATACCCCCATCAAGTTCTCTGAGGGGCTGGATTGGGAACCGACTTACTCTCCGCCACCTCTTTTGGGTCAACATAATTCCGAGATACTGGAGGGGCTGCACAAAGACTGCCCTGGTCGACATCTGTCTTCTGCCTCAGTGAAAACCCACACGAAGGGAATGTGAAACATGGGGACTAGTCGTCGGATTTTTAACTACGTGCGAGAATACATCATGCTGATTATCCAGCGACTGTTCTGGTTGGAATGGAAAATCGCCGTAGGGGAAGAGGACAGCGACGATGGATCTTTATGAATGGCTATCTGTTCCAACATCGGTCTAGAGATTTCACTATGGATTGCGGATGCTTTGAACGTGATTGCGATCGGCCAAGATTCTTTCTTATCACAGATAGATGGGGGGATGGGTATGAAAATCGAAGGGACTAAACGGATTGCGGCCAATCCTGAGGAAACATATAGGATGTTAACGGACCCGTCGATGCTGGTAAGGACCATGCCTGGGCTCAAGGCACTGGTGCTCGTAGAGGATGGATCCTATGTAGCTGAAATGGAGATGGGCGTGGCGTCCATCAAGGGCAAGTATCAAGGGCGCATGGAAATTGTCGATCCGGTGCCTGCAGAATCTTACCGACTGATCATGCAGGGGCAGGGGCCGGGGGGGTTTGTGTCTGTCAGTATGCTGGTGTCTTTCTCCAAAGAGGATGCGGACACCGAGGTCGCCTATTCAGGACAGGCACAAGTCGGGGGAACAGTGGCAGGCGTGGGTCAACGAATGCTGTCCGGGGTCGCGGGATACATCGTTAACCAATTCTTCACAGCCGTCGCCAAAGAGGCGTTAGCCATCCGCAAGGAGGTCGAGAGGTAATGGGTGCAACGTGAAAATTTGATCATAGTCTCCGTACAAAAGGAAAGGTGGATGTGGCGCTGACGATGCGGCCGTGAACTCCCCGGGTCCGCTCAGGTTTTCGAGAAGAAGTCTGTTCCATGGGCAACATGAGCTTGACGATGCTACGTGCTCATATCGAACGAGGTGATGGCCATGGACAAACAGTACGATACGGAATTTAATGCCCAGGCGGTGCGATTGGCCACGGAGATCAATAAGTCAGTGGCACAGGTCGTCCAAAAATTGGACGTGCCAGCCAGCGCGTTGCATGGATGGGATCCGGGTAACCCAGGGCCAACCGGATGGGCCGTTGTCTGGAGCGATAAGATGTGGGAGAAGGACCTTTCCCGACGGCTGCCCCGTGATTGAGCGTAAAGATGGCCTGCCCGAGCTCATGAAGAGGGTTCTTGGTTCGCGCATCTGGGCCTTCTCGTTCTTATCGGTGATCGTGATTTGAATCGGCATATCCATCATCGTCGCATCCTTCCCATGACGAGGATCTATCTCCAAGTAGAGGATCAGTGCTAAGCCGTAGGAACCCCTGTGGCGAGCGTTGAGCAGATGCCGGCTTTGTTCAGCAATAAGGCCGCACCGGTATCAGAAACCAGCGGATCAGTGCTGTACTATAATAAAGTAACCTGAATGGGTCGAAAATTTTTACCACGCGCTCCTAAGAGTGAGAAGGAATTTTAGGGAAAAATGTTGTATATTGTATACGATGTTCAATTCTGATTTATCTGAAGGCCAATCGATGAAGGCGTCATATGACAGACCTCGGGTATGTGTGTCTGGATGGCGGATATTTTTCGTAGTCGCGGAGGCGTCGGGGATCGTGGGAAATTTCCATTTTTGCGGGCCAACGTGATAGCGGCATCATAGTCATTGCATGTGGCTGATCGGTCACGTCTACCACGCCTAAATGGGGGGATTAACATGGCGAAAGTTGAATTGAACGGTATCAACGTAATCAATGAGGACGAGAGAAAGGGAGCACCGCGAGATCTGTTCTGGCCCTGGTTTGCCGGAAACATAGGAGTTTTAGGGTTGAGTTATGGAGCTTTCTTGCTCGACTTCGGGATCTCGTTTTGGCAGGCCACAATCGCTGGCTTGGTAGGGATAGTTCTTTCTTTTCTCTTAGTCGGTTTTATTGCCGTGGCGGGTAAGCGAGGGTCCGCTCCTACTATGGTGCTCAGCCGGGCTGCATTCGGCGTCCGCAATAAGCTACCCGCTGGTCTCTCTTGGATCTTGTGCGTCGGCTGGGAGACGGTAATCGCTGCCTTGGCTGTTGAAGCGACGGCGACGGTGTTTGGGCGATTGGGTTGGGGCAGTGGCGATGTGGTCAAGATATTGGCTTTGATTGTCATCGTGGCCTTGATTATCGCAGGTGGGGTCATGGGGTTTGACGTACTCATGCGTATTCAGGGTGTCATCACGGTTATCACGGGAATCCTTACTGTCGGTTTCATTGCTCTGACTGTGAACAAGATTCACTGGTCGGCCGTCAGCAGCATGAAAGGTGGAAGCGTCGAAGATATCATTGGTGGTCTCATATTATTGATGACGGGCTTCGGCTTGGGGTGGGTGAACGCCGGCGCGGACTATTCCCGATATCTTCCCCGAAAAGCTTCCTCTAGTGGGGTGGTAGGATGGACAACCTTCGGAGCGTCGGTCGGACCTATCGTCCTCCTCATCTTCGGTTTGTTGCTCGCGGGGTCGAGTAAAGCTCTCAGCTCCGCGGTGTCGGCCAACCCGATTGGTGCGCTGGCAGCGTTGCTCCCGACGTGGTTCCTTGTTCCCTACGTTATCGTCGCGGTATTGGGACTTGTCGGCGCAGCTGACATGGATATATACTCGTCGGGCTTGGCTCTGCTGACGGCGGGACTACGCATACCGCGCTATCTCGCTAGCAGCATAGATGGCACGATAATGGTGATTGGAACGATTTACATCGTATTCTTCTCGTCCCAGAACTTCCTTGGACCTTTCGAGGGATTTCTCATCACTGTGGGAGTTCCCATTGCTGCCTGGTGTGGTGTCATGCTTGCCGATATTGCGCTCCGACGTCTGCCATACCACGATAAAGATCTCTACACACCGTCTGGCATATATGGAGGCATTCACCCTGTGCCCACGGGACTCATCATTTTCGGCACCGTCATTGGGTTGGGAATGGTCGTTAACACCTCTGCAAGTTGGCTAAGTTGGCAAGGTTATCTGCTTGGACCGGTGGGGTTGGGTGGAAAGACGGGTGTATGGGCCTCCGGAAACCTCGGTGTAATTATTGCCCTCATCGTCGCATTCTTGGGCTGGTGGATTTTCGGGCGCGCGGTTGTTCGCCGCCAAGAGGCGGAGCAATCTAAATCGCCAACGTTGCAGGCTGGTGAGACGAGCGCTCTTGACCCGTTCAATGCATAGTGACACTTTCAGCGTTTTACCTGGCGGGGAGGGTCCTAAATCCTCGTTTCTTCGCCCAGATGTAGCCCACTCGCCAGCGGCGTACTGGTTTTGGCATCAACTCCCAACTCCAGGAGAGGTCCGTCGCCAGGTTAAAGACATGTACGATGGCGGTTTCAGGACGTTCCTGATCCAATGTCGGCTCGCATTTCCGCGCGATAATTACCTCGATGATCGGTATCTTGCTGCGTACCGTACGGCCGTTGACGCAGCGCAGAAACTGGGAATGCAGGTCGGAGTGTACGACGAGTACAATTGGCAAAGTGGCCTTGCTGGTGGTCGGACTGTAAAGGGCGCCGATCATTTGCGAGAGCAACACATCTTTTGGACTACCTGTTCGGTAACATCTCCGACTTGTTCCTTGTGGCTCGCAGAGATCCATTCTTCTGTCGAAGCACTTGGCCAGGCTGCGATGGAGTGGCAGTATGAAGATGGTAGTATCTGTTGGACTGATTGGCAGATCGTGGCTGCGCTCGTTTACCCCGCTCAAGGCGCGCGGTTTGAATCGATCAAAGATGTTACAATGAGTGCCCGAATCGGGTTCTCGTCGTTGTCGAGTTGCAGAATTGATGTTTCAGTCTCGTCGGAGTCGTCGGAGAAAAGGTGCGTTACGGTTTTCGTTTCCGCCAGATGCTCTACATCAAGAGTACCTAATTATCTCATGAAAGAGACGGCACTACGCTTCATCGAAGTCGCTTATGAGCCCTTTCGGGCGGTGATCGCTGAATATTTCGGTCAGACAGTTGGATACTTCTTTTTCGATCAGCCCCATGCGTCATTCTACAATTGGCCTCATCGTCATGGTAATCTCCTCACAAGTCTGCCATTTTCACCAAATCTCATCGGATTCGTAGAAGTTGCCACAGGTCGGAGCTTTGCGCTAACACTGTTAGCACTCGTGATTGATATTGGCCCAGACACCGGGACAATTCGGGCCAACTTCTACCAGGCATTCTCGCGACTTACCACTCGCAATTTCCTCGGCACGCTTCAGTCGTGGACGGCCCAACAGGGTCTTTTTCTAAGCGGCCATGAAGTGCTCGGCCACGTGGGCACATGGCACCCTCATAAAGCATTTGCCGATGGGGACCTACGCGTGAACTTCGGGCTCGATTACTTTGGTGTCGACGCGTATCGGGGAATGACGTGCGTTGACGCTGAGGGATGTGTTCCGCAACTTAGTGCCAAAATGGGCGACTCGGTGAGTCGGTCTCAGGGGAGGACCGGATGCACCGTTGAGCAGTATTTCGTCAGTTCGGGGTCCGGTCCGAACCGGTGTGTAGGTATGTGGGAACTTTCGCTGGAACAGTTGCGGGCACAAGCCTTCAGGCTACATCTTTCCGGCGCCAAGCAGTTTCTCTTTCATGCGTTCTATCAGTCAGATGGCGACCCAGATGATTTGTCCGTGTTGCGTAATCCACGCTTTGACTTTGCTCCCGGCGTGAACTTTGAGCCATGGTGGCCGTTTCACCGAGCCTTCGCTGAGGAATCGGCTCGCCTCTCCACGTTTGTGGACGAGGCTTCACTTGTATGCGAATTGGCCATTTTGTATCCACTCAGGACAGCATGGGCTGAGGGGCCGGGGCACTCCTATGGTGACCATATCGAGTTCTGGTCGGCTTTTTTGGCAGAACGGGGATACGGCTATCACTTCATCGACGAAAGTGACTTGCTTCGTGCCCGGATCCACGGAACTGCATTGTGCGTCGATGGTCGACGGTACCAATCCTTGGTGCTTCCTTCGGTCACTACCTTACAAGCGCCATCCAGCTTAGATATGCTCGAACGCTTCCTCGCGGCAGGCGGAACAGTCATCGCTTCTGGGGAGACCCCGGTGCGATACCAACGAAGTGAGGGCGCAAATGCGGGGTCGCACTGGGACTCCATGGTTCGGCGTTATGGAGGAGGGCTTTGGTCCTTTAGAGACATTCCCTTCCCTGCTGACGTAGATCGATTGATTCGGCCCATGGTTGGGACAAGACCGTATGTGGAATCGCAGACCAAATCCTTGTGGCAGTGGGTGGGAAAGGATGAGTTCGGATGGCGACTCGCAATCTTCAACGACCATCACCACGCCGTCCATGCAGTCGTCCAACTGCCCTTCCCAGTCGCTGAACTCGAAATCTGGGACGTGTCCAGTGGCGCAATCAGACCAGTTGCCACGATACCCAGCAGCGAGCTAGAACTCCATCTGGAATCTATGGAATTGCGCTGCCTGCGTATTGGCGAGAGACCGAGTTTGGGGTCCGCAGTCGACAGGATCTCACTGGGTGCAACATCCATTGAGGAACTGCTCAAAGAAAGTGATCGGATGGCGTTAAGCAGTGATTGGAGCCTGTTCGTCGACAAGGGCAACACCGTCATCAAGTCGGTAGACGTCACCCTCGGATGGGAAGTGCAGGGACTGGCAAACTTCTCTGGAGTTGGAACATACGTCTGTAACTTTGACATTTCGGATGCTAGAGGATGCTGGTGGCTCTACCTCCCTTCGGTTCACGCGGCGGTGGTGGTAGAGTTGAACGGAGCGAGAGTCGGGGAACGCGGGTGGTCGCCATATATTTTCGCATTGCCGCCTGGTCTTCTTCGCAGAACGCGCAATACTCTTCGCTTGCATGTGTTCAGTTCTGCGGCCAACCGGTATCTCGCGGGAACGTCTTACCGACTTTCGAAGCAGGCAAGCGGACTTCTCGGTGTTCCCCAGTTAGTTCGGCAGAATGCGCGCGCAACTTGTGAACCCCGATGACAACCGGCTCAGCCATCGCTGAGCGAGAACTACAAGCCATCAGTTGTTGTTAACTTGGCGGGACGGATTCCATTGACCTTGAGGCGCAGACAGTGCTAAAAAAGAAGGAGGAACGGTCTTGACAGGACAAAACACCACATTCGCGGACAGCCCTCAGCATCAGAGCGAGCCATGGCTAGTGATAGTCGACATGCAGAACATTTTTGGAGACCCTCGGAGCCAGTGGCTCACCCCGCGTTTTTCTGAAATCATTGAACCCATACGTGCCCTGATAACGTTCACCCGGCCTCGACTGTGTTTTACCAGATTTCTCGCTCCCTTTAAGCCGCAGGGGGCATGGATTGAATATTATAAGCAGTGGCCGTTCGCCCTGCAACCGCCAGAGAGTCGTGACTATCAAATAATCGACGCATTCGCTGACGAGGAAGGCCTGCGCGTTGATGCTCCAACCTTTGGAAAATGGACTCCCAAGCTCGAAGCGACTGTGCCAGCCGGGGGTCGGTTATTACTTGCAGGAGTCAGCACTGACTGTTGTGTGCTTTCCACCGCGTTGGCTGCGGCTGACGCTGGCATGCACGTTCAAGTCGTTGCCGACGCGTGCGCTGGAGTGGACGATATTGCCCACGAACGTGCCCTCGATGTCCTTCGCCTGTACCAGCCCATAGTAGAGATCGTCCGAGTTGCTGACATCCTCGAAAACCCGGGGAGGATAATAGGATGAAAGACAAGTACGAACGTGCGGTTGGTGCATTAAGCGGTCTGGCCGTTGGTGACGCCTTGGGGATGCCCACCCAGTCGTTGGCTCGGTCTGCCATCGTTGCTCGGTACGGAACGAGAGTCGACCGTTTGGAGTCTGCGTCTCCCGATCATCCCATTGCGGGCGGGCTCGCTGCGGGGACCGTCACCGATGATACGGAGCAAGCGTTGTTGCTGGGACATTTGCTAGTCGAGTCGGCTGGCCTGCCTGATCCCAAGGACCTGGCGCACCGACTTCTCCTCTGGGAAGAAGACATGCGTCGACGAGGCTCACGGGATTTGCTTGGCCCTTCTACTTCTCGGGCTATTGCCGAGTTGCTGTCTGGCACCGACGTTGGCGAGTCTGGCCGCCACGGAACCACCAACGGTGCGGCGATGCGGATCACGCCCCTTGGCATTTGCACTCCAATTGGCGATTTAAAGGTGTTGGTCGATCGCGTTGAAGAAGTTAGCCGCATTTCACACAACACAGGAATTGCGCTCGCAGGGGCGGCAGCCATCGCAGCCGCAGTCAGTGCGGGCATCGACGGGGCCAACGTCTTCGAGGCTACCACCGTCGCTGTTGATGCCGCCATAATGGCGACTAACCGAGGTTTTTGGGTGGCTGGCGCAGATGTGGCAACGCGCATCCGGTGGGCGGTTTCCGTTGTTACTGCGCCAATCGTTCAAGGTGATGTGGCAGACTTGATCTCCACCCTGATCGGAACAAGCCTCGCTTGTCAAGAATCCATTCCCGCTGCGTTTGCTGTGCTTGCCGTGCACCCAAACGATCCCTGGGCGGCATGCCGATTAGCCGCTTCCCTTGGCGGTGACACCGACACCATTGCTGCGATGGTCGGTGCAGTTGCTGGTGCCTGCTCCGACATGGATGGATTTCCGTATTCGATCCTTGACACAGTATTAAACGTCAACAGCCTCGATCTGGGTCCTCTTGCTGGCTCTCTGCTTAGTCTGCGCACCAGGGGCGGCACTGCTGGCGAAAATTCAGGTTCACTATGAGTCAACTGCGCCCTTCACGGCTCATACATGTAGGCAATGTCGTCGTTGACGTTGTGCTTAACGTTCATGAACTCCCTCCGAAGGGGGGTGACGTCGTCGCTTCTAGTAGTTTCATCACACCCGGAGGCGGATTCAATGTCATGGTTGCGGCTGTTCGCCAAGGGCTCTCTGCAGTCTACGGAGGGGTCCTGGGCATTGGTCCTTTCGGCTCCCTTGCCGCTACAGGGATGGCAGAGGCGGGTATCACGGTTGTGTCTCCCCAGGAAACGAGCACTGACACAGGATTTGTGGTTTGCCTAATCGATGCTAGTGGCGAGCGTACCTTCGTTACAACTCCAGGTGCGGAGGCAACTCTCACCTATCGCCACCTATTGGCGATAGGACCGACACCCGCAGACGTCGTTTACATTTCTGGGTACAGTTTAGTTTATCCGACTAATCGGGACGCGATTCTTCAATGGCTCTCGGGACTATCAGCGGACGTCATGGTGGTCTTCGACCCGGGTCCACTCATTGCCGATATTCCCGATCACGGGAGGTCCAAACTCTTAAACCGGGCAAACTGGATCACTTGTAACGCCCGCGAGGCCCACACTTTTACTGGCATAACTGATCCCGAAAACTCGGCGATTCAACTTGCCCGGATGGCAAGCCACCAGCAGGTAGTCGTTCGAGACGGCTCAAATGGTTGCGTCCTGGTGACACCAGGAGAACGTCCAAGACGCATCAGCGGGTTCTCTGTGCATGCGGTTGATACCAACGGGGCTGGCGACGCTCACACGGGAGCATTTTTGGCCGCATTGATGGAAGGTGCGAATCCTGTCTACGCGGCCCGTTGGGCCAATGCCGCT
Source organism: Bacillota bacterium (assembly GCA_021795465.1). GTDB lineage: Bacteria > Bacillota > Sulfobacillia > Sulfobacillales > Sulfobacillaceae > JAKADJ01. Next base: position 9,964 of record JAJYPK010000059.1, read on the forward strand.
GCTGCCCTTGCCGTCATCCACCGTGGTCCGGCGACTTCCCCCACCCGAGCAGAAGTGGCCAGTTGGATCGGACACGATACTAAGTAGAGAGAAATTCCATGCGATAAATTGAAATTCCTAAGGGATGCGTAGGCCTTCTTGGTTGAAGTTTAGTGAACTGATGGGGCCCAGAGCCGAGGGTGCTTCCATCTCCAGTCATGTTGGCGAAGTCGGGCTATCCAACCCTGCAGGGAAAGGGATGCATCTAAAAATTTTGGGTAGGTGTTGGCGCAAATGCTACTGGTCATCCCTTAAGCTAACTCGAGTGCCACCAAATTTGATAGCTCCGTGACCGACCGCGCGGATGGGCAAGGATTCGCGTTTGGTGTACGGCGAAAACCTCCTGCCTACACCAGAACGCGAATGATTAGGGGAGCATCTGGGATCTGCGACCTCCGTTCCCCAATGTGGACGTCGCGATGACAGCATCGGTAGTCAAACCCGTGACAAAGTTTTGCCGACACGAGTGGCGCACAGAGATTTGGGGTCATAGGCGACTCGAGCGAACGATGGGTCGGGGTCACGGGTGAATTGAAATCCGCACCGTCCGCACGACTACGATCCTGAATGAGTTCGTCCAGTGGCTCTTCCTGGGACAAGCATTTCGCCTCGACCGCTATGTGACCGATTTTGATAGATCCATCCTCGGGACGAGGTGAGCTTTGGCATCATAGACCTGGCACCAGAGGAAGCCGATCCCGGACAGATCGGCACGTTGCTGCTCCGTCGCTTACAGATCCCCAATTTGCAGCGGGCGGTCAATTATTTAAATCGCCACCCGGACACCGCCGGCCCCGCGCTCGCTCTTCCACCAGACCCCGATGGATCTTCTACGACGTCGAGTGACCAGCGAGCACCTCTACGTACCCGCATGTGCCGTGTGACTTTGACGTCGCAGCCCGACTGGGATTCCTTAGGCTTTTGCGCTATAATAGCTTCACTATGGACAAAAGGTTGGGACGCCGGTGATTACAGCTTTGGTAGTTTTGGATGTTGTGTTATGTGTGGCTATGATGGCGGCCATATTGCTGCAAACGGGTTATAGTGCAGGTATTTCTGGAGCTTTTGGTGGTGGAACCCAGCAATCCTACGGGGGCAAGAAGCGTGGGGTTGACGAGCTTTTAGAGCGGGTCACCGTGGTAACGGCGGTCGTGTTCGCGATTGTGACGTTGCTACTGACACACCTATGGCGGTAACGGTTCAGGCCGATAGCTTCGAAATCGGTGACGGTTCCGAAGGATGTTTGCTGATCCATGGATTCACCGGATCTCCAAAAGAGATGAAACCTCTCGGACAGTTTCTAGCTGGCGAGAGGTTTCATGTTTACGGGGTGAGACTAACGGGCCATGGGACGACGGTCCAAGACTTGCTTGGCACGGGTTGGCGTGACTGGCGACTGTCAGCCAAGACGGCACTTTTACACCTTCTGCAGCAGCATCGGGTGGTGCACATCTTGGGTCTGTCTCTCGGTGGATTGCTGGCTTTAGATCTCGGGTCGGATTTGCACGAAGGAAAAGTTGTAGCTTTAGCCCCTCCGTACCGCCTGCAGAACCGGTATGCTTCGCTGGCAGGTTGGTTGAGCCCTTTTGTCCGCACGGTAAGTGCGGGGAGTGAACCGCAGTTTATCGATGAGATGTTTTCGTATCGTCAAATTCCCCTAATGGGGGTGTATCAACTCTTGGCCTATCGCAATTGGGTGATACGGCACCGGGTCACGCACTTGACCCGTCCGGTGCTCCTCATTCAAGGACGTGGAGATATGACCGTGGATCCCGAGAGCGTCTGGCTCTGGGCTAAAAAAATCCGGAGTTCCATGCAACAAATTGTGGTGTTTAAGGAGTCGGGCCATATTCTTCCATTGGACGTGGATCGGCACGAGGTGTTTATGGCCTGTCGAAGATTTTTGGAGAATTAGGAGCGGAGACTTTATGGCGAAACGGAAAAGCTATCGGCCCAATACTGATAAGCTATCGGAAGAAATATTTGCCCTACTATATAATCGGGATCCCATGCCGGAGGACCAACTGATTAACCGCCTGATGCGGCGTCATCCCAAGGACAAGTCCTTGTTTCGGACGTTCCGTCAGTATCGGCAAGAGGGCTGGGTGGTTCGGTCTCCTGAGGGTAACGGAATGACCGTATCCACACGACAAGGGCAACTACGGATTAATCCGCGCGGATTTGGATTTGTGGTCAGCGGGGATTTTCCCGGAGCCGATGTCTTTGTGCCGGAACGGTGGTTATTTGGAGCGCGGCATGACGATGTGGTCACGGTATGGCTAAGGCCGTCGCGCGAGGGCTTTGATGGTCGCGTGATGGACATCGTCAAACGGGCCAGCGACCATGTGGTCGGCATGCTGGAACGGCACCGTGGAGGATGGGTCGTCGTGCCGCGAGATTCGCGGCGGCCTACGGTGGAAATCGCGGTAGCCACGCATACACGATGGCGTGTGGGAGATGCCGCTCGGGTGAAAATTACGGAATGGCCGCTCGATCCGAGACGGCCCATCCGCGGAGAAGTCGAGGAGGTCTTGGGAAGTCTCAATGACCCTGGGGTGGATGTGTCGATCATTGCCGCCGAACACCAATTATCCGAGAAGTTTCCCAAAGCGGTTTTGACCCAAGCCGCCGCGATTCCCGATGAAGTTCTTTTGGATCAATGGCAGGACCGGGTGGATTTGACGCAACTTCGGGTTGTGACGATTGATGGCAGCGATGCCAAGGATTTGGATGACGCGATTTCATTGGAACCCTTAGCGAAGGGCTATCGGATCGGGGTGCATATCGCAGACGTCAGCTTTTATGTCCCGGAAGATAGTCCCTTAGACCTTGAAGCGCGTAGTCGGGGGACAAGCGTCTACTTAGTGGACCGGGTCATTCCCATGTTGCCGGAACGGCTCTCTAACGGCATCGCGAGTCTCAATCCACGGGTGCCGCGTCTGACCGTCAGTGCGGTGATGGATGTCGATGAAGAAGGCGAGGTCGTGACGGCGAAGTTTTTCCGCTCGGTCATCAAGACCGAGCATCGTCTCACGTACGATGGTGTTAATGGGATCCTCCAGGGGGGGCCGGATCCTGAAGGGCTCGGACCGTGGTTAAAGAAACTGGATCACATTCATGAGGTTTTAAGACGGCGTCGGATCATACGGGGCGCGGTCGACTTTGACTTGCCGGAAGCCAAGGTGGTCTTGGACGATCAGGGGCACCCGATTGACATCGTGATCCGCCAACGTGGCGCGGCGGAATCCATCATTGAGGAACTGATGTTGCTCGCCAATGAGTCCGTAGCCCACCATCTTCTGACCAAAGAATTACCGGGTCTGTATCGGGTCCATGATGAACCAAGCTTAGACAAAATGGTGCAATTTCGAGAGATGATTGGGGTCCTGGGATATCGGCTGCCGGATCCGGTCACCCCAAAGTCTTTGCAGAGTCTGATCGATCGGGTCAAAGGATTGCCGGAAGAAAGGGTCATCAACAGTGCGCTGTTGCGTTCGATGAAACAGGCGCGTTATGCGCCGAATAACACCGGGCATTTCGGGTTGGCGGCACCCGAGTATGCGCATTTCACTTCCCCGATCCGCCGTTATCCGGACCTTTGGGTCCACCGGGTGCTGACGCAGCACCTGGAGCACCGAGTCGGGCCCGAAACCTTAGAGCGTTGGCGGGTCCTGGTGGGTCCAATCGGCGAGGACGCATCCGCCCGCGAACGCGATGCCATGGAGGCCGAACGGGACTCGGTGTCTTTGAAGGAAGCCGAGTACATGGTGAACAAGGTGGGTGAGCAATATGCGGCCGTGATCTCAGGAGTAACCAATTTCGGTGTGTTTGTGGAACTCCCGAATCTCATTGAAGGGTTGGTTCGACTTGAGGATCTGCCCCAAGACTACTGGGCCTACGATCCCGTTCACTATCGATTGCATGGGGAGCGTACCGGGCGGGAATATCGCTTAGGGAATCCGGTTACGGTGGAAGTCGTGCGGGTGGACTTGGGGTTAAGACGCATCGACTTTCGACTGATTGAAAATGATGCACGTCCGAAGCGCCGGCGCCGCTAGTATCAGGCAAGTCTTTGACACGGCAGAGTTGTCGTCGATGTTTTTTTGAGAGCCCAAGAAATTTTTTGTCTCAAACTGGCATTCCTGGGTACTGTCGTTTGCAACCTTTGTTCTCATGGTGGCGTTATGTGAGTAAGAACACCTAAAGAAGGAAGAGGGCGACGACAATGGAATTTCTCGGAGGATGGCGGCTAGGGACTGCACTCCGGCATTTTCGGCCATATTGGGTACGGACCGTTCTCCTCTGTGGGCGTGACCGTATATTGATGGCCGAAGGCTTAGGGGCACCGATCTGGATTGAGGCGCACTTTGGAGTGTGGCGGCGGTGTTCCGTGAAGTGGACGAAATTAGTGCCCGGGATCGGAGCTTGGTGGGCATCCCAAAAAGGCGACACGGTGGTCGTGGTCGGGTATGGAAAGCGGCCGGCTGTCTTACTCCGACAAGGAACTTGGCGGGGCATGGTGCCAGGCGGTCATGGGGCGACCGCCATTACGCTCCCTAGCACGGAATCGTGTCACGTGATGGCGGTCTCCGATTCACCAAAGCAACGGGTGGCCAATTAGTCCTCGAGGTCCCCGTTGTCGGCCCACCTAAGAAATCTTTCTAAGATACTATGCGTTGGCTCTGCTGACGCCGTAATAGGAAAACTTCGTTCACCCAAGGTAATCACGGCATCGGGGCTTGTTGGACCCCAGTCCATTGCTCCTGCGTCTACCAGACCGGGTCGTTCAATCCGCCACCATATGACTTTCATAGGACTCACCTCACACCCGTAGTGATTCTACCTTATGAGTGAGAACGGTGGGTTATGTGTCTTTACGTCATTGGAGCCGCGACGGCGAGCATGCGTTTCCTCAATGAGATTTTTTGAACGATTAGCGAACCTGTCGTTGATGAGCACACCGATGAGCCAGGGTAACCTCATCCCCATACCGCCAAATATTTTCTGCCCCTCGGCGATGTAAAGCACCGCCTCGTGTTAGGATGAACCTAGCAATGTGCTCGACAGCGACGGATGACCGAAGATCTTGCATCGATCAAATTCGAATCTGACGCAAGGCGCAGCTAGCTAAAGGGGCTCGATATGCCGACAATCATCCCGTCGGTACTTTGACACGGATTGCGTTCTCCCCTATAATATTGTGGCATCGCCGGTTTGGAGGGCCTATGGCCAACAAAGAAAAATCGATTGCGGAAAACCGCAAAGCACGCCATGACTATTATATTGAAGAGGTCATCGAGGCGGGCCTGGTGTTGACGGGAACCGAAGTCAAATCATTACGGCTGGGACGAGTCAACTTGCGCGATAGTTTTGCGCGTCTGGAGCATGGGGAATTGTTTCTTTTTAACTGCCACATTGCGCCGTATGAATTCGGCAATCGGTGGAATCATGATCCGTATCGCAACCGCAAGTTGTTGCTCCATAAGAAACAAATCCGTGATTTAGCCCAGACGGTGAAATTAAAAGGGTTGACACTGGTGCCGTTGCGACTGTACTTTGATGACCATGGCCGTGTTAAACTAGCATTAGCGGTGGCTCGAGGTAAAAAGGAATATGACAAGCGGCGCACCATGGCCGAACGCGACGCGAGCCGTCAGATTGAACGCAGCATGAAGCAACGCGTATAACCTGGGGGCGAACTAGATTCGACGGGGATGGCGCGGTGTTGGACAGCGAGTCGAGGTCCGTGCCTCGTTAAACAGCGGAACAGATTAACTGCGAAAAACAACAACGAAGTAAATTACGCTTTAGCTGCTTAAAGTCAGCTAACGTTCTCCATTCTTGCTCCTACCTCGAGTGGGCGAACGTAACTATGTAGGATACCCGATCCTCGTGCCCGAGAGGATCGTGGGAAATTAGGGCTGGTCTTGTCTCACCGCGCATCGTTCGATGAGCCAAGATGAGAATAATTACGATGCTACACTCGTAGAAATCTAACATGACGTATCTTCGGACGGGACGGGCAGCACGTCCCCGCCTCCACCAAAGTTTTCTCCCGCCCGGTGCGGGAGTTTTTATCTTAATAGGCATCAGAACAACGGGAGGATGACCATGGTAAGAGGCGACGGCCGAGCGGCCAACGAATTACGCCCTATAACGTTTCAGGTTGGGTACAACGCATGGGCCGAAGGCTCATGTCTCATAGATATGGGGAATACACGGGTGTTGGTTACGGCCACCGTGGAGGATCGGGTGCCCCCTTTTGTCCGCGGAACGGGGCAAGGCTGGATTTCGGCCGAGTATGGAATGTTACCGCGGGCCACTCATGACCGGACGTTGCGCGAAGCGGCGCGTGGCCGGCAACAGGGGCGAACTGTGGAGATCCAGCGCTTAATTGGTCGTGCTCTTCGAGCGGCCGTGAATTTGAAAGCCATGGGAGAAAGAAGCGTTCTCCTTGACTGCGATGTCCTACAAGCTGACGGAGGAACACGCACCGCCGCCATAACGGCGGCCTATTTGGCGTTGATGCAAGCGATGCTCAAGATCCATAAGACTCATCCTTTTACGACGCGACCCTTTAAAGATTGGCTAGCGGCGGTGAGCGTCGGATTGAAAGACGGCGAGGCGCTCTTAGACTTGAATTATGCGGAAGATAGCCATATCGATGTGGACTTAAATTTGGTGATGACGGGACGCCACCAGATGGTCGAAATTCAAGGAACGGGCGAACAGGGATGGTTTAATTTGGATAGTCTGTTCGACCTGGTTGACTTGGCTCAATCCGGCATCGACCATATGGTCGAGCAAGAACGTGCCGCCTTGCCAGAAGGGGAGGCGCTTGTTGCAGAAAAGTAGCCCACTCATGCTGGCCTCGCATAACCCCGGCAAGCTTTCAGAGTTCCAATTTCTTTTGAGAGATCTCGCGATGACTCTGGTTGCTTACCCAGAACGCGGAGAAATTGTGGCGGAGACCGGGACGACGTATCAGGAAAATGCAGCCTTAAAAGCCCACGCGGTCGCCCGCACACAGGGAGTGTATGCCTTGGCGGACGATTCTGGGGTGGAAGTGGATGCTTTGGATGGAGCCCCCGGGGTCCACTCGGCACGATTCGTCAGCGATGATCCATGGACCAACACGCGAGAGATTTTGGTTCGACTCATGGATGTGCCGTGGGAAAAGCGCACGGCACGGATGCGGAGTGTACTTTGCTTGGCCAGCCCAGATGGCCAGGAATGGTTTTTCGAAGGAGTTTTGGAAGGATATATTTTAGGTTGGCCGCGCGGCAATAACGGATTTGGCGTGGACCCGGTATTTTCTGTCGATGGCTCGTCATCGTTAGCGGAACTCCCGCCTGATGAGAAGAATCGGATATCCCATCGCGCATTGGCGGCGATGCGTTTTGGTCAGTTTTGGTCGGGTGCGCGCGATGAAATATCTCGTCTTTAGTGACACCCATGGCCATACCGAATTCCTTCACCAATGGCTCGCGCAGCATCCGGGCACGGTGGATGGTTTGGTGTCAGCTGGGGACTTTTATCGGGATGGGCAGGAACTGGCCGAGGCTTGGGGTTTGCCATATTTTGGGGCGCAAGGTAATAACGATAACGAACCCCAATCGCCTTGGCATACGATTTGGACGGCGCATGGGCTCCGGTTTGGGGTCATTCATTCGCACCAATGGTCTCTAGACGACCGCATCGCAAAACTTGAACAATGGGTCGAGGAACAGGGTTGCCATGCGGTAATTTTTGGGCACTCCCATGTTCGGCTCTATCGTCCGGGAACGCCGACTTTGCTCAATCCCGGGGCGATTTTTCGTCCTCGCAATAACGAACCTCGAACCTGTGCGCTCGTGACATTTAAAGAGGGTCTACAGGATTCGCTCCAGGTCGATTGGATCTATGCCGACCCCAAAAATTAGGATATTCCCCTGAGAAAAGCTCCTCCCGGATTTTACGATGAGGTTTTATCGTACGGATCATTAGATTAGAATAAGATGAGAAACAGTCATCGCAATCCATGAGAAAGAGGCAAGGATTTTGAACTTATATGTGGTAATTGCAGCATTTTTGGCCGCTTCTGTCGAATTCGTGGAAGCGTTGACGATTGTGTTGGCCGTCGGAACGGTACGCGGATTCCGACCGGCCATGCGGGGAACACTGTGGGCGGTAGTGGCGCTAGCGGTTCTGGTATTGGTTTTGGGTGAAGGTGTCTTGCGTGTGGTCCCGATTGATGTCCTGCGTGGAGTCATTGGAGCCTTACTGTTGCTCTTTGGATTGAAATGGTTACGCAAAGCTATATTACGCTTTTCTGGCAAAAAATCTTTACACGATGAGAGTCAAGCCTATACCAAAGCAGTGCAGAAGTTGCAAAACAGTGATGGGGGAGTGTTTGAGGCACAAGCCACGGCCTTTAATGGCGTGTTTTTAGAAGGTTTAGAGGTGGTGGTCATTGTATTGACCATGGGTTCTGGCGCCAATGCCTACCCGAGTGCAATTCTCGGGGCGTTGGCCGGCTTAGTGATCGTGACCGGGTTAGGGCTCGTGCTCCGATCCCCTTTGGCCAAGGTTCCGGAAAACGTCATGAAATTCGTCGTCGGCGTGATGTTGACGAGTTTCGGAACGTTTTGGGCTGGAGAATCTTTAGGGGTCCATTGGCCGATGCAGGACGGCTCCATTCTCCTATTGATTGCGGGCTATCTCGTCATGAGTGGCGCACTAGTCTCGATGCTCAAGCGTAAGGCGGTGGCAGCATGAAATGGTTTAAGGAAGTCTGGGGTCTTTTTGTGGACGATCCGCTCTTGGCGATTCTGGGGTTGGTCGCATTGGCCGCTGGATCTGTGGCGGCACGAATGGGAGCCCAAGATTGGTCGGGTTTTGTAATCTTTGTGGTGATTGTGGTAGCCATGACGTTAAGCGTTCGGCGTGATTGACGACCCTTATGGACCATGATAAAATAAGTGGTGGTCTTAGTTCGGGGCGTAGCGCAGCTTGGTAGCGCACTTGCTTTGGGAGCAAGGGGTCGGGGGTTCGAATCCCTCCGCCCCGACCATTACGGATAGTCGCTGAAGCGTCCCCGTAGCTCAGTGGATAGAGCGCGGGACTTCTAATCCCGGCGTCGCAGGTTCGAATCCTGCCGGGGACACCACATCCAAACCCTTACTCCGCAAGCGATTGCG
>JAJYPK010000223.1 GCA_021795465.1 Bacillota bacterium
GCGGGGTATGATCCCCGTGATCTGTTCGCCCCCAATGGGGATAAGCACATAGCGTGTGAAATGACTGACGGTGCGATGCACAATGTGGGGAAAGAGGACTTCCTGGACCAGGGGTGTGCGCGGATAGAACCATGGACATAGGCAGGGTGGGATTGACATAGTTGGCCGGAGCCAGAGAATAATCGCGCTCTGAAATCAGACGGGTCTTGGATACCGTTGCGGGATGGTGAGAGGGCATGAGGGCCTCCTACATTCCTCCACGTTTCTATAATTTGCATCTGAACCAGGCGTAACGATAACACATGACGGTCATGGGGCATACCGTATCAGTCCAGAGGTGAGTGGGATGGATGCGGATTGGAGCTTACGGTTGCCAGCAAGTGACGCCGTGTACCGGGCTATTATTCTGGATGCCTGCGTGCGATCTGGTTTATATTCGCTGCTGGTTGAAGGAGCCACGGATCAAGACATCACCCACTTCGACAAGCGCCTTTTAACTGCGCTCGTGCCAGTCTTAGAGGCCGAGGGACTAGTTGTTCGCCGAGACCACGTGCTACGGTGGCGGGCCGAGCCCCATAGCTCCGAGGCGCTTTTTATTGCGCAACATCTTCGAACATGGCTGGGCCTAGCCGAGCGTCTATCCACGGCCCTCACGGATCCTGAGGATTTCTCTGACATTGTGGTCTTGGACCGAAACACCCCTGAAATTGTGGATTGGTTGACCCGGGCCGTGTCGTTTCGTTCAGAGCACCGGTGGCTGGATGTGGGGGCGGGAACGGGGCTCTTGGGACGACACTTAGCGTCCAAAGTTCGACAAGTGATAATGTGCGATCGAACTGACGTGGCTTCGCGATGGGATTTTCGAAAGTTCCCAACCAATGTGGTTCCCCTCGCCAGGGATGTCTTGCACGACGATATCGGGACAGGATATGACGGGATCTTGCTCTGCCGTTTCGTGGAAACGTTGAGCTCTCAAGACCTCCAGCGCTTGTTCGAGATCCTTCATCACGCACTAAAGCCAGGGGGTCAGGTTGTCCTTGTGGGATATTTTTCCCCGGAGTCTCCTGACTACGCACTCTTTGGCTTACACGTGGCTTTGAGTTGCTCTCAGGGGCATCTTTACACGATTCCGCATCTGGTCTCCCTCGCCCACGGCGTTGGATTTGTAGACGCAGGGTTTTCCCATAACGATGCGACCGGCTATGATGTACTTATAATCCGCCGGAGCGAAGCGAGGTCTAATGCCAAAATCCCCAAGCCCTACCCCTAATTAAGTGTTTACCATTACGACATGACGCCCCCGTTGTCTAGCCGAAACCAGTGCCAATCCAAACGCGATTGCTGCGGTAACGACGCCAAAGGCATGCCATAAGCCCGGTTGCGAAATCAGGTGCACACTCGGTTCCAACACAACAATCGACAGCACATGCCGCCACCATACAACTCGAAGCCGTCCTGATTTTCGAAACACTAAGTCTCCCTACGCGCCTTGCCACACCGTAATCGGATTCTATTTACCGGTATCCCAAAACGACGGGTGCCCAGCAAGGCTACGCGACTCTTTCCTGGAACGATGTTCAGATCATGGTGGACACGGTCTACTTACGAAAGGGGTGACCATGCAACGGGGTGCACGGTGCGTTCAGATGCACAAGCCCTCCGGGCGATGGTCGTCAAAGGAGGCTCCACGATAGCACGCCAGCGCGTCTTCGAGTACTTTTCGGCGCCAACCAATGTCTATGCGGCGACGCGATGAAATGCAGCAAAACCCGAATTGTGCCCCACCTTCATTTGGTCGAAATTTCCCAACAGGCTTGGTGACACTACCCGACAGGATTGTAGTTGGCCCGAGAGAGACGGGTGGATGCCGGGACGGCCGGTGTTCGCTGTATGGGTCCCGTCGCTGGCGGCGTTCCTCCTTCGTGGCACAGTGTCTTTTCTTCGGGACGGCGACACCAATGGGACACGGCATACGTTTATGGATTAGAAAGTCGAAAGGAAATGGATATGTCACCACGAAACCAGAACGCAGTAGACTCCTACGACCAACGGCGAGATACCGATTCCACGACGAAAAGGGTTCAAGAGTGGGTCGCCCGGTACCACGTAGCTCTCTATCGTTTTGCGGCCGGATATACTCGCGATTTAGACCTTGCGGAAGATGTTGTCCAAGAAGTGTTCATTCGGGCATCGCAGACCTATCAACAGCGACGCCAACCGTTGGCGGCCGCGTGGTTTTATCAGGTGACCCACCATCTCAGCATCGCCGGTCAAACCGTGAACGTGAAGAAAGAGAGCGAATGACCGCGCTGGTTGAACATCCGGGTGCGACGTGGCTGGAGACTACATTGGACCGCGTCGCAGTCCGCCGGGTCATGAACCAGTTGTCGCGTGTTGACCAAATCTGTCTGTGGCTCTTTTATTATGGAGATTGGACGATTCGGGACATTGCCAATGAATTAGGTCAAACCGAGAATGCCATCAAGCTACGTTTGTTAAGAGCCCGGAGACGATTCCGGAAATTATGGGAGGAGGGGGAATCATGAACGAATCGATTCTGTCTGTCGAGGAACAGCGTCAGTTAAGAAAAGAATTTTCGCAGGTACTGGGCGGCCCTCTAGTTGATGTACCACGGGCCGAAGTGTTCATGCCGGACCCGGATGGACTCGTGGGGACGCGTCGTCGACGGCCCTCACGGTAGATGGTATCCGTAATCGCCGCGTTGCTGCTATCCGGTGGAGGGATCGTGGGTGCGCGGAGTCTCTTCGGTCCGATAACCTTTCACGGTAATCAATTGCCAGTTCCTAGACATCCAGTGTCGGTACCGAAGCAACTCCCAGCCTCCCAAACAGCCATCTCGCGTCGACAGGCAATGAGCATAGCAGAAACCTATCTTCAAAAGCGCGGGTCAAGAGTCACCGCCATTAGTGCAAAAATCGTCACCCGCCAGACGTTTGAGTTCCACATACGCGCAGCGTCTCGTAATCTACCGCCATATCTTTGGGAAGTTACGTTCCGTCATGTGCAATCTCCCGCGCCCGGGCGGGGGATGGTGGCTACGCTCATCATCGAGGTCGGAACCAAGAATGGGATGGTATACGGATTTTCCTGGAACAACCACTGATAGGGACGTTTTTCTGCTAATGACAGGTTAGCGAGGCAAGCGATTTTTGGGTGGTAACCCCCCTGATAGCGCATGGTATACCCTTTGTCCTCCGGGTGCCGTTTCAAAGCGCTGCAACGGGTTCGGGAAGGATCTGGGCGACTATGTAGAGTTATTTTCATTATTTTTGTCTATTCCTAGAGCGAAAGTGATTCCGGCGTCGATTCGCAAAAAAATCATCGTAAAAACTCTTACGGTATTTTACCATCATGACGCCAATCACGACGAAGATAGGAAACAACCCCAAGAATATCTGCCGACTTGAGAAAGTGCCCAAGATATGCAACGTCAGAAAGACTGCAATGAGAAACAGTGCCATGATAAACGCCAGATGGCCTTTTTGTCAGCCTAAAAAATAGTTATACAATGAAATCATTGTTAAACATCCCATACCAAATAGAAAAAATCCATGCACTCGAACAACTATACTATCTGCAATAGTCAGCAGGACTCCGCTCAACCACAACCCGCCCGCCACGTATTTAATCATAGCTCCCACCTCTGCTTAAATGCGGAGAATAAACTATGAAAAATAGTCCATTCCCTACCTCCGACATAACAGGAAAAGTAACTTCTGGCGTTAAAACGCAATGGCCCCACCAGTACATGCAACTGCCACACCACCCGCATCTCCATGTGCCAGAACCGGTGGCTTCCAGCTCTTTTCTGGTCTAGCACCACCATAATTATGAAATGAATCCTCCTCACACAGAATGACTACATAATTACACTAAATAGCCAAAGCCAACAGTCGAAAGAAGCATTATTTTAGGATGCTATGTGGCCCAAGCTAATTCAATACTTTTCTTATATGGGTGTTTTGTGCATGACCAATCCCAGAAGGAGCGGATCTCAGACGGGTTACGGTTATGATAGGCTACCGAAATAATTACTGAGCGTCATAGGAATCGTCTGAAGACCAGTGAGTCAATCGACTCGTGCGTACGGCCGAGTAAAAGGGGGCCAGGGAGACTATACTGGAAGAACCTGCGTACTCATGAAGGTTGTGTGATGAACACTGCATGGCAAGCCTTCTTCAACTTCTTAACGAAAAAACAAGTCCGTCCGGAGCGACGTGCCCATTGTGTGGGCATAAGCAATTTACTTTACTAGATGGGATGGCTCATCACAGAGACTTTGTAATCGCAGCTTGATGCTAGGCTCTCCGGTGCGCTCCCAATAGGCGAGTTCCCCCCGTGTCGGCGTTTTGCTTGTACTGAAAATCATTCACCACGTCCCCGCTAAACTGAATCCGGTTGATCACCAGATGGATGTGCTCATGGTCGGTGTC
>JAJYPK010000224.1 GCA_021795465.1 Bacillota bacterium
TTACCAGATGGGCAGCGCCAGCAAACGGCTCGACCGTCGCACGTCGAGATGGGTTATGCGTCTCGATAGACGGTAAAACAGGGGAGTGAGTCTCTGGAGCCGATGGCGTTGCCAGATGACCACTGGCCCCACACCCCGCCAGCACGAGCGTGCCGAGCGACACACCCGCAACGATTAATAAGTGTTGTCTCATCATGATGCCTCCTCGGGGATTCTCAAGCGGCTGACTCATCCTCTTGAATAACGATGGATGGAGTGGTTACGCGCTGAGAAGGAGCTGGCGGCAGACCGACAGGCTTGACGGGTATCATGATCGAAGGGAGGGAAGATGCTGACAGGGTCCATGCTCGGTACAACCACGGGGCCGGTTCTGTTTGTCCATGCGGTCCTCTGGTTGACACGCCGACGGTTTCCCCATCCCTCGACGACCATTGTATCCTATCCCCCCGGGAAATCGGATCGATCACGACCGGGGTTTTCGGCTAACGTATGGTATATTGCACCGGATTGTATCCCGCAGCGCAGTAGTTAGCATAAACAGTTGTAACGGGAAGAAGAGAGGTTATGGCTTTACAACTCGATGTTGAACTTGAGCTCCTAACGGACTATTGCTGCAACAGTTGTTGCAAGAGACTTATCAATGGAGCGCCCGCGTTCTGTAATCGTGAGAAAAACTCTTTGTCGACTTGTTCCACCAAGGGGAGTGCCTTTGCGACTAAGTCTTGTCCGAACCACGTCGTGTGAATTTGGTTTGCACGCGTGTCCACAGGATGAGGACTCCGATGTATAAGCGCTTTTTTCTCTAGGGTACGTAACACCTGAGAGGTCATCATTACATCAACCCTTGTGAGATGCGCTAATTGCACCTGCGTAATAGGTTCCCCTGACTTTTCGAGCCAAGAAAGAGACGTTAACAACACAAATTGAGTGTGTGTTAAGTCAAGAATTTTTAATGCATCTCTTTGCTTTCGTTGCCACATATTTGAAACTTGCCAGAGTAAGAAACCAGGACTATCATCCGGTTTGTCGAATTCGGAACGAAATTCTTTATCCAATAATTTCACCCCAGTCCTGCAGTGGCAACGAGCGATTGCATTGTTTCTGGAATTCCTCTTGTAAGCACCGGTCCCATTTGAGGTCCCAAAACATCCGCTGCTAGTCCGGTAATCATCACTTGGTGGCTAATTCGCGTTTTGCCATTAATAGGCTGCAATGTGTGTATAAAGTGAAGGATGACCCCGGCTTCTGGCATCTCTGTTTCGTTCGTGAATCTTTCGCCCTCACGGACTTCAACAAGCTTGAAAATTAGCGGATTTTGTCCTCTCGGTGTCAAGGTGCCCGATGTACCCTCAGCAAACGGCCCGTTTAACGTCACGGCTTCAATACCTGCGTCCCACGTTTTCCAAGTTGATACGTCCGAATAGAGCGCCCATAGAGCCTTAGCACTTACGACCGTTTCAATCGTATGTTCAAACTTAAACATCCTGGTTGTCCTCCTAATGGTTGTTGTATATGCGTTTATTATAAGTTAGCTTAGTATCATTCGTCAACACTATTCTGGGTCGCGTCATGAATTAAAGGTGTACCCGTGCGGCTAGCCACCAATTATCTAAACCCGACCTACCCGTCACGGATACAAAGCTGAAGGGCAAAATCGGAGTCTCTGATGGATTGGACTATCTTATGAGGATGACTTCCGTCCTTTTCGTTCGTTCGACCACCCCTATGGTTGCCTTCGGGATCTGGATGTCTTAATGCACTAACGGGTCGTATCGTGCACCATGCGTGTCAAGCATTAACCGGATTGGTTCCGGGGGCTGGACGCAGGCGGCGGACCGGAGCCGATTCATCTAACAAAACACGGCCCTGGCGCGCACGCTGAACCCTTTTGACGCGCGGTTCATGGTGTGGTGAGGTCGCTCGATTATGCCCGTCCAAGCGTGTAAGGCTGGTGTGTGCTGGCTTAGTGCCGTTGTCATCATCTTCTCAGGTAGTCTGGGGTCTCCGTGCTCCAGCATTCTGGTTTAGATGCACCTGGAGGATACTATCTGACCATTCGCGTTAGCCGTAGGCACGGGTTTCGGGTCGCTCGGCCAGCGCGAATCCAAGCTCCCTGGTTTCGTCGTATGCCTGTCATGAATCGGTAACTCGTGATACCCGTATTAGTTCGAAGTGATGACAGACAAAGTGAATCAGTGCCAACATCCGCCATCAGGCGTTGGCCCTTTGCGAGTGATGATGGCTCGCTATACGTAACAGCGTTCGTGCAAAGCGGTCGGATTCTTCGTACTGCGGCATGTGGGCAGAATCTTCGAAAGGCACCCATTCTTTACCCCTGGGAGCGACCAAGTGGTCAAAATAGGATTGTGCTGTTCGGATGGGAGATGCGAAGTCGTGTGATCCATGCAATAGGTAAATCGGAACATCTAATCTCGGCAACATGGTAACCAGGTCGAGTCCGGCCATCTCGGGCAAGAGTGCCGTTTGTACTCGGCTCATAGCCCGTATCGTGCGTACCAGGTCTGCCCACGAATAAGCACCCGAGCGTAGTAATTGGCGGAGCAGCGTTCCGACAAGGGCCCCGTAGGTGCTGTTGCGCATCACTCCCCCGAAATTCGCCAGCCAGCGCACCCGTGTCCCAAAGGTCTTCCCCGTCAAGTGCGGAGGCATTCCGATGCTCCGGAGTTGCCGCGCGGCCCGCCTGTGATGTCGACGCGCGGCCTCGGACAACACGTACTCATAGGCAACCCGTTCGGTTTCATCAAATTGGACGTCCATGCCCACGACCACGAGGGCGGTCACAAGGGTGGGTATCAGATCTGCCGCCATGGCTGCGATGGTACCACCCAGGGAAAAGCCACCGATGAAAATGCTCGGTGTATCAAACCGGGCACAGAGAGCCGTGACGAGCTCGACGACATCATCGACCATATGATGTAAGGTGATCGGTCTGTGCGTTTGCAGACCTCGAGTCGATAGCCCACAGCCGCGCGGGTCCCAATAAACAATCGTGAAATTATCCTCCAAATGCGTACTCCGCTGAAAGTCATCCGCTTCCTGAATCAGCGGAAACCCCGGCCCTTGTGGAATCAGTAACAGAACGGGATTGGCAACATTTTGACCACGAATCCGGATCCATTGCGCGGTATCCCCCAACTGGATTTTTTGGAGCGTGTCGATGGATGCTCGGTTGTCCGGTAAACGCCTCACTGTTCGTGTCCTCCTCTATCGCCTGGGTTTTTTCCTGGCTCAGCCTTGCGTACCATGCGCCGGGTGAGTGCCTGGCCCGATGGGAGGTCACTCACAAATCGGCGTAACAGGCTTAATGTCGCTTCCACGTCGAATCCTGCCAGCGCCTCATCAATTCTCCGGTGAATCGCCTCTTCGATGCCTTTGACTTCCTTAGCACGTAATTCACCGTCCGTATTTAACATCAACTTGATCTCTCGGCGATCCCCCGTACTTTGACGCCGCTCGATTAGGCCTTTCAGGACGAGACGATCCACGAGCCGACTCGGATTATTCCCCGACTCGCAGACGAGGAGCTCGCCCAATCCCGTCAGAGCGAGGGGACCGTAGTCGGCCAGGACACGTAAGACTTCGGCTTGCGACGGTGTGAGATCCCATGGCCGTAAGGCTTGCGCGAGCATCCGATTCCCTTCGCGTTGCGCGGCTAAAACCAGATATCGCAGTTCCTCAGCTGTGTCCATCCGAGAAGTCTCCTTAAAAATAGATTGCGTGTCGTATAATTTAATGATACAACATAGATAGTATCAAGTAAAGGAGCATCAGAACATGACCTTTGACGATCGCCGCAACCCCCTTCATGCAACGGATGCCACGCAGGGTCCGCATACCACATTCCAACCGACAGCGATGGTGGGCCGTGCGGCCATGGAGGCCGTAGCGCCAGGAATACCCGAGCGATTAGAGGAACAGATGATCCCCATTGCCCCCAATACGGTCCGCCGCATCTATGAACACATCTGGGGGGATGTTCATCAAGACGCAACCCTGGGTCTTCGCGACAGGACCATGTCCGCGATTGCCGCTCTGACCGCTCTGGGGAGTGTGGATTCCAATCTTCAGCTTCAAATCTCCATCGGGCTCAATGTTGGCATGAGTCCCAAGGAGATTGTCGCCGTGATCGAGCAGACGGCCGTCATCGCCGGATTTCCGCGCGCAGAGAACGCGCTTCAGGTAGCGAAGCGAGTCTTCACTACGACCACCTAGACAACCATGTAATCATGACAGGCTTCCGTGGACCCAGGGGACGTGGCGTCCTTGTGAGATGGCGAGACCACTCGCCACGGCAATCCCCCGTGACCCCAGCAAAGGACGTGAGGAATATGCGTATTCATGCCATACAAACCGGGTGGGCACAGATTCGACGGAACCAGATCATCGCACGAAAGGAAGACCTTTTTCGCCTGGTGCGAACCCTAAG
>JAJYPK010000225.1 GCA_021795465.1 Bacillota bacterium
ACCCCTCGGCAGCCAACAGGCGGGAAACCGTGTTGGCGCTCACCGGCATCCCTTGGGTCGTGAGTGCATCCGCCAGATGGCTCAGACTTTTCGAGGTCCACAGTAAGGGGGACTCTGGATCCCCTTGCGTATCCCCTTCGACCAGCTTGCGTAAGGCAGGAACCAGGTCCGGGTAAATCTCAGTAATCTCCTTACGCCTGCCGCCCCGACGAGTCGGATGGCCTTCTCATCGAGATGGCCCGCTAACAGTTCAAACAGGCGGCGATAATGCTCCCGCTCCGCTTCGTTCCAATCAAAAACTTGCATCTTGTTCGCTCCCTTGTTAGAGTGTCCCAACGCGGCATAACAAGATGCAGAGCCAATGTCCAGCAAATATGGCTACTCGTATGTTGAAATTTCAGGTCTCCTTATTAACCCAAGCAATAACACGGACCCGCGAGAGACAACGCGACCACCCCCGGCAAGCCATACAGGCGGGACCTGGACTCGATAAACTCTTACGGGTCACGAGTTATTGTTATTAGTCAATGATATCCGGCAGTTGCCGTAGGAAGGCCATCATCACCTTCAACCCCCGCTGGATTTCCGGGTCTTTCAAACTTCGAAAGAGCCCGGTGGCGGTAATACGCGTAGGGTCCTTCTCCGCACTGTGCTTCGCGCTGGACAACGCGTCGGCGGCTCGGACACTGATGTCCAACAACCCCGAATCCATCCCCGCCGTCAGCGTTTCGGTCGCAGCGGTCATAAGGGTGGTTAGCCGTTCCATCACGTGCGGGGTCACCGAATCCCTCAAACCCCGGGCCAGCACGATAAAGTCTGTCAAGGCGTCCCAGGTGCCATCGTGCTGCCATTGGCCCACCTGGTGGATCACGCGGGCGAGTTCATCGCCGTGCGTTTCCACCGCGTCAACGGTGCTGGCGACCCCAGGTCCCGCTTGGGCAGCAATGGCGCCCCATCCGCCGGCCACCTCCGCCAACCGCTCCACCATATGGGGCGTAGCACTGTCTCGAAGGGCTGTGAGTACCGCCGTCATCTCGGTCAAGGACGACCACACGCCGGATCGGTACCACACATCGAGTTGTCGCATAGCCTCGACCAGGGCATCCGACGTCTGCATCGTGGTCTCGACTAAGTCCCGCGCTTTCTCGGCATCCACCGCGCTTGCTGGTATCCCCAAAGAGACTAGGATCTGGCTGATACGCTCGGCCAATCCTGGCGTCGCACTGTCTTTGATGGCGGCCAGTAGTGCCGTGAGCTCTTGAAGCGTCCCCGCATCGACCTCTCTTGCGGCCATGTGCTTCCCTCCTTTGATTTAGGGGTGATACCTAAAGAATTCCGGCTGCCGAGAGCCAATACATTTTATTGAAGGCGAGTTTGTAGAGGTGAATCAGTTCACTCGGCGCCTGCGGCTGGGGCGGGTGCTGGTAATCAAACTTGATGTATGTGGCTTGGTCGTTACCGGTTTCGATGAAGCAAAACACCTTACCGTCGTATCGAAGGGAACCGTTTCCTCCATGCACGCGATTACTAATGTTTGCAGCCACAACATCAGCTTCAAAGTGAGCGGTGGACCCGGCTTTGCTGATAGGTAAATTGGTCGCGTCCCCCAACACGTAGATGTTATCGGCGCCTTGCATTTGCAAAGTGTGGCGATCGGTGGGCACCCAGTTTCCTGCATCGCCCAATTCAGACCGCCCGATCAGGTCTTGGCCCTTGTGCGGAGGAATCGCCACCAACAAATCGTAGGCAAGCGTTTCCCCTTCAAGGCTCGTAAGGGTCTTCTGGTGCGGGTCAACTGTTTCGACGTTAAAGAACGTCTGGGATTGGATCCCGCGTTGCGGAAACACCTGGTTGGCCCATTCCGCCACGGGCTCTAAGGAATGCAAGCGCCCGATCGGGTAGGTATACACCACCTCTGACTTATCCCCCAAATCGTGTGCCTTCAACCAATCATGAACCATGAGGGTAAATTCCAATGGCGCCACCGGGCATTTATGCGGGACTCCGACGGTCACCACGATGCGCCCGCCTTGGAAATCCCTCAATGCATCACGGAGTTTCAATGCCCCTGCTTCGGTGTAAAAGGTCTGTCCGCCTTCACTCAGTCCAGGAATCGAGTCGGGGTCTGGCACGCTGCCGGTCGCAATGACAAGATAGTCGTAAGGAACTTCTTGTCCGTCGCCCATAAGGACCTTGTTAGCGCTCCGATCAATACGCTCCGCATGACCCACGATGAGCTTGACCTGGCGATTGAGAACGCTCCGTTCCGGGCGATGGGCATCTGCAGGAACGGCTTGATCAAAAGCCATGTAGAGAAAATACGGTTGATAGACGTGTTGATCACTTTCGTTAATCACGGTAATCTCGACATCCCCGTGAAGAATCTCCGGTTTGAGTTGGCGGGCCAACTGATTCGAAACCATGCTGCCACCGGCACCCCCACCCAAGAGAACGATTCGTGTCATGTTAAACCTCCTGTTCGACCCCATTCCCGGGTCTTTATAATCATTGACAATCTCTGCCTTACCGCATCTTTTGGACTTGAATCTTAAAGAACCCCTCGTCTTCGCGATTCTCGACGACCGCATGGCCCGCCTTAAGAACCCATTCCGGGATGTCTTTGGCCGATCCGCGATCCGATGACCAGACTTCCAAAATGGTCCCGACCGATTCTTGGCGAATCCCTTTAATCAGTTCCATAAGAGGTCCAGGGCAAAACGATCCACGCGCGTCCACGACTTTTATTTCTGGCATCGTACAACCCCCCTACTAGAACGTTAATGATGTGCCCCCTTCGACCATGCCGAGAAAACCGGTAATCCCAATCATGTCGTCAAACAACTCAGATAGGTCAGTCAGATTCCACTTTTTTATGTCCGCGACCAGACTACACGCGTATAGACGCACGTCCCCCAGATCCTTGGCTTGGGAAAACAAGGCTAAGTAGTCTGGTTGCGCCGTGTCCACAATTGCCTGAGCAATCGGTCCTTTAACCATCGTGCTCCGGATCTGCGGGTCCTGGTGAAATCCCGGGAGTGCCTCCATGGACACGAAGATATTGACCCTTTGGTCGAGACTTCCCGCGACCAAACTCACCATGGCCGCTGCGTGAAGTTTCGCGTAATCTCCTGACAGCAACATCAGATTCAACGAATTTCCCACCCTGTTACACCTCCTACCTAGTAAGGTATATGAAAGCTCCACATAATTCTTGGAAAACAAAGAATACTTATTCGCGACCTATTGTAGTTCTTTAAAACTAGTTTGAGAAGACCGAAATGATAATATTGTCCGCTGACGCACGATTCAATTTTCATACCCTTTAGGGTATATCACAAAGGATCCTTGTCCCGCTCCTGCAATCTATCCCCGCAAGGCCAACCCGTACTCCTCTCTGCCATCGAAGGGTTGAATAGAAAGGGGTCGCCCGCGGATCTTTGTTGGGGAGGCGCCACTGGGTTTTGGACACATCATGCGCCTAAGACCCTGCCTCTCCATAAGTAGTATGCAAAGTCAGAGACGGACAATTTGTGAGCCTCGTCACAGTGGCTCACTCCACCATAGTCGGTCTAGAAAAATTAACGGAGGAACGTGATCCTCGTCACGACCGCGCATAACCTTTGGGAGAAGAATAGTCAGTAGAATCATCCGATAAGGAGAGAGACAGATGTCCAACGTAGAAATCGCCCGAGCCATGACCAACCATCATGCCGAAATGGTAAACGCCCTAGAAGGCCGCATCGACCTCCTAGTGTCTTCCACTGAGAACTGGCAGGAGGGACGAAATGCCGTGGTTTCCTATCTCCTTAACGACGTCCTTCCACACGCAGAAGCCGAGGAGTCGACGATTTATAGCGCGGCGCTCCAATTCGTCCGACTGACCGCGCTGGTCCGATCCATGATGTGGGAACATACGATTATTCGTGAGTTGACCCAAGCCCTTCAAGAGAGTATTCAACGTGACCACGCGCTTATGCTAGCGATGCAAGTCTCCAAGCTCTTTTGGGTGCATGCAGAAAAAGAAAACCGTTATGTTATTGCGGACCTCGCACCGGAGCCAGACATCGACCTGCACGCCATTCTGGGAGCCATGCACGATGCTTTGGCGGGTTGACCCAGCAACGCAGGGGCGGCCGGACGCACAAGCCAAGGAATGGTGGCATGCCATCAGTAGACTTTGCACTTAATCCATTGATTGTCATTTGGGAAACCACCCGGGCCTGTCAACTCGCGTGTCGTCATTGTCGCGCTTCGGCGATACGCCATCGCGATCCCCAGGAATTAAATTTCGACGAGGTCACCCAGTTCATCATCGACCCCCTAACCCACATGCAATATCCTCTCTTTGTGCTGACAGGAGGCGACCCGATGGAACGCGATGACCTCGTGGAGATCGTCCGACAGGCACGGGCGAAGGGATTGCGCCCGTCTATAACC
>JAJYPK010000060.1 GCA_021795465.1 Bacillota bacterium
TTATGCTAAATCGTGCTAGTCCGCGGTACCCGGCTATTCGCCAGTAAAACTAGATTCTAATTCGACGCCTCGGGGGCGTGTTCGGGAAATTTAACAGAGGGAAGGACTTCGACAAAGATCCCAAAAAGTCATGCTTTTCGCCGGTTCTATTGTTCGGTTTTTACACCACGGGATCGGGATCTAATGGCCGTGTGCGCCTGCCGCTGATCCAGGGCGAGCCCATCCAACACCCACCGTAACTAGCGCAGGGAAGTTGCGACCGTACGCCCATCGTCCGAGATTCTCCCGTTTTTGTGCACGTGGAACAAGGAGAGAGGCGGGAGGCGATGACAGAGCAGGAATTTCTTCCGTTGGCTGAAGCGGGCGAACTTAAACTGAAGCCCGATCCCAGCGAGATCCATGTGGACCTGCGAAAAGAACGGGTAACCATTCGCTTTTTTTACGGAAGAAGAAATGCGCGCGATCGATTGGGTATCGGTTCGTCGCGGATGGGGCGTTCGTCGGTTATCCAGATGTCCGCGCGGGAATCCCTTGAGCAAGTGCATGACCGACCCCACGCGCAGCGTGTGCGCATCATGGCCTGCCGTGAGGCTTGCATGAAACGGCAGCTCACCGTGCTTTTACTGAGGGGAGGTACCGCGACGGCCGCGTTGTGCACCGGATTCGCATGATGCTGCTGGCGCTGGACAACCCCAAGCGGATGCATGCCAGGCCCGCATTTGAGATTGACACGCATGCCGGGAGGACGTCTTGGAACGGGGCGTTCCAAGCGTAGTAGTCCTCTGGTGAGATATCTCTCTTCCCGCACCCATCGTGCCCCTGGTCAAGCAATTTGATAGACTAAAATAGAGAAGAGGAGAGGAGAAAGGGGAGGATGGTTTGTGGTGACCATTGCTGTTGCCGATGATGATCCGCAGGTGGCGGATATCCTACATTGGTATCTCGATGATAGTTATCGTCTTGTCAGTACCCAAGAAGGGACTGGATTGCGGGAGTTCATTACACACGAGAATCCCGCACTGTTGGTACTAGACGTGATGCTACCGGGGATGAGTGGATTGGACATTCTAAGAGACATTCGAAAAATGTCGCGCTTGCCAGTGATCTTATTGACAGCTCGCAGCCAAGAAAGTCAAATCATTGAAGGATTGAGTATAGGTGCCGACGATTACATCACGAAGCCGTTCAGTCCACGGGAAGTGAAGTCTCGCATTGAAACGGTTTTGCGTCGGTCCCTCTATCAAGAACCTCAGCGGCACGCCATCGGTAATCTCTTCATGGATCGTGATTCCCACCAAGTAATATATTGCGGACGTCACATTGAGTTGACCGGAAAAGAATTCGAGATTCTATGGATTTTGGCTGTCAACAGGGGGCAAGTCTTCTCTCGGGCCCACTTGCTTCAAACTTTATCGGATTTTGACAGTAGTGAACGTACGGTGGATGCGCACATTAAGAACCTCCGAAAGAAGCTACAATCCCCACTCGTAGAGACCATGTATGGTCTAGGGTACCGCCTTAACACCGAAACGGTATGATCAGACGACGGCTGTGGAAACAGGTGTTGGCGGCCATGGTATTGTTGCTTAGTCTTGTATTGGGGTTACTGATACTAGGCTATCAACATGTGACAGCCATCAACTTTGGCATTTATCAAAATCAACGCAACCGTATGGTACATCACCACATGGTAGGTTTACTTGCCAAGTACTATGTCCACCATGGAAATAGCTTTATTGGCGTCCAATCCTTGCTGGCACCGATGTCCGGTCTTGCGCCCGGTCCCGTCGAAATTATTTCAACGCACGGCCATATTGTGGGGGGAACGACGCCGCCGGGTCCGGTACTGCATGCGATGCGTCGTCATTTACCGATTCAAGTAGGAAATCACGCCGTGGGCCAACTCGTTTGGAGTGCCGCACCGCACCCCGAACCCCTAGCGATTCCTGTCGGATTTTTATCCATGATGAATCACTCGCTAATAATGGTCACCCTGATTGCTTTGATTGTGGCGATCATCTTGTCCTATGGGATGGCCCGCAGTATCGTTCGACCCGTAGAGACGTTAACGGAGGCGGCCCAACAGATTGCTTCGGGCAACAGACTGGAGTCCGTAAACATCGCTCGTCAAGACGAAATCGGGGCGCTCGGGGATGCTTTCAATCAGATGGTTCACCATCTCCAAATACAGAATCGGTTGCGAGAAACGCTGGTAGATGATGTGGCCCATGAGCTACGGCATCCCCTCACGCATATTCAGGGGTACCTTGAAGCCATGTTGGATGACAAAATCCCTCTATCCAAAGATCACGTGACGACGTTGTATCACGAGACTCAACACCTAAATCGGATGGTCGGGGACTTGCACCGACTGGCACAAGTTCAGGCGGGAACGATGGTGCTGTCCCAACAGTGGTATGCCTTAGATGCGGTGGTGGAACAGGTAATTACCATGCTACAACCTTATGCCTCTAAAACGGGTGGCGTGCAGCTAGAGATGGAGGGAGCGCGAGATTGGCCTAAGGTATATATTGACCCCGTGCGCACGCGAGAGATTCTTGATAATGTCGTGCGCAATGCGATTCAACATAGTCGACCCGGTGCATGGGTTCTCATTCGGGGCACCGCGAACGACGATTGTGTGCAATTACAGGTTCAAGATTTTGGGGAAGGCATCCCGCTCGACGCGATGCCCCACATCTTCTCGAGGTTCTTTCGAATCGATTCGGCGCGAAGCCGTGCCAAGGGGGGAGTAGGATTAGGTCTGGCGATTGCCCAGCATCTCGTACAACGGCAGGGTGGGAACATTTCCGTCAGAAGCCGGATAGGCCAAGGTTCAACCTTTACACTGACGTTTCCGCGGAGGACTTCATAGTTTCTTCATAGTCTCGTGCTAGGGTAACGAAATCCGCCGTGCGCGGAAAGAGCAAAGGGGGATGTTAGTGTGTTGAGAAATCACATCATAGCGTTGGGTTCAACGACAATCGCCACGATCTTGTTGACGGGCGCCGCTTTCGCTAAAGCGCCTCCAAAGATTCCGTTGAGGACTAGCACTCCGGCGCCAGGGATCGCCACTGTGTCTCGAGTGTCCTCAGATTCCGTCGTCCTCAAAGTCATGGGACCAGATGCAAGATCACTGACATTGACGTCTAGCCAAATTAGTAGTAAATCACAACTTTCGCTGGCCCAACTAGAAACGAAGGAACAAGTAATGCTGCGTTCTACGCATAATGGGTGGTTCATTGCCAAAGCACCGATACCCCCAATCAATGGATTCGTCACGAAAGTAGGATCGTCTAGTCTCGTCGTGAAAGAAATGGCAGGCCCCGGTCGCAAATCCGTTGATAAGACCGTGACCTTCGGCCACAACCTGACAGTCAAGAGTGGTAGGTATACGGTATCGGATAGCGCCATTCAACCTGGCGACCAAATCGCGATACAGGGCAATCAAACCAGGATGATTATCAATATTTTGCCCCCAATGCCAATCACTGGTACAGTCGAAAGCCTTTCGAATCGGCATCTGACGATGAAGGTGGTTCGGCCGGGACACTCTGAAACCAAGACCTACCCGTTGAGTCAAGTCAAAGTCGTCAAGGGGCCAGGAAACACAGCCAGTGTATCCACACTAAAGCGTAACGAATTGGTCAACGTGCAAATCACGTCTATTGGTGTAACGGTTCAGGTAATGCCCACACCTCCCAAGATGGCAAAAAAATCATCCCCTGCCGTTCCAAAACCGGGGAAAGCACCCAAAAGAAGGACTCTCCCGGTTTCTCCCAAAGGGTAATCCTGCATCATGAATATGACCCGGTTGAAGTGTTTGGGCTGTCCCTTAACATAGAGGGCAGCCCAAAAGTGTCGTTCATCGGTCGAGGCTTCCCGTAGAGACTCTCGCGCCGGTTGGATCATGGCATCTAGCCGATGACGAACCGCTTCACCCTGAACCCATTGCCGTACCCATTCATCTAGGGTTCTTCCTCCAACCAGACAACAGTGACCCCGTCTCCCCCTTCGCCCGATTGCCCCAGGCGGTAACTCACCGCACGAGGGTCCCGTCGAAGGCGCTCGCCGATCACGCGGCGCAAAACGCCCGTTCCCTTCCCGTGAATGACGCGAACTTGGGGCCACCCTGTTAGGACCGCAGAGTCAATAAAACGATCGACAACGTCCCAGGCATCCTCGGCGGTCTTCCCCCGAACATCAATCTCGATGCTACCGTCGCGGTGCGATTCGGCGTTGAGTCGCACCTTTCGTGGTTTTTCTACGGGTTTGACACCTGCCGCCTCAAGTTCCTCGAGAGGCAAACGGATGCGCAATGACCCCACTTCAATGAGCGCCATACTCCCTTCAACTTGCACCACCTGCCCCAAATCGGGGAAACCTTGGATCCGCACCCAATCGCCGACACCGTTAATTTTAGGTGCTATGGCTCCACGTCTCGTCTTTAATGCTTTTGGTAGATCGCCCTCCTGACGCCAATGTTGTCGCAAATTCTCAATGGCCCGTGCTCGTTCCACGCCTTCTTGGCGACGGACCTCCTCCATCAATCGGTCCATCTCGGTTTTAAGAATCTGAAGCTCGCGCTGCCACTTTTCGCGAATTCCAGCCCGATCCCGTTGTTGCTGCTGCTCGAAGCGTTCCATCTCTTGCTGCCAGCGACGACGGTCCTCGTCCCATTGAACACGTTCGCGCTCTAAATCCTCCCGAGCCGATCGAAGTTCGCCATCCAACCGATTGACGGTCTCAATCGCGTCGTTTAACGCGACACCTTCCACCCGCATCAACGTGCGAGCACGATCGGCTAACGATTTCTCCAAGCCCAATCGTTGCGCAATATTGAGTGCTTGAGAACTTCCCGGGTGACCCACAATAAGGTGGTAAGTCGGCTCGAGGGTACCTAAATCAAACGCCACGTGCGCATTGATGATTTCAGGCTTTTCCAAGCCCAGTAGTCTTAATCGACTATAGTGGGTGGTGGAGACCACGAATGCCCCTTGGATTGAAAGACGTTCTAAAATGGCCTCGGCCAGGGCCGCACCTTCTTCCGGATCAGTGCCTGCACCTAACTCGTCAATGAGACATAAGGTGCGAGAGTCGGCCTGTTCCAGCATGGGCAGTAGCCGACGCACGTGACTCGAAAAAGTCGATAGGCTTTGTTCGAGACTTTGTTCATCACCAATATCCACGAAAAGGCGCGTCGTAAAGGGAATAGTTGTTCCCTCTGCGCCGGGAATCATCATCCCGGCCATTGCCATTGCCACGAGCAATCCGACAGTTTTCAAAGTGACCGTTTTACCGCCAGTATTGGGTCCAGACACGATGAGAATCCTACGCGCACTCCCCAGTTCTAGGGTAAACGGCACCGGATTAGCCAGTAATGGATGGCGAACCTTAATCAAACGCAAAAGGGGGACGTCCTTGACGTCCGGAATTATAGACGTTGTCGCAACCCCATAGCGAGAGACCGCCAGAGTCCGATCGAAGCGGGTTAATTCATCATGAAGCCACGTGAGATCCGCGACCTCTTTGCCGACCTCATGAGACAACACGTTGAGAATGCGATCGATCTCATCTTGCTCCTCCCGCTCAAGCGTAACCACCAAGTTTTGGCGCTCCACAATGCTGAGTGGTTCCACAAACACGGTCTGGCCACTCGCCGATTGATCATGGACAATACCGGAGACCGCATTGCGAAAAGCAAGTTTAATCGGCACGACCCGTCGCCCAAATCGCATCGTGACCACGGCGTCCTGTAGGTAGGGCGCCCATTTATCCGACCGCAACAATCCCTGCAGTGCTGTGTCGATTTCGCTCAAGGTTGCCCGTCGTTTGCGTCTCAGGTCCCTCAACACAGGACTCGCGTCGTCCTTCACCTCACCATCGGGCGTGAAGGTATTGTCGATCATGGTGATTAGAAGACCAGGTATCGTCCACCGACTAATTCGCTCTGCCCAGGCCGAGCAGATCTCCACAGGAAGATTGATGGTCACCTCTTGGGATTTTTTTAACGTGGTCGCCAAACGCACCAATTCTTCCGGCAACAATCTCTGACCCTTAGCCGCCCGTAACGCCAAGGGTCCGATAGGGCCCGCCCCCACCAAGCTTACCGAGTGCCGGGCAGTCCATTCCAACATCTCGCGAATGAGGGTCTGTTCGTAAATTAATAGATCCCCGTTGCCGATCCATGATAGTTGGCGTACCGCATCCTGTCCCATCGTGGTGTCGGCAAATCGACTAACTTGGCTTAGCACGGCGGGCCATTCCAGAGCTAAAAGCCCCTCTACTCCACTAGGCAATGGCACATTAGGTAAGACGTTATTCATGTCATTGTTACCTCCCTCGTCCGTGCAAAAATTCATCCGAGGCCCTCTGCAACACACAGAGAACTAGCGCCACCAGTTAAAGGTAGCGCCTACAGGCCCGCCACGGAGGGTGCGTCCACCTCGTACAGAGTCTTATTCCGAACGCTCCATCAACAATCGTACCAGAAACCCTATCTCAGAAAAAACGTCCCCCGATCAATGAAAACCGCCGGGGGAAGTCGGTGGATTTCTCACCGACTTCCCCCGGCGTTATTACTTAGCGTCACGCCGGCGCCATTTTTGCTGCATGGTTTGTACCAACTCGTCGCGTTCTGCTTGCAGTCGAAAAATTTCTTCGGTCAAATTCATGGCCGTGACCACCGCAAGACGCAGGGGACTCACGCGAGGATTCTTCGCGGCCAATGCACGCATCCGATTATCAACATGGTGTGCCAATGCCTCGACGACTTCTTCGGGCAAATCGCCCTTGAGTTGATACTCTTCACCGTAAACGACTACGGATGTACGGACAGGCTCATCCACCGCAATCCCTCCCCTTGGTATTTAATATTCTAATTCTCGACATCCTTGTGGAAATCCTGCATATTTTCCCGACCCATGAAATTTTTACCGTTCCCTCAACGCGATCCCTAGACGCTCTAAGGCATTCACTACTAGACGCACTTCTTGGTCTACCTCGGCGTCAACCAGTGTCCGGGTCATCGATTGGAACACCAGTCGTATGGTCACTGATCTGCCGAAATCTCCTTCAAACACATCTACCAGTCGCACGGTTCGAAGGTTTTTCGCTCCACATTGGGTCACCGTTTGGACGATAGTTGAATACAGCAAGTTTTCTCCCACCAGGGACAAATCACGAGAAACATCGGGATATCGAGAGGGACTTAGGATGACACCCCCGGTAGCCGGTCCGGTGGCTCGCACGGGGGCAATGCTCAGCACCGCGACGCGCTTAGAGCGAAATTTCAGGCTTGCCAGGCGAGGCCGCACTTCCCCAAGATACCCAACTGTAGCACCCGCCGCATCGTATAAGGCCACTGAGCGTCCCGGGTGCATGAAATCCGGGACCTGCCCGACGGGGTCTTGGGTCAATCCCAGGTTCAATTGCCCATTCACCCACTCTAGGGCGCCCTTGAGGCGAAAGATGCCAACATCAGGCGACTCAAGATACTGTCCGCTTGCCCCAAGAACTTCGGCCACCGCCAACGCTATCGGCTCGGACACTGCCCCTTCCCGCCATTGATAGACGGGTGCCAACTCGAAAATGGCCACCGGTTGGTCCCGACGCCCCCGGTTAGACACCAACACTTCTAGAACGCTTGGGAGCAAATCTAGGCGCAACTCGGATTCCTCTTCGCGGAGGGGATTGGTTACCATAATCCGACGGGTTTTGGAGTCTAGCCCCAAAACGTCTCGACTCGTATGCCAAAAAGGGCGTGTGACCACTTCCCAATATCCTAATGTCGCCCACTTGTCCCGTAAGCTTTCCTGGAAGCTCACTTCTCTGTCGCGCGCTCCAGCTTTCGTCGGGTTAGAGGGCAATGTGGCCTCAATCGTATCAAATCCCCTTAGCCGAGCCACTTCCTCACTCAAGTCTTCGGTTATTTGCACATCGTGGCGGTCCAACGGAATCACCACCGAATCATCGGTCACCTCAAACCGTAGCTGTTCAAGTCCTTGTTGAATCTCCTGATCCGACCACGTGACTCCCAAGATGCGCCGGATCCGGTCCGGTTCGAATGGAATGTTTCTGCGACGAGGAACCATTCCGTGAATCGTGCTCCGCTCTATACAAAGGGCGTACTCTGAGACCTCACCGAGTAGTGCGGTCGACGATTCGGCTGCGATGCTCGCCATACCGGGGTCCGTTCCCTTGCCGAAATGGAGTCCGGCGTCGGACAGGATCCGATGCTGGCGTAGACTCTTAAAGATCCCGGGTGCACTAAAGTGGGCGGACTCTAAGAACACATGGCGGGTCTTTGCGGTAATTTCTGCACGCTTTCCTCCCATGATACCTGCTAACGCAATCGGCCCCGTTTGATCGGCAATGACCAAGTCCTCGGTGCTGAGAATACAGCGGCTGTCATCGAGCAATTGCATCTCTTCCCCATCTTTAGCGCGACGCACCTCAAGCGGCAATACCACGGCGTCGGCATCAAACGCGTGCAGAGGTTGTCCGATATCCCATAGAATAAAATTAGTAATATCCACCACGGGGTGAATCAGGCGCAGTCCAATACCCAATAACAGCTGCTGCATCCAAAACGGCGTCTCCCCTTCGCCTTTTAGGCGCCATTCGATCAGTCCATACAAGGGGCACCTTTCCACATCATCGACGCGCACCAAATCCGTTGCCGTTCCGTAGTGGTATCCCCCCGAAGGATCTCGGCTCTCGAGATTTAGTGCCGCGGCAATCTCCCGTGCGATTCCGAGCACACTCTGATCAAAGACGGCCAGATTAGGGGTCAATTCCAATTCGTAGATGATGTCGGTTCCACCCAGGGTATCGAGGAAGGTGGTTCCGATCGGTTGACTTCCTTCATAGACCCAAAGGTCTCCGCCCGTCACATGAAATCCTAATTCACTCGCGGACAGTAACATGCCAGGAGAAGGAATCCCACGCATGTTAACGGTTTCCAAGATCCTTCCATCGGGTAATCGGGTGCCTGGCGGGGCATACCACACGGACTCACCAACCATGCCGTTATTGGCTCCAGTTACCACCTCCGTTACCTGTCCACCTCTCCGCTCTACCGTGACCACCGATAGGTGGTCGGCATTCGGGTGAGCGACGCGGGATATCACACGAACGAGTTCCACGGTGTCAAAGTCCTGCCCCCAGGACTCTTTCGCGGCCACTTCAATCCCCATTTGGATGAGAGCTTTCTCTATCATCTCGGGCGATGGGACCTCTTGGAGATATCGCGCCAGCCAACGATGGCTTAATTTCATAGAATTGGCCTCCCTGTGTAGCGACCAAAACGGCTCAGATATTCCAAGTCATTCTGATAGAGGAGCCGTAGATCGTCCAACTCGAATATCCTCATAGCAAGTCGTTCAATGCCGAGTCCGAACGCAAACCCCGAAACGTGGTCCGGATCGTACCCCCCATTTCGGAGCACCACCGGATGCACCATTCCCGACCCCAAGATCTCTACCCAGCCCGTGCCTTTGCAGACCCGACACCCGCTCCCTCCACACACGGCACAGGTGACATCCACTTCCATCGACGGTTCCGTAAAAGGGAAATATGATGGGCGAAACCGAGTCTCTACATCTTCGCCGAGTAAGTCTTGGGTCATGGCCAATAAAGTACCCTTGAGGTCAGCGAG
The DNA here is from genome assembly GCA_021795465.1 of Bacillota bacterium. Classification (GTDB taxonomy): domain Bacteria; phylum Bacillota; class Sulfobacillia; order Sulfobacillales; family Sulfobacillaceae; genus JAKADJ01. Next base: position 9,659 of record JAJYPK010000060.1, read on the forward strand.
ACTAATACCCCGATCCACAACAAGTGCTTCCATTTGATGGAACATGGGAGTATGCGTCGGATCATCATCACGACGATAGACGCGGCCGTGCGCAATAATCTTCACGGGCAGCCGGCCGGCTGCCGCTTTCATCCCGCGGATCTGAACCGGGGAGGTGTGAGTACGGAGCACCATGCCCGGTATATCAACAAAAAATGAGTCTTGCATGTCGCGTGCCGGGTGATTCATGGGAATATTTAGCGCTTCAAAATTGTACCATTCGCTTTCCACTTCCGGCCCATAGCGCAACGTAAATCCCATTCTTAGAAACACATCCTCAACCAGTCGACGGACCCGAGTCAACGGGTGTAGCATCCCTAAACCGGGACTTACGCCGGGAATGCTCATGTCGAGTCGTTCTTGTTCCAGTTGGCGGGTTTCTTCTTGATATTGCAGACGCGCAAGTGCCTCATCAATCATAGATTCCGCCTCTATGCGCACACCGTTCCACCGTTGTCCTGCGTCACGCCGTTGATCTACCGGGAGCCCTGCCACGCCTTTTAAGCGTCCGGTAATCAACCCCTTGCGACCCAACCAGGTATTCCGAATTTCCTGTACCTGTAGGGAGTTCGAAGCCGTTTGCAATTGATCACCAAGTTCCTTAATTGCATTCACATGATCTTCAGCCATCGTCTACCTCCCGTCCTCTCAATCCCAATAAAAAAACGCCCTCCCAATAAAGGGCGAGACGTCTCGCGGTACCACCTTCGTTCAAATGCCTTCCGGCATTCCTCGTTAACTAGCGGTAACGGCGCACACCGGTAGCTCCTAGACCACCATCCTAGTCTCAGCAATGATGGATTCAAAACCACACTCCCCAGGGAACCTTCACCATGCACCGCGACGGGTTTTCAGCCATCCCCATTCTCTGTCACGTGGTGACACGGGTACTTTCCTGGATCATCACTTTCTTCGTAGATTAAGTTGCTGCCATTATACTACATCCAAAGGCGTTTGGAAAATACCGGCGCGACGCCTTACCGATACCGCGTGGAATAAGATAATGGATCCTGCAATTGCTACGTTAAGTGAGTCTGCGGTAGGAACCATCGGAATATGCATCGCCTCCCCATGCTCGGAAGCCCAGCGCAACCCGTTACCCTCGTTGCCTAACACGACGATGACTGGCTCGGTCCATGACACCTCATCATATGCGCGGTGTGCGGACACATCGGTAGTCCTAAGCGTCATGGCTTGTCCCACCGCGCATTCCACCCAATCCTCCGACAGTTGAAAGATCGGCATACGAAACACGCTGCCTGCCGAAGCCCGCAATGTTTTGGGGTTAAAGACTTCAACGGTTCCTCGCGTCACACCCAGACCATGAGCTCCACAAGCTTGAGCCGAGCGGATTAGCGTACCCAGGTTACCCGGATCTTGCACCGCTTCCGCCACCACAAAGAGCGAAGGACCTACCGTAGGAGGAAAGAAGTCGCGTTGGGGCAGAGACCAATCGATTACGCCTAAAATGCCCTGAGAGGTCTCAACCGCCGAAATACTTTCCAAAAGCCGGTCAGTAACATACAGCAATCGCACCGACTGCGCTTGCAAACGTGCGAGGACACTCTTGTTATGCGGATCTTGCAAGAAACGCGGGCTATAGAGGACAAACTGAAAACTGACCCCCGAGGAGAGGGCCTCTTCAACAATACGACGCCCCTCCACGACGGCCCGCCCACCGCGTTCACGGAACCGACGCGAAGAGAGGAGGTGTATCACCGTGCGAATCATCTTGTTCTCTGCAGAATCTAGTGGATGCAGAATCACCGGTATCCCCTAAAGGTTTTCTTTGGCTTTCGCCACCAGGACCTTGAAGCTATCCATATCGCGCACAGCGAGATCCGCGAGAACCTTTCTATCTAACCCAATTCCTGCTCGTTTTAATCCGTTCATAAATCGACTGTAGGATAATCCATTCAATCGCGCTGCCGCATTAATCCGAGTAATCCAAAGGCGTCTGAAATCTCCTTTACGCTTACGACGGTGTTGATAGGCGTACCATAAGCTATGCATAACGGCTTCATTCGCGGGGCGAAATTGCCGCGAACGGGCTCCTCGATACCCACGAGCCATTTTAAGAATTTTTTTGTGTCGGCGATGGCGGACCATACCGTTTTTAACTCGAGCCATAATCTATCCCTCCAAGTACTTACATCACTGCCCTAGCCGTATGGCAGGAGCCGTTTGGTCCGGTGTTGATCTGCCTTCGACAGCACGTCCGCATTACGCAATCGCCGCCGCCGAGTAGCCGATTTGTGTTCCAACATGTGGTTCTTCCCTGCACGATGCCGCTTGCCAAGTCCGGAGCTGGTCAATTTAATCCGTTTGGCCGCTCCACGATGTGTCTTCATTTTTGGCATGATGTCACACTCCCTTTTTTGGTGCCAAGATCATAATCATCGCGCGACCTTCTACGCGAGGAGGACGTTCCACGACCGATAGGTCGACTACCGCTGCTGCCAATTTCTTCAATGTCTCTTGGCCTTTGCTCGCATGCACAATCTCCCGGCCTCTAAAGATCATGGTGCACTTCACTTTGTCTCCTTCGGCCAAAAATTTTTGTGCACTCCGAACCTTTACCTCAAAGTCATGTTCTTCAATGGTTGGGCGCATCTTTATTTCCTTGACACTTACCACTTTCTGCTTCTTACGCGATTCTCGATCCCGTTTGGCCTGTTCGTATTTAAATTTCCCGTAATCCATCAACCGACACACGGGAGGACGCGCTGTGGGAGACACCTCCACCAAGTCTACTCGACGCTCTTGAGCTATAGTCAACGCGTCGCGCAACGCCACAATGCCGAGTTGTTCTCCTTCGTCACCGACCAAACGTACTTCACGAGCGCGGATTTCATCGTTTATTCGGAGATCTTTGATGTCGCAATCCCTCCTTTTCCCAAACAAATGAGCGAGGAACAACTCCCCGCTCAAATACAGAGCCATATCGATAACCCTTTCGGCCAAGCCTTAGGGTGAGAAGTCAGCGCTCCTGCTTTGTTCGGTGGTTATATGAACATTGTACCCATCTCTTAGCTCGAACGTCAATACGTACGTATCGAAATCGAAAAACCTGCCGCCTTAGGCGAGAGGCATCTCGGCTTCTTCAATCAGTTGGTGCAGATAATCAGGCCAGGGTTTAGCTCCAATATCACCCTGGTCGCGCGTTCGCACGGATACCGTGTGATTGGTCTGATCTCGCCCCCCTACCACAAGCATCCGCGGAACCTTCGCCAACTGCGCTTCCCGAATTTTGTATCCCATTTTCTGGCTGCGGTCGTCCACCTCAGATCGAATCCCGTAACGACTCAACTTCCGTTGAATCTCCTGGGCGTACGAAATCTGTTGGTCAGTGATGGGGATAATCACACATTGGACTGGAGCTAACCATAGAGGAAACGCTCCGGCATAATGCTCGACCAGGATTCCCAAAAAACGCTCCAATGATCCCATGATAGCGCGGTGGATCATAACCGGTCGCTTAAATTCTCCATCGGCATCGACATAATGCAAATCAAACTTCTCGGGCAGTTGGAAATCTAACTGGATCGTCGCTAATTGCCAGCGCCGCCCGAGAGAATCGATGGCTGCGATATCTAATTTTGGCCCATAGAACGCACCGTCTTTGGGATTGATTTGGTATTTTAAGCCACGGTCGCGCAAGATTTCTTCGAGGTTCGCCTCCGCTTGGTTCCACAAAGCGAGGTCTCCCATGTAGTTGTCTGGACGCGTAGAAAACACCACCTCGTGAGTTAAACCAAATGCGCGGTACATCACATCCACTAGGTCCAAGACACCAAACATTTCTTGACTAATTTGGTCTTGGCTCACAAACAAGTGAGCATCATCCTGATGAAAACCTCGCACCCGCATTAAGCCATGCAAGGTTCCTGACCGTTCGAAACGAGACAGCGGTGAATACTCGGCCAATCGCATCGGAAGGTCCCGATAGGACCGCGTGGCCCCTTTAAAGAGGAGCGCATGACCGGGACAGTTCATTGGTTTGACGCCCAGTACCTCCGAATCCCGTTCGATCAAAAACATGTCGTCTCGGTAATGGTCCCAATGACCCGATCGTTCCCAAAGTCCCACCCGATAGATCCATGGCGTCGCGACTTCCTGATAACCGCGGTCGTGTTGCAGACGTCGTGAAAACTCCTCAAGAGTCCGATACAATTGGTTGCCCTTGGGGTGCCAGAAGGCAAAGCCCGGGGCGTCTTCCCGAAAACTAAACAGGTCGAGGCTCGGTCCCAGTTTGCGATGGTCCCGTTGCTTGGCATCTTCAATGTGGACCAGATGTTGCGTCAGTTCGTCTTCGCTGGGAAAGGACGTCCCGTAAATTCGCGTCATCATGGGGTTCACCTCGTTGCCACGCCAGTAGGCACCCGACACGCTGGTTAACTTGATCGCTTGGATTAAACCTGTCGCCGCCAGATGAGGTCCTGAGCAGAGGTCAATAAAGTCTCCTTGCCGATAGGCAGAAATTACCGCATCGTGAGGGATGCCCTCAATGATCTGGCGCTTAAATGTCTCGGCCCGTTGGTCAAAGAGAGTAAGGGCCTCAGTACGACTCAATTCCACACGCTCAATGGGGAGATTCTCACCCACAATTTTCTTCATCTCACGCTCGATGCGTGCCAGGTCTCCCTCTTGTAGCGGTTCGGCCAATGCCACGTCATAGTAAAATCCATCATCGAGCGCTGGCCCCGTCCCGAGTTTAGCCTCGGGCCATAGTCTCTTCACGGCTTGGGCCAATAAGTGGGCACTGGAATGGCGAAACACTTGTCGTCCACTAAAATCGTTAAAGGTTAACCATTGCACCGTACCCGATTGCGGTAGTGCTCGTTTTAAATCAAGCACCTGACCGTCAACCCATACCGCGAGCGCATGCTCTTGACGTTCGGGAAGATCCCACGCCGTGCAACCAGACTGTACCGAGCGCGCTTCCCCATCAATTACCAACTGCAATTCGCCTGCCATTTTTCACGCCCCCCAGTTTAGGTATTCCATGCCAACAAAAAACGCCCCCAATAAGGGGACGGATCTAGATCCGCGGTTCCACCGCCATATGCCTCGCACCCACTGGGGTTTCGGGGCTCTCGTTTCAGCGCTATCGGGCTGGCCCGCTATCTTTCCCGGCAATCACCGGTACGAAAGTGTCTCTAAGGTGGTTGGTAAGGTGTAGGGCCTGGATCTCGTTTCAGCAAGGGAGATCCTCTCTATAGGGTGCGCCATACCTGGCCTTGTCATCGACAAGTTTATAAGCTTTATGACGGTATCTTATAATGGGTTCTGGATTCCTGTCAAACCTTTACAGCGCTGACATCCGCGGCAACATGTGACACGATTTTCGAATACCCCATGCATCGTCCGTAATATATCGTCCACCTCTTCCTTCTGATGAACCACCACACGCTTGGGCCCCATCGTAATAAGCGCACTAATCAATAGATCGTGAATTGACGGATCATCATCCGGTATGCCCCGACTAAGTTCACGAACTACGGCTTCGCCGACCCGTTGCTCGTGATCATCTTCCAACAAGAAATGAAGATCCTGCCAAAACACATGCACGGTCCCCATTTTTGGTTCATGGAGACTGACAAAATGGTGAAGCAATCGGACAAACTCATGGTGTTCTTTTTCCATTAACCAATCATCCAAAGCATGGTCAAGGGCCTCCACGAATTCCTGGCGAATCGCCGGGAGCAAAAATCGCTGCACACCGGTCAAAACTAGTTCATCGTGGTCAACCAAGAATGCTCGGAGCGCTGACGTGGCCAAATCCTCCCGATCCCGATTATGACTCTCGTCAACCCTGAGTCGCGCGTATGCTCGGTCTACCACATGACAAATTTCGTCGCCATCGAGGGATACATAACGAAGACGTACGAGGTCCTGTAACCAGGCCCCAGTCATCACCAAAATGTATCGAGAAAGTGTCCGGGCTAAAGCCAGCATTTGCCTGTCGCGAGTGCTAGGGGTTTGATTGAGACGATATTCGACCATGCTTGGCAACAGATGTTCCTCCCATTCCCCAAAGACATTCGCCTCCAGCACCTCGCCCAGTCTCGGAGCACACCAAAGGTCCCCGACAATCCGCCACTCTGGAATTTGAAACCACCTCCACTGGGTTAATATTCCACAGGGCTAGTATATGTAATGAGAAAAAACCTATACCCTGGACAGAGGAGCTGCCAAGATGGTCGATTAGGCGTAGTATCTCACTGGTCTGATGTATCTCTCTCTGATGGGACGGATCAATAAACCCCCCAGGTGGTGTTATGCTGGAACCACCGGGGGTTGAAGTCCGGCCGCGAGGAAATCGACGCCACATGGCTTTCTCCCCTTCTGCCTAGGACATCCGCCATCTACCGCATGTCTACTGCTTTCGTATACGAGTCTCGGGAGTCACGGTAAATGATCAGGTTTCTTGCCTCTTGGCAGAAATGCCCCATACGGAAATTCCCTATCGCCTGAGGGTGACTGGGTAATCAGGCCACGCCTTGGATACACGGCTCAGCAACGTGCAGGTAGCGACGGCCACAATGGTAAACGGGAAGACCACAACCAACGGGAACCAAACACTGGTATGGAGCATCAATGGATACATTGAAAGGGCGATGCCAGGAGGATGATACACCTTAAGAAGGGGGAGCGCCCATAACATCAGGCCGGCTACTAGAACAGCATAAATAGGACCATGGACGAATAGCGCCACGGCAGTTCCCACACACGCCCCGAGCGTGGGGCCCACTACAACCGGGATTGGCTGGGCAATGGGCGCTTGCGGCAACAAGAGAAGAATGCTTAGCGTGGCCGCGAAAGGCGGCACCAACCATATAAATTGGGTCGAACCATCCAACCAGGCTAGGGTGCCCAACAACAACAAAAACCACGTCAATTGCAGCCACGACGTCTTGCCGTGATAAAGCCAAGCGTGCAAATCATCGCCTCGCAATGCCCTCTTTAACTGTTCGAACCTTCCTCTCATGTCACGGCTCCCTTCCCCCTGCCATTTTGTACGTCACCCATCGGCTTCAGGGTAATGGGTTTTGATGATGCACCTCGTATTCGGCACGATATTTCCGGCAAGAATCCCACACGAGGGGTTTTTGGGATTCTTAGACACCACCGGACACGATGGCGGTCCGCCCTCAACCGTCAATAGAGACCTCATCATGATACCACCTACATGCCCTTGCCTGCGGGCGGGCCTTATTACGCAGATCAGACCGTATAAAGAAGCGAATATCCCGTGCCAAAAGTCATCCGGCTTTACAGGTAGGCCATAACCCCACTGCCCAAGATGTTAGGAGCCCAGCATGTGGTTAAGCTCCCTATGACCGGGAACCCCTGGCACTCCAGTTTGGAAGCGGATTCAATTTACGGATGTACCTGTCCGCGATCTACCGTCTCCATCATCGCTCCATGTGGGCTCGTCGCCACTGTTTCAAGAAGGTCACTAAGTACATGAAAATTCCGTCTAGCACACTACCCCCCCATTCGGATTCTGTCCGCCCTGCCTCTAAGGTGGTCTACCGTGTAATTTACCGACTAGGGTTTCATTATCTCCATAAAAGAGTTGTGATCGTATGGGCTTACTTCCAGTCATGCAATGCGAGCTCACTGGCAACTAAGGGAGAGCCCTACAAGTTATATTAGCGTCACTAGGTCCCCCGGTTCCTGGGGTGAAGACCGGCGTTGAGTGTCATCGGGATCAACCAAAACGTATCACCTGCTGCTGGCCAACTCTGCCGGGCTCGGGAAAAGGGGGAAATAAGCAGGCTACCAGGGTTTGGACAAGGACGGTCATGAGTACAAAATCCCGTTTTTTCCTCATTGGATCATTAACCGTACGATGACCCGTCTGTTATTTGGCATTGACATCGCAACGCGGATGCGTGTCCCCGCCTGTCAGCGATTCCCAGTAACTTCGAGTCGAATCCGGCGTTATACTCACGACAGCCATTCCACAATACATTGGAGGAGACCTCATCATGCTGAAACATCTCGTCGTCGGATCGGTCATTCTGTTCGGAAGCAACCTGTTAGCAGGGTGCGGCGTCAACGGAAATCTCACGGCGACCCCCACCGGAAACAGGACATATCATATAAGCGGCACCGTCCACACCAGTGGGATTTCAACACCTTCAAGCGCAGCGACTCCAACCTCGGAAGTCAACCCGTCTCAGTCTTCTTCCCCTTCCAGCCCCACCACACCCGTCAGCCAATCTTCTCCCCAAACGACGTCCCCATCAATCACGTTGGAAAGCATCCAGGTCACGAATGGGGGCGTTATTCTCACCACCACACACGGTACGATGCAAACGGCCTATCAAAATCCCCATATCCTTTCTGGATCCCACCAGGTTTTTGAAATGACGCTCGTGAATGCATCCGCCGGAAATTTGCCAGTCAATCACACACAAACAATTACGACTAATTGGGGAACCACTGAAGAAATTATTCCACAGGGTCGCAATCTTCTTTTAGCATTTGATCTAAAACCCACCATCCATCAATTTCAAATCAGTATTGGGGCGGGAACTATCATTCAGGTTGCCTTCCGATAAGTTTTAAATAAGAAGGGAGAACCCTCCCAGATCCGTCACCGGATGCGTTAGTGCTCCGAGGTGAAACCGTCCGATGTATATGGAGAGCAGTATAGTGTTATCTGCGTTAATTGGATGGCAAGCATTGGGCGCATGAGTGTGTGGACAACAAAAAACCCGCAATCGCTTGCGAGGCTTCAAATTTATGGTGGGCGGTACAGGACTCGAACCTGTGAACCTCTCGCATGTCAAGCGAGCGCTCTAACCAACTGAGCTAACCACCCACAGATGATTTGTGGACATTGAGTGGAGGCGACGCCCGGATTCGAACCGGGGCATAGGGGTTTTGCAGACCCCTGCCTTACCACTTGGCTACGTCGCCATACTTCTAACTCTTGATGGAGCGGAAGACGGGATTCGAACCCGCGACCCTCGCCTTGGCAAGGCGATGCTCTACCACTGAGCTACTTCCGCGTCGCTTAGCAATTATAGCAGGGCGACCATCAGAAATCAAGCACACTATTTGTGGAGCTTTTTGCGTTGTACTCGTATTGAGCGTTGTGGATAACCCCCAACGAGGCGAAAAACGCCGCGATTTTCCGGTGAAAAGGTCATTCACTGCTTTTTGGAGGCAGGTGACGTGACTTACAAGCAGCCATCCCGCCTGATGGGTAAGCAAATGCCCACTCTCGACGAGAGTGGCGGATAGGGCTATTCGATGGAGTCTTCGTAGCGCCTAGGCGCTACGGACCAAGCTTCGCATGAGGTCGGGATGTTGCTGGCGAATGCGACCGACGGC
>JAJYPK010000226.1 GCA_021795465.1 Bacillota bacterium
TGACCCCTTTGAGGGCTTTTTCGTTGGGCTGAGCCGTTAAGGGCGCATTCCGATCTCCCAGCACGCTGATGACAAACTTGGTCACATCCAGCCGATTGACCTTGCGGCTAGCCAATACCTGAGCCTTCTCCTCAAACGCTTCCCAGGCAGAGGCACCGACACCCAGAGCCTGCTTGACGGCCATGGGATCAAACTTGGTGGAATGCGGAACCTTGATGGCCCCGGCACGATCATCGGTCGCGATCTGCAGGGTGTTATTGCAGACCACACGGACGGAGGTGAACTGAGCAGTCGTGGCAAGGGTCCCATCACAGCTGGTAGCCAGTAGCAGATAGCCCTTCACTCGGTCACTGCCTTTGAGAACGGTTTCTTCTCCGGTCTTGGCCAGCGCCCAGAGCTTTTTACCGTCCTTCAATACGCCAGCAGTTTCCAGTTCAAAGCCGCCGATGCTGACCAAGTCTCGATAGAACTCCAGAATCTCCTTGGGTTGAACCACCTTATAACGGGGAGACACTACGGACAGGGGAGCCAAGGTGTCCGACCGATACAGCACCTTGGCATCTGGGTTAGGGTGAACATTGAAATTACTGCCGGTACCGACACGAAACAGGACATCAGTGGTCCTGATCTCCCAATCCATACCTGCCGCTTCCAGCCAGACTTCCAGAGGTTGCTTGTCCGGTAGACGATTCCCTAGCCCATGCCAGGGGGTTTCTCTTACAAATGCCATTGTTTCGACTAAATGCGCCATAACACGATCCTCCATAACTAAAGACAAAAGACAAAGAAAATCCCCGGAGCCACAAGGCTTCCGGGGATCTTTGATGAGTACCAAACAGCTGGGGATTACTTACAGATGGGCAAGCGGAAGGTTCGCCCGCAGTCCTTACAAACAAATGGGTCCAGCACACGTTCATCCACAACGGCACCGGCATCCTCCCCTGCGCGACCACCTACTACGGCACCAAGCAGACCACCTATTACCAACCCGGCGAGACCCCCGCCAAATGCACCAATTGGTCCGCCAATCACGGTCCCTAAAGCCGCACCAGCCTCTCCTCCAGAGAGTGCTGCTGAGCCACCGGCAACCGCACCAGCCGCTGTCCCTATTGCACCACCAACCCGACGACCAACGCGTCGTTTAACCACCGACTCACTACCGCAGAATGGACACTCCATGATTTCCTCCACGATGAACAAGCCATCCAAGGGGATGGGCCATCGTAGTTATATATGACTGTTTTATTTTAGGATTTTATGGCACCGCGTTTTTACATCAAAAACACCACCCCCCCTGATCACGCATGAATGCCCATGAATCATGGGCATTTACAGGAAAAAGCGGGGGCCCATCTTGAAAATGCGAGACATCTTTTTGGGCGTAGCGCGAGTACCACTATCCCGGGTTTCACACAAAACGTACCGACACCACCTCAGAGCCTCGGCTACAACCCACAACCAACGGAGGTCGGTGCCATGCAGGCCCAACGCTCAGACTTGGTCTATCTGAATGACACAAACTGCGCTAGCAGTTTGTCGGAGTTAAGAATTTACAAAATTGCAACACACTGATTAACTTGTATTTTATCAATTTTTCAGAAGATGAGCGGCTCATAAAAATCAATGAGTTGCGCGAATAATCCGACAGGCTGCTAGGGAGACATGGATGTGCTGGGATCTAACCGTCCTATGGCCGGATGTGGACGACTCGGACGAGAAAACTTCACATTCCGAGACCCTGTGCGTCTACAGCAGGTTCCGTCCGGGAGCATCCCTACTACAAAGTAAGATCGGAGTCGACTGCCCGGAAAGGCAGGGCACCGTTGGCCCACACGACGCTTTTTCGTGCCAAGAGAGCCAGTTACCAAGGGTGACGCACCACCTCTCAGGCGAGCGTAGTAACTGCGACGATGCACTCGGCCCCCTACCACATCTAGTGCGAAAAAGCGAACAGGCAAAGTCGTGTTCATTCCGGCAAATCGCTCTTCGTCACCCGAGATCGTGAGCGGGACAATGCGAAACGGGTGCAGCGATTGTGCACCCCCATCGCCGAACACTGAGGAGATCTGCGCTATGTCGGAAAACATTGTTCAAAGTGATCCACCTGCCTTGATTGTGCGCGTGAGCGAAGCTGCTCGATTGCTAAGCGTATCAACATCAACAGTCTGGGCCTGGGCGAACCCGAACTCCAAACGTCACGTCGCTGGCTTTCCGATCATCTTCTCTATCGGGAGTGGCGCGTCTGGAATGTTCCGCTGGGAACTCGAGAAATTCCTGGAAACGCAGCGCGCCAAGGCAACGGCATGCGCGTTAGGCTCCCTAAACCACACGAACCACTTGTGAGGCAAAACACCATGACGGAAGATTCACGCCTTCACCAGGATGAGGCAGTGGAAACCGCAGAACAGACCGACTCTGCCGCCACTCCAACATTCAACAAGACGTTGCTCACGCCATCTCTAAAGATTAGTCCCCCAGAGGAGGCACAATTTCACAATCCATTCCCAATCGATCGAATGCCACACACCACGGCACATTGTCTACGATACTTGGCGTCATCATCAGGACTGAACGACGCCATGCTCGTCGGACCGCTTCTAACTGCCATAAGCTGCGCCTTAATTCCTCAGGTCAAGGTCGAAACCTTCTACAATAAAGTCACCGGGACAAATATTTACTGCCAGACCAATGCGCCTGCATCCTCTCGGAAGTCCGACATGTACAACCCATTCAAAGCGTACATAAATGAGCTCGAATCACAACGCAGAGAATCCATCGTGGAGCAAAACCGTAAGATCACAGCGAAACATAAGTCCTGGGAGCTAAAGCTTAGCGCTATGAAGAAGAGGTATGGCATAGCTCAGAAAAACAATGATGAGCAAACCGCAGCGGACATCTTAGAACAAATTGAAGCACTAATGCTAGAAGAGCCAAATTGCATCTCTGACTTGAGAATTTTACAGGGAGACGTGACTCCTGCGGCCATTATCCAGCGTCTTGAAGAAAACGGCGGATACTTGTCCTTTTTTATCGACGAGGGCGCCTTGCTGTACAACAAGATTATCAACAATGAGGTCCATCACATCAACTCTGCATGGAGCGGCGTTAGCATTGATAAAACGACAGTCAGGGATGGGAATATCTTCGTTAGAGAACCAAGACTAACGTCACATACATTCATCCAGCCCGAGGTATTCCGCAAGAGTTTTTCCGGCAAGAGCTTTTCACTATTGAATGACACCGGTTATTTTTCTAGACTCCTGATTTGTGAGCCAAACCCTAGCGCAAATAAAAATGTTTTACCGGACTTCATAGGGTCAAAGGATATATTTGACAAGCTCCTAGATAATTTTAGAAAACAACTCATTCGCTCTTACCCATTCCATGCACCATTCTCTGGAGAGCAGAGCGTCTTGCAGCTTTCCGATGAAGCGCGATCTCTGGCTATTGCATATTATAATACCATTATTAAAGAATCTTCTATTGGAGGCATGTATCGTGACATGCCCAGTTTTATAGGAAAGCTCACTGAGCAAGTTCACCGCATTTCCGCCATAATTTCCTTTATTGAAAATCCCGAGTCAAAAATTATTGACGCCACGTGTGTGTCTGCGGCAATCCACATTGCAGTATGGTATGCGGATGAACACTGGCGCATCATTGTGAAGGGCAGTAAACCTATTCCCGTGGAGGTGGGTGCTGAAAAACTGATCCATTTCATGAGATTCAGAAAAGACCGGCATCTCGTGCGCGGGATCACCTATACGCAACTAAGACAGCGTGTCGAGTGTTTTCGTGATAATCCCGACTTCTTGGACGATTGCATTGCCTATCTTGAGCAACTGGGCGAGATCTGGGTTCGAGGGCACCGGCGCAGGGGCCGGCGCGGAGGTTTTCGCCGCTATGAGGTGGAGTTAAGCGCCAAATTCGAGGGTGAAGAACGATATATGGGCCCAAAATGGTCTCCAAATCCGTAAACCTGGTTGACCCCGTTGGCGCAGGGCAGGTGTGCCTTGTCAGCGACCATGCAAATTGTTCTTCTGACTCGACATCAAATTGAATCTGCCATCATCGTGCTGCGCGGTGGACTTTACTGTATGCGTCTGCGCGCAGCCTCCGAACAATATTCCTCGCTGTCGCCTTGCCCTTCAGTCAGGAGACGTCGTTGAATTCGAATTTGCCAGCGACAATCAACCAACCGACCAGCGCTTGCGATGAGGTTGATCCACCCGATCAGTCGAGAGATATGTTTGAGCTGAAGCTGCTGGCGCGATTCCTAGTTTAGTGGAGAGCATCTCAGTCAACTGCTAAGGGGTGGGATCACACACGCCATAGACGACCCCAACCTCCTCGAAGGTTACGAGTCATCACCTAGCTTTCA
>JAJYPK010000061.1 GCA_021795465.1 Bacillota bacterium
TCGTTGATTAAGCCCTTAATTGACATACCCGAGATGGCACGACTTTCGAGTTCCATGGTTCGGCTGGCTTTAAACGCCTATATTCATCGGAGCCTCGATGAGGCGCTGACGATGATTCGGCTCGATGATGATGTCGATCATCTTTACGCCAGGATTTTCGATGATCTGCAACAACTGATGCGTGAGCGCCCCGAAACCGTGCCGCAAGGGACCCATCTCTTATTCGTGGCAAATTATATTGAGAGGGTTGCGGACCACGCTACTAACTTGGGCGAGTGGGTCATTTATATGGTCACGGGGGAACGCAAAGAGTTGAACGATTAGCAGCATGGGTGTCTTATGTGGAAATGTTTCGGTAAAATAGGGGTAGCGTAATGTGACAGTGGGATGATAATAAGGAGGTCATAACGTGGTAAAAGTCGGGATTAACGGATTTGGGAGCATTGGTCGTCGATTTTTTCGGATTGCGCAAAAGCAAACAGACTTTGAGGTCGTAGCCATTAATGATTTGATGGATGCAAAAACCAACCGACATCTCCTGCAATATGATTCTAATTATGGCGTGTGGGATCACCAGGTGGGAGTCGAAGGCAACGACCTGGTGGTGGATGGCAAGACCGTGCGTATCGTTGCAGAGCGCGATCCGGGTCAGATTCCTTGGCGGGATCTTGGGGTAGACATTGTGGTGGAATCGACCGGGCTCTTTACCGACGCCACCAAATCGCGCGCACATATCGATCGGGGCGGCGCCAAACGCGTGATTATTTCAGCCCCCGCTAAGAACGAAGACATTACCATTGTGCTCGGAGTCAACGATGAACGCTATAACCCCAAGACCGATTTCGTGATTTCCAATGCGTCCTGCACGACGAACTGTCTCGCTCCTGTGGCCAAGGTGATCCACGAAACCTTTGGCATTGAGTCCGGGCTTATGACCACGATCCACAGTTACACCAACGACCAAAAACTCCTAGACTTAGCGCATTCGGACTTACGGCGGGCGCGGGCAGGTGCCATGAACATCATCCCGAGTAGCACCGGTGCCGCAAAGGCCTTGCACCTCGTGTTGCCGGAGCTGAAGGGAAAGCTGAACGGGATGTCGTTAAGAGTGCCGACGCCGGTCGTGTCGATCGTGGACGTGACGGTAACCACGCGGGAACCGGTATCTAAAGATAGCGCCAATCGGGCATTGCAAGAAGCGTCCCAAGGACCCCTAAAAGGCATTTTAGGATTCTCCGAAGAAGCTTTGGTGTCCTCGGACTTCAAGGGGAACCCGTTGTCCAGCATCGTGGACAGCTTAGAAACCTTGACGATTGGCGACCATATGCTGAAAGTCTTGTCGTGGTACGACAACGAATGGGGCTATGCCAACCGCTTGGTCGAGTTGACCGGATTGGTCGCGAAAAGGGGTGTCTAACTCGATGGACACGTATCGGACCCTCGATGATTTGGGCGACGTGAAAGGCCAACGCGCCCTGGTCCGGGTCGACTTCAACGTCCCTATTGATCCGGACACGGGACGGATTACGGACGACACCCGAATTCAGGGAGCCTTAGAGACGATCCGAACTCTGGTGGCTAAGAAGGCCCGTGTGATTCTTATGAGTCATCGCGGGCGTCCGAACAAGGCCAATCTCCGTGATAGTCTCCAGGTCGTGGCCAGTCGGCTGGGCGAACTCTTGGATGTCCCGGTACACTTTGTCGAGGATACCGTAGGACCCAAGGCGGAAGAGGCAGTGAGGGGTCTTTTGCCGGGCGAGGTGCTGGTGTTGGAGAACTTGCGCTTTCATCCTGGGGAACAAGCCAACGATAGGGATTTTTCCGCGAAACTGGCTTTATTGGGAGATTTTTATGTCGATGATGCATTTGGCACGGCGCATCGGGCGAGTGCGTCTATTGTTGGTGTCCCTCGCTTGCTTCCCTCCTATGCGGGTCGTCTATTAGACCAGGAACTCTCGGCGTTGTCGAAGATTTTGGGTCAGCCCCAACGACCTTATTGGCTCATTGTCGGGGGGGCCAAAGTGAGCGATAAAGTGGGGTTGCTCGAACACCTCCTCCCTCAAGTCGATGGGATTATTATCGGAGGCGGGATGGCTAATACGTTTTTGGCTGCCGAGGGGCTTTTTATGGGGGCGTCGAAAGTGGAAGCGGATGCCCGCGATACGGCGCGATCCCTGCTCGACCAAGCCAGACACCGTAAGATTCCTATTGTGCTCCCGCTCGATCTGGTGGTTACCGAAGCCTTTCGCGCGGATGCCCAGTCCCGGGTGGTGGCGGCGGATTCCGTCGGGGAGGGCGAGATGGCCCTGGACCTCGGACCGCTCAGCATCCGACAGATTCAGCAATGCCTCCAGGATGCCAAAACCGTGCTGTGGAACGGACCGATGGGGGTTTTTGAGTGGGAGGCCTTTGCGGGTGCGACGATAAGCGTTGCCAAGACACTCGCCGAAATCTCGGCCGCTCAGGTGGTCGGAGGCGGCGATTCGGTGGCTGCGGCACATCGTGCCGGGGTCGCGGATCGGTTGACCCATGTATCGACGGGCGGGGGGGCGACCTTAGAATTTCTGGAGGGCAAGACCCTTCCTGGAGTGGCGGCTCTCCGGGGGAGTGCGCAGTAACGAGAGGGGGAAGGATTTCCTGATGCGACGGCCTTTACTCACCGCGAATTGGAAGATGTACAAAACGGTGCCGGAGTCTCTGGCTTATGGCCACGAACTCCTGCCCTTATTAGGGGATCTCATTGGTTGGGAAGAGAGCCTCGACTTAGTCATCTGCCCTACCGATTTAGCCTTATGGCCACTCGGAGAGGAACTGGCGTCCACACCTATTAGACTCGGTGCGCAAAACTTAGATCCCGGGATCCAAGGGGCACTTACGGGGGGGACGTCGGGGTTTTTGTTGCACGAAGCGGGCGCCCGCTTCGTGATTGTGGGGCACTCCGAGCGGAGAAAATTCTTTGGCGAGACCGACGTGATCGTTCGGGAGAAAACCGAAGCCGCCTTGGTGGCAGGTCTCGGCCCGATTGTGTGTGTGGGGGAAAGTGCCGAGGAACGGAGTCGTGGCGAAACGTTGGACGTCGTCCACCGCCAGGTGCAAGAAGCACTAAAGACGCTTCAGACCCCTCAAATGATGGCGGTTACCGTTGCTTATGAGCCCGTGTGGGCGATCGGCACCGGAATGGTGCCAAGCCCAGAGGAAGCTCAACGGGTGGCGGAGGCGATTCGACAGGATATCGACGAGCTTGCGGGAACCGAGGCTCGGGACCAGGTCCGCATTCTCTACGGGGGAAGTGTGAACGAAGCGAACCTCCAAAGTTTTCTTGACACACCGGATGTTGATGGAGCCCTCATCGGAGGTGCGGCCCTTAAGGCCGTTAACTTTGCCAACATGGCGCGCCGTGTCGTGAACCGGGATTCTTTTCCGGAATCCGGACAATAGACGCCCTAGGGCATAAGAAAGGAGCGAGCGGCGCCGGTCTATTTAACCTGGGTCGCGTCGCGAAATGATGAGGAGAGAATCCGAAGGAATCCGACCGGTGGTTTTAATTGTGCTGGACGGTTGGGGGGTGGCACCAGAGGGACCCCACAATGCGATGAACGCGGCGAACACGCCGCATATGACGGAGCTCGCCCAGAAGTTTCCGAGCACCACGGTGGCTGCCCATGGGCGGGCGGTGGGCCTCATGCCCGAACAGATGGGCGATTCTAACGTAGGCCATTTAACCATCGGAGCCGGACGCATCATCCGCCAGAATCTGGTCCGAATCCACGACGCCATTACTGACGGGGACTTGGCCAAGAATCCCGCGTTACGGAGATTTTTGGCTCGTGGTCAAGGAAAACGACTTCATGTGATAGGGCTCTTGTCGCCCGGCGGGGTTCATAGCCATCAGGACCATTTAGAAGCTCTGCTAGAGATTGTGGCCGCATCGGAGACGCCTCCAGATGAGGTGTTGCTCCATCTTTGGCTGGACGGCCGGGACGTTCCCCCCAAGAGCGCTATCGGCTCATTGGACTGGTTGGCTAAGACCATAAACCGTCTTGGGGTAGGCAAAGTCGCGACGGTGGCGGGTCGCTACTACGCCATGGATCGTGACAACCGATGGGATAGGACGGAACGTAGTTACCGCGCTATGGTCCAAGGTCAGGGAAAACGCGCGGGAAGTGCCTTAGAAGCCCTCTTAGAGGCATATCAGGAGGAGGGAATCGGGGATGAGTTCGTGGTACCGAGCGTCATCGTGGATGCGGACGCCAAGCCGGTCGGAACCATCGAACCAGAAGACTCGGTCCTCGTCTTTAACTTTCGTGCCGATCGGGTGCGTCAAATGACCAGGGCCTTAATGGACCCGGATTTTAGAGAATTCCCGCGTCCGTGGCCTCAGATCGCGAATTTTTTAGGAATGACCCAATATGATGAATCGTTTGTGCTCCCCCATCTCTTCGCGCCGGAATCGGTGGCGAATAATCTTGCCGAGTGGTTAAGTCAGCATCATATGCGCCAGCTTCATGTCGCGGAAACGGAAAAATATGCCCACGTGACCTTTTTCTTTAATGGCGGGGTTGAAAAAGTCTATCCGGGCGAGGAACGCGTGATGATTCCCTCACCGAAGGTGGCGACCTATGACCAAGCACCGGGGATGAGCGCGGCTAAGATTCGGGACGCGGTAATCGAGGCGTTAGATAAAAAGCCGTACGATTTTATTTTGCTAAACTTTGCAAATAGCGATATGGTGGGCCATACGGGCGATCTGGAGGCTACCCAAGAGGCGGTGGGGGTGGTGGATGCCATGGTTGGTCAGATTGCCGACGCAGTCCTTGGTCGTCAGGGAGCCTTGGTCATCGTGGCCGATCACGGCAACGCGGAATCGATGGGAGACGACAGCGGTGATCCCAACACCAACCATACGGTAAACCCGGTCCCCTTTATGGTGATCGCCTCGGACGATGTCCTCAAGCATCGGAGCTTGGTGGAAGGCGGGGGGCTGGAGGATGTATCGCCGACGGTCCTCGATCTCATGGGGATCCCGTTACCCCCGGAAATGCGGGGACGGACCTTGCTGCGGTAAATTCGACAAAGGAAATGGGGGAAGCTATTCATGTCCAACAGAATCAAAACCATTAGGGCGTTTGAAATTTTGGATTCACGAGGAAATCCGACCGTCGCCGTCAACGTGGTGTTAGACGAAGGCACCACGGCATGGGCTAGGGTGCCCTCTGGGGCCTCCACCGGAGCCCACGAAGCCATCGAGCTCCGAGATGGCGGAGCTCGCTATGGTGGCAAGGGGGTGTTAGCGGCTTGTCGCAACATTAACGACGTGATGGCCCCGGCATTAATCGGTATGGCCGTAGACGAGCAGTGGCGGATTGACCAACTGCTGCGTGACCTCGACGGGGATCCGCAAAAGGCTCGTTTAGGGGCCAATGCGTGTCTAGGGGTGTCCCTGGCGGTGCTTCACGCTGCTGCCGCCCATCATCGGCTGCCGTTATATCGGTATATTGGCGGTGCCAATGCGCGCTGGCTTCCGGTGCCCTTGTTGAATGTGGTCAATGGGGGAGCACACGCGGACAATAATGTGGACATTCAGGAATTCATGCTGGTCCCGGCAGGGGCCGAGTCATTTGCCGATGCGATGCGGATGGCGGCCGAGACGTATCACGCCCTAAAATCACTCCTACAACAACGAGGATTACGGACCGCAGTGGGGGACGAAGGTGGCTTTGCCCCGGATTTGGAAGACAACCGTGCAGTGCTGGACTTGTTGGTCGAGGCGATGCAAAATGCCGGG
Source organism: Bacillota bacterium (assembly GCA_021795465.1). Taxonomy (GTDB): domain Bacteria; phylum Bacillota; class Sulfobacillia; order Sulfobacillales; family Sulfobacillaceae; genus JAKADJ01. The sequence goes on from JAJYPK010000061.1 coordinate 5,786, forward strand.
CTTAAGCCTGGCGAAGACATGGCTCTAGCGTTGGATATTGCCGCCAATGAGTTAAGGACGGCTGACGGATATCGGTTGGGTGGGGAGAATAAAACCGCCACAGAACTCATTGAGTACTACCGGGAACTGATCGAGGGATATCCGATTGTATCGTTGGAAGATGGCTTGTCCGAAGATGATTGGGAAGGGTGGGGCCAACTCAACCGCGAGCTTGGGGGCATGGTACAAATCATTGGCGATGACATCTTTGTCACCAATCCAACCCGAATCCAAAGAGGAATTCAAGAGGACTCGGCCAACGCCGTACTCATCAAGCTGAATCAAATTGGCACCGTGAGTGAGACCTTGGAGGCCATTCGGTTGACCGAGGCGACCGGATGGAGGAGTATCATCTCGCATCGGTCGGCAGAAACCGAAGACACCTCGATTGCCGATTTGAGTGTGGGCATGAACACCGGACAAATCAAGACGGGAGCCCCGGCGCGTAGTGAGAGGGTGGCCAAATATAATCGGCTACTCATCATCGAAGCCGAAGATGCGCAATTACGATACGCGGGATGGGGGGCATTTGGTCGGTGAATTTGGAACTGAGACAGGTCTCGGACGGTGTATTCGCCACGTCTCGGGCTGCCATGCAGGCCGAGGTGGCGGATGTGATCGCGTTTGACATGGATGGCGTCCTGATTAATGTCCACCAAAGTTATCCCGTGGTCATTTGTCAGGCGGTAACCAAATACTTGGAAGAGGTCGGTTTTAGCACGGACGGTCTGGCGATACTGCCCGAAGAGACCGCCTATTTTAAGGCGGCCGGGGGCTTTAATAGCGATTGGTCGCTAGCCCAAGGCATTACCTTAAGTTTCTTGGTGAAGGCCCAGGTGTTTGGGTCGCGTGACGCGATGGCACTTCGTCGGGCAGACCCTGATATTCCCACCTTGGCCCGTGGCGTCGGCCAATATGGGGGAGGTCTTTCGGGCCTTCACCGCGCCTTAGAAAACATTATCGAGTTAAGCGACTTGGAGGTGGTTTTGCAATCGTGGGACCGGACTCGCATCACCAGGCTCGCCCAAGAATTTTATGCCGGCGACCAATCGCCCACGGTGTTTGGGATTCAGAACGAGACGATTAGTGGACCCGGTTTCATGCTCCGCGAAAAGTCTTTAGTGACCCGAGACCTCTTGACCCGTGCTCCGTTTCGCTACGCAATTTATACAGGGAGAAATCAGGGGGAGGCCAAATTCGCACTCTCTAAGGCCGGATTGGAGGGGATTATCCCCGATGCGGCGATGATCACCGAGGATCGGGGATATCGTAAACCGGATCCTCGGGGGCTACAGAAGATTGTGGAACAATTGTCCCCACGACTTTTGATTTACGTGGGCGACAACTTAGACGATTGGCAAACGGCGACCCGCTACGAAACTGATCGCTCCTTAGATGATCCCCCGTGCCTATTTTGTGGGATGCTTGGTGGCTCTCCCGGTCCTTTAGCCTACTCGCTGTTTCAAGAACGCGGGGTGGATCTCTTAGCCAACAGTGTGGTTCAGCTATTGGATTGGTTGCAGGCCCGGCAACCGCAGCGCCTTTCCTAATCCAGCCAACCGGAGTCATTGTTGCCGCAATAGTGAAAGACCGCACCATGGATGTGGTGCGGCTTTCGGCGACGAGGCACCGTTCATCATAAGGCCCCCATTTCCGAGATCACCTTCCCGCGAACCCTGCATATGATGGGGTCATCATCGCGGGGAGGGGACTTTATGGCGGCAGGAGAGGTCTCGGAACGGGGACGGCTCACCCGCTTTCACTACCGAATCATTTCGGTAGGGGGACTGGGTGTGTTATTCGACTCCATGGACGTGGGGATTATTTCGTTTATTTTGGCAGCCTTGATTGGTGCTTGGCACTTGCATCGCGTGGAAATCGGGTTCGTGGCCAGTACCGGTCTGGTGGGGATGGCGGTTGGTGCCGCCCTTTCAGGGATGTGGGCAGACCGTTTTGGTAGACGGCAGATCTTTATGCTAACGATGCTGGTCTACGCCGTGGCGACGGGATTGTCTGCGGCGGCCATTACCCTATGGATGCTCATTTTACTGAGATTTATTGTCGGTCTCGGTCTTGGTGGGGAACTCCCGGTGACCACGACTTTGGTGACGGAATTCTTGCCGCGGCACCAGCGTGGCCGGGGCATTATCCTGCTGGAGAGTTTCTGGGCCGTTGGGTGGTTTGTGGCCGCCCTTGTTTCGTATTTTCTGATTCCCCATTTCGGGTGGCGGGCGGGATTTTTAGTCGGTCTGACCCCGGCCCTTTACGTGTGGTACTTGCGTCGCGGGATTCCAGAGTCCCCCCGCTATCTGGCGCGCACAGGGCGCGCCAACCAAGCCATGGCGATTCTTCATCGCAGTGGTGCTAGCGTGACGGAGTTGGGTGACCTGGCGAAGAACACAAAAGGTGCCCCCCGCGGCGGGGTGGCACGTCTTTTTTCAGCCCGACTTCGGCGGCGTACGGTCATGTTATGGATCTTGTGGGCGGGGATGAACTTTGCCTATTATGGGATCTTTCTCTGGTTTCCTTCGGTGCTGGTGGAGCATGGATATACGCTCGTCGTTTCCTTAAAGTACACGTTACTCGTGACTGCGGTAGAAATTCCCGGATACTGGTCGGCGGCCTGGTTGATTGATCGCTGGGGGCGTAAGGCGGTGCTTGGGGTCTACATCCTGATGGCTGCCCTATTCGCCGCGTTGTTCGGCCATGCGCATCTTACTTGGCAGTTTTTAGTATTCGGCTCATTGTTGTCGTTCTTCAACTTAGGGGCGTGGGGTGCGACCTACACCTACACCATGGAGCAGTACGAGACCTTGTTGCGGGGCACGGGTAGTGGCTGGGCCATGGGTGTCGGCCGGGTTGGCGGGATCATAGGACCCGCCGTGGTGGGGTGGCTGTTCGCCAGTCACTATGGGATGACGACCGTCTTCTATCTCTTTATGACGGTTCTGATTCTTACCGCCATGGCGGTCATGCTCTTAGGCCGCGAGACCAAAGGCATAAGTCTCGAATCCTTAGAACTTTCCACAGAATCTCCGGGGGCGTAAAGGAAAAAACCTAGGCTTTTATCGTTGTTGCAAAAAAGACCGGTCTATCAACGACCGCTTTCCATCGAGTAAGGAAGGGAAGGCGGTCGTTGCAGTTTTCTCTAAGGGGAGACGTTCGCTGCAATCGCGAACCGATGTGGTGTGCGGAAAATAAACACAGGACGGGGAGTTTGCCGCTCCTCTAATTTGTCGTGTGTTTGCCTGTCGTGGCTGTTATCGATGAATCTTGGATGACACGGTACCGACTCTCGTTGGCGGCATCGCTGTTGGTGCTCACCGTCTACCGTCCAAAGATTGGGAAACCGGGGTTGGGGACGAGGATCGCCGTGCATTTGAATGACGGGAATCAAATTCTAGATGTCTAGCTAGGAGTTTCCGAGTTAGTGGTGACACAAGACGCGAAACTGTTGAGAGAAAAAAATTAACTAGACTCGAAAATAATTATCTAGACTGAGAAAAAATTACCTAGACTGTGATGGGAGATCGTGGTACAGTTGGAGCAAGAGAGACCGCTTGTTCCAACTGTGTTTTTTTGTTGGTTAGTTAAAAGGAGGCCTCCAATGGCCAAACGCAAACGAGAAAACACCCCTGACATCATTGAACGGCGAATTAGAGAAGGACGGGGCACCGGACGGGGCGGTGATTATAAGCCGTGGCTTTTGGTACAAGATGTTCCGTCCCAAGGATTAGCCAGTCGTGTGAAGGGTGTGAAGACTGGCCGCGTCCACCATCTGTTCAGTCAACTGGAATATCGGAGTTTTTTGATTCTGGACTGGTCGGAGCGGACTACGGATATTCGCGAACAGTTTCCGCTGTTGCCGCTCGAAGAAACCTTGGCTTTGGCAGAATCTTTGGGGATCAAGCATCCGCGTGATCCCAAAACCCAAATTCCTATAGTGCTCACCTCCGACTTTCTCATTACCGTCCAACAGGGTGAGGGAACTCGAGAACAAGTCCTCAGTATCAAGCCATCGGACCAGCTCTCTCGACCACGGGTGTTGGAAAAGCTCGAGTTGGAACGCCAATATTGGACCAAGCGTCAGGTGCCTTGGCATATTGTCACGGAACAGGATATTCCCAGGAGCTTGGCTGATAATCTGGAGTGGCTCCAGCCATACCGGTTTTCTGACGCCCTGTCACCGTTAGCATCGGCCGATATCCAACGTATTCGCGTGGTATTGGAACAGGTGTTGCCAAAGCCGCAACCGCTGTCCGATGTTGTACGGGCTGTCGATGATCGGCTGGGATTGGATCCGGGAACGAGTTTGTCCGTTGCCCGCCATTTGTTGGCGACGCGTGCGTGGCGAACAAATTGGATGGCACCGTTTAATTTGAGCCAACCGCTTGCCTTGCAATGTCCGGGCGAGCTCTCCTCGGAGGTGGGTGTCTCATGAATTGGGCAGTCAACCAGCTCGTTGAATGGCTTGGGGAAAACGGCGATCCCCTGACGGAGCGGCTACTGTGGATGGATCTTTCTTATACCGATGTATACCTTTTCGATGTCCGGGATCCCAAAGCGCTGCCTGTCTGGCGTCGCCTCAAAGACTTGGAGAGTGCGGTCAGTCAAGGCATAGCTCGGGTTTTGGCGGAAGACCCGTTTTTAAAGGGAATGCGTCCGGATGACCTGGTAACGGAATCCCAACGTGTTCAACGGGATAAAGCGTGGCAGATTATTCAGCCGTTGGTGGAAATGGCGGACGAGGCCATTTATCGCCCAGAGACGCGAGGACCGTTGATTGCCGACATTTCGGTGCGTGCTGGGGTCACGAAGACAACGATTTATGGATATCTTCGGCGTTATTGGCGTGGTGGGCAAACGAGAAATGCCTTGTTGCCCGAATATGAACGTCGTGGCGGCCGAGGTAAGACCAAAAGGGTCAGCGACCGTAAGAGAGGCCGACCGCCCCGACGGACAAATACGATCGCAGACGAATTCGGAATCAATGTGGATGAGGGAATCCGGGAAAAATTTCGCCGCGGGATCCGTCTGTTTTATGAAACGCGGAAGGCCCACACACTGAAAGAAGCATATCAACTCATGTTGGAACATTTATTCCATCAGGGGTATGAAAAACGGGGCGATATTTTGGTGCCCGTCCTTCCAGCGGTTACCGAACTTCCGAGCTTCGGTCAATTCCGTTATTGGTACGAAAAGGAACGGGACTGGGAAACTTCCCAAAAGCGGCGTTTGGGTGAACGGCGATACGCTCTAAGTCGACGGCCTATTACGGGGGATTCTACGCAAATGGCCCAAGGCCCTGGGGCTTTGTATCAGATCGATGCTACCATTGCCGATGTTCATTTAGTCAGCCGATGGGACCGTAACCGCGTGATCGGTCGACCCGTGGTGTATATGGTGGAGGACGTTTTTAGTCGCATGATTGTCGGCTTGTCCGTCAGCCTAGAAGGACCGAGTTGGTTGGACGCGATGTTGGCATTGGAAAACGCGGCGAGTGATAAAACGGGATTTTGCGGCCGATTTGGCATTGAGGACGTTTCGTGGTGGCCGGCGCAACACCTACCGGATGCCATTTTGGCCGACCGGGGCGAACTAGAGGGCTATAATGCCGACCAGTTGGTCAATGCGTTGGCGATTCGCGTGGCCAACACGCCGCCCTACCGTGGGGACTTGAAAGCGATTATCGAGCAGAACTTTCGGTTGATGAATCTCAACCTCGTTCGTCAGTTGCCTGGAGCGGTGGTGAAGGACCGGGAACGGGGCGAACCGGATTATCGCCTCGATGCGGTGCTAACATTGGACGAATTTACCCATCTCTTGGTCTTGTCGGTACGCGACCATAACCTGTATCAACGATTGGATTCCTATCCTATGACCGAGGATATGATGGTGGACAACGTGGAGCCGTATCCGTGGGATCTATGGCAGTGGGGGATTACCCATCGTTCCGGCCATCTACGGTCGGTGCCTCATGATGTCCTTCGGTTAAACCTACTACCGGGAGCTGAGGCTTCGGTGACGCCGCGGGGCATCCAGTTTCGGGGGGTTCTCTATACCACGGAGCGCGCCATTCGCGAACAGTGGTATGAACGGGCTCGAGCTCGCGGGACATTTCGTGTAGCTATTGCATTCGATCCCCGGGTAATGGACGTCATCTACTTGCGCGATGACCATGGAACGGGCATTGAACCGGGCACCTTATTGGATCGCAATCAACAGTTTCGCGGGTATACGTGGTGGGATTACGAGGCATGGAAGCAAGCGCAGGCAGAACGCACGGTCCATCGCGAGACTCGAGAACGCCAAGCACAAGCCGAATTGCATGCTGAAATGGCCAAAGTGGTCCAACAAGCCCAGACCGACGCTGAAAACACACGGGATGGCAGCAGTAAACGCGCTCGGGTGAAGTCCATTCGTGCCAATCGTCAGATTGAGCGCGATGAAGACCGCGGCACCCAAGGATGGCGTATCGGCCAAGAGGAAGCCAAGAGTCCTAGCTCCGCCCCACTGTCGGATGAGGAGGTCTATGTGCCCCCGCCTGATCGGATTACCCTGCTTCGGAGGCTAAAAAAGCCTGGGGAGGAGCCAAAATGAGCGACGAGCTGCGGATTTTAGTGGGTCAAGGGCTTCGCATCGATGCGGACTATCAGACCCCGCCGATTGCAACGTACCAGGGAAATCCTTTCATTGAAGCCTTGCCCCCCATCTGGTCGGAGGAAGAGATGGGTCAACTATTAACTTATGCCCCGCTCTATTCTTCGCAGGATCGGGACATGCCGGCCCACTATCGGCTTCATCTCATTCAAAACACTTTGCAATTTTTTGAACCCTTGCCGGTGCATTTGGAACTGGAACAACGCTTTTCGCGGATGATTCGCATTGGCTATTTGGCGCGCAATCCCCGCGATCCCCGATTTGTGGCCCAATTGCATGAAAACGTCGACCTTATCGGAAACGCGGGCAGTCTCTCGTCAGCAACGCGGTCGACCGCTACGGGATTTACCATCTTGGGCATGAGCGGAGTGGGGAAAACCACGGCAGTCGAGCGTATTCTGTCACTCTACCCTCAAATCATTGGGCACCACGAATATGCAGGGCGGCCGCTGACCGTGATGCAGGTGGTCTGGCTGAAGTTGGACTGCCCCTTTGACGGCTCCATTAAGGGACTCTGCTTAAATTTCTTTCAGGCAATCGATGATTTGTTGGGCTCCCGCTATTATGAGCGCTATGCCTCGGGTCGGCACACGGTGGATGAATTATTGCCGCGCATGGCCCAAGTGGCGGCCTTGCACGGTCTGGGCGTGCTGGTGATTGATGAGATCCAGCATCTCAGCGAGGCCAAAAGTGGTGGTTCCCGTAAGATGTTGAATTTCTTTGTCCAACTGGTCAACACCATCGGACTTCCCGTAGTTCTGGTGGGCACCTACAAGGCCCAAGCGCTCTTAAGTGGCGAATTTCGGCAAACGCGTCGAGGGACCGGTCAGGGCGACTTTATCTGGGATCGCATGGCCAATGATGAGGTGTGGCAATTCTTCGTCGAATCCCTCTGGCGATTTCAATATACGCGACGGCTCGTTCCCTTGACGGCAGCCTTGCGAGATGCATTGTACGATGCCAGCCAGGGAATCACCGATTTTGCGGTTAAGTTGTACATGCTGGCGCAAGCACGGGCGATTACCCGAAATGATGACACCATCAGCCCAGCTCTGATTCGATCGGTGGCCAAAGACAGCTTGCGGCTAGCGTCCCCCATTTTAGAAGCGCTTCGAACGGGCAATATCCGATTGTTGCAAGGCGTCGACGATGTGGCGCCGTTGGATGTCGAACGGTATCTTGCAGAGGCCGAGCGGTCCGTGACGACCATGGGACGGCTTGATTCCCTGAGAAAACCGGCTGACCAGAGTTCATCGGCTACGGGCGAATCGGCCTTAGTCGGGTGGTTGATCGAGGCCGGAGTACCTAAGATGGTGGCCCGACAAGCGGTAGAATCCGTTCAGCCGGATGAAGCCACTTCTCTCCTTGATGTCAGGCAAAATGCGTTGGAGAAGGCCCGAGCTCTCATGCAATCAACGCCAGGCTCCGAGGATTCACCGAGCGCGCAGATGCCGGAACCGGTGAAAAGACGTCCCTCTCAGAAGCAAGAGGGTTCTCCTGAGAGTTTGGTCCTAACGTCGGTCGTGCAAACAGGTCTCAAAGCGGGGATGTCGGCCTACGGCGCGTTGAAAAATGCAGGATGGATCCAATCAATGGAGGCGTTTGTTAGTTAAACGGAGGATGGCATGATTACAGTCTTTCCCGATCCGTATCCGGATGAATTGCTTTATAGCGTGTGTGCCAGATATCAGGAACGGGTGATGTGGGGCAATCTGAAAACGACACTGGAAGACTTGTTCGGAAGCAACACGGTAGTGGCGGTTGTGGATTTACCTGGGCACGTGGACACCTTAATAAACCATTTGCCGGCAGGCCATCGGTACTCATCCGACGAAATCATCGATCGTCACACCTTGCTCCCCTATTTTTCCCCATTTCTTGCGGCAAGCCAACTGGAAGGGGTCCGCCTTGCCATGAGACGTGGGCCGGGATCGGGGATTTCCGGACGTGCCGGCATCATGGCATCAACCGTCAAGACGCCGCAAGTGTTACAGTACTGTCCACAATGCGTGGAAGCAGACCGCACGGCCTATGGAGAGGCCTATTGGCATCGGGTGCACCAACTCCCTGGTTTAACCGCGTGCCCCCATCATCCCGGGGCCTCGATCTACCCGAGTCAGGTGGCCATTCATAGTTCGGGGCGACGTCAGGGCTTTGATACGTTGGAGGCGACGACACGAGAGGCATATAAGGAACCTGCGTTATACCCTGGTGCCAATGCCCAACCCGATCTGAATACCTTTGTCGCCCACCAAAGTTGGGGTTTGCTTTCGCAATCCCGCGTGGCGGTAGGGTTGGATGCGTTAAGACAGCGCTACATGGAACAGTTGCAGGACCGGGATCTGGCGAACACGAACGGTCGGATTCGGGCACGGGAATTTGTGCAACAATTTGAGCAGTTTTACGGCCGCGATTGGCTGCGAGCGATGGGTTGCGGGCTAACCGAAGATGGTGAGCAAGCGTGGGTATTACGAATGGTCCGCCATCCCAAAGGTTCCCAACATCCCTTTAAGCATCTGTTGTTGGCACATTTTCTCGGGATGACGATGGACACGTTATTGGAACCTAAAAGGCCTTCTCTCCAAGTGGCTCGACTCTGGCCGTGTCTTAATCGAGTAGCCGTCCATTATGGGCAACCTCGCATATCGGAGGCACAAAGCCAGCTTCGACAGACGAGGGAGGGGAAAGTAGGCGTTTTCACCTGTTCGTGTGGCTTTAGTTACCGTTGCGCGATCGGTGGCGATCCATATCTTGACGCGAAGGTCGTCCAATTTGGCCCTATTTGGGAAGCAAAACTGAAAAAGCTGAGCGAGGACGCGATGGTGCCCCTTCGCGGGGCGGCGCGGATTTTAGGGGTGGATCCCGCGACAGTGAAATATCGCGCAAGCCGATTGCAGCTGGGAAGATGGCAACGACCTCTCTCTCCCAGCAAGACTCCTCAGCAAGGTTCGATCGAAGATTACCGCCAACATTGGCTTGATGTGCAAGCACAGTTTCCGGCCATGGGACGTACCGCACTGCGTCAGATGGCGCCGGCGGTTTGGGCGTGGCTGTATCGCTATGATCGGGAATGGCTCATGGATCATCAGCCTCCTGCCGCACCAACCCTGCGACCTGAACGGATAAGCCGTGTGGATTGGGCTCAAAGAGACCGTGACTGCGCTGACCAAGTTCCTGCCATTGTCACCCGTTTGAAGCAACAACAAGACTCCGTCGTCCGTGTGACGGCTAAAGCCATTTTCCGGGAGTTGGGTTATAGCAGTTGGTTTGAGCGTCATAGCGATAAACTTCCCCTGACCGTGCAAGCCATTTCCGCGGTGGTGGAGGATCGGATGGCGTTTGCCCTGCGGCGCCTGGACATGGCGGCAGTGGACTTCTGGCACACAGGCCAGCCCCTAAAAACATGGGAGCTCTTGCGTGTGGCGGGAATCCGAACGGACTTAGCACATCTTCCGGCAATCCAAGATAAAGCCGCCCGGCTTTGTGACCCCGAGGTTGGGACCACTTATGCCGACTCGTAGGATTCGGTGGAGTCCCTGGCCATTTGCCCCCAATCAAGTGGTCGTCCTTTATTGGATTCGTTCGCCCCAACGCGACCCCGTGAGTGGTCAATGGATGACGACAGCGGTCTTTCAGGATGATTCCCAACTCCTCCACGAGGTGTCGGTTCCCTGGGGCTTTTTGCCTTGGCTCAAACTCGGGCGCTTATATCGTAACGGGGTTCCAATGGGGGATGCATCGCAAGGGAGCCTCATCGCGATAGACAACTTGGATCAATGGGATGTTCAAATAGCGGAAGCAGGCCAGGTCATTCCCCGAACGGGGTATCCGCTTCGTACGGCGATGAATTTGGCCGAGTTCTGTTGGGTGTTTTCTCGTGGGGCACGGACGGTCGTTGTTCCCCAATTCGAAGGCATGCGGTCCTTGGTGGCACCCACGCGATTTCTCGCCTTGGGATGTCTGCAACCATCGTTTCTTGATACCATCGTGCGGGATTACAACATCCAAGGGGATATCCTGTACATGGAGTTCAGCAAGGATATGCCGGTTCGGCTACTAACGCGAGCCACGGTGTTGCAGTTAGCGCATCTCTTGCTGGATCCGTCACTTCGCCGATGTTGGGATGCCCTATACCCGTATCAGCTACGAACAGACTCGGGCCGCATGGCATGTCCTCCCCCTGCTGTACGAAACTTGGTCGTTCGTGGTCAACCGATGTCCACGGCTACCCTATTGGTCTATGAAGTTCTTGAGGCCAAGTTGTACCCCTTGCCGGTTAACCAGGTGCTTTGGCGCCATCCCCAAAACGAGCTTGAGCCAGAGAGGGATGAGGCCAAAATCCGGTGGCGCCGTGTGGATGCGGCCGGCAAAGATCTGGCTCTCGACCATCGGGTGGCGGCAACCGGTGCCGGTTCAATCCTCGTCGATGGTACCGGGGCCATCAGTGGTGCTCGGAGGATTCAAGTCCGGCGGTGGGGGTTGGAGAGCCGTAGGACGCGAAATTGGCGAGTGTTGTCTAAAGAACGGAAAGAGTTCACGGTGAGTGGCGCCGACGTGGGGACGGGAGCCAAGCGGCCGCCCGTCGACGTCGCATTGGACATCCCGCAGGGGGACTTGCCCCAGACAGGCATTGAAGAAGGACTTAACGATTTTTTGGCAGCCATCCGATCGATGCGTCAGACCTTTGACGGTCTTGTTATCGTCAAAATCATCAATACGCTAGGCGAACAGGGATTCTGGGTGGTCGACGGAACACCTCGGCCAATGGCCATTGTGCGTGTGGTATCACCCTCCGGACAAGAAGCCACCGTCCTCGAATTTGCGCGACCGGACGAATATCCCATTTCGACGCTCATTGTGGCCGATAGTCTCGCTCGGGAAGAGGTTAACACGTTGTTGCCGTCACTGGTGTTCCGTGAGGGCGGGTGGAATGGCACGGCTTTAGACCAGCAATGGGGATCCCATTATCATCTTCTTCGCCATCTAACCCGTCCTCCGGAACGGTGGGCCGCCTTGCTGACGGACTGGGCACGGACCCTGTGGGGAACCCGTCCCCCGATGGTGTAATGTCGATGATTCAGGTCCAATATGGTCTCCATGTGTTCTTACATGAGCGATCGAGGATGGTCGGCTATCTATTGATGCAGGAGAGTTGTCAAGGGGCGGGTTATGCACTTATACGGAATAAACATGACAGGGCAGGTGTCATATCAAAGGACATGACCAATCGAGGAATGGATGTTATCCCATCAGGATTTCCACACGGTATTCCGGGGAACCCGGGATTTCTCAAAAGGTGGAGAGAGGGTAATTCCACACCAAAATCCGGATAACCCAATTAAAAAAATCATGGCATGGGTGGCGAACAAAACATCCGTGTGTGACACCACGGTTACAGGATTGTTATTGACGTGATACATTGCCTGGCTACGATAAACCTAGGCAGCGCGCATTAATTACCTGAACCAGGACGAGGATTTGAAAGCCATAAACACTTGGATCCGCATTTCAAGTTAATCAAGTTATTTTTGCGCGGTGCCTTAATAATCGCCTTTCAGTTTCAGGATGGCAACAGACGGCGATCTTATCGCACGGCTCCTGGTCTGGGCTAGCATGGGGGGCTGTCACTGGTCGGAGTCGTGATGATCATCGTTGGGGAGGATGTGGCGCCGTTGAAACCGTCTCGGAGCATGGGGGGAATTCTTTTGGGCCTACTCAGTCTGGTGGCCGTGTGGGGGATCGGACGATGGCCTCCCGCAGAATCAGGGACCCCGGGCCCTCAACCCTTGCGGGCCGGCTCTCGGGTCCCCGCGTTCCGCGCCCTCTCGTCACGGGGGCCGGTACGGTTTCCGCCTGTTGGGCACGCTAGTGTGGTCTTTTTCTACGAGACCGATACGTGATCGGCCTGTCTTCAGCAACTGGTCGAGTTGCAACAGGCACAGGCGCTGTTTCACTCGCGAGGGGTGAAGACCTATGCCGTTTCCGCTAGCTCCCTGCCACA
>JAJYPK010000062.1 GCA_021795465.1 Bacillota bacterium
GGAGGAGCCCCCCTGTCGATCATCAAGCAATACATCGAGCAACAGGAAACGCCGGATTGACCCCTCCGGGGTCAGCGCCTGATATCTCCGCCCTGAACGGCGGAGTTTTACGGCGCATCTGATAAATACACGACCGACACCCATCATCGGAAGTAAATGATGTTCGATGCCCTGCGCATAGGGTTCGGTCATGGTAGCCCACAGCGGGGAAGTCGGCAATTCCCCCACGTCCACCGTCGGCATCGTCCACCGATTCGATGCGTTTGCCTCAGGAAATTCCCAGTACACCTCATCGCACCAAAAAGATCCAAGCCGCGTCAAATATTCCCGGGCACCCTCTGACAATGACGGGGTCACGAACCATACCGTGTCATAGGCGTCTGGCCTTAGACGCCCACCCACCATTCCCATCTGCTCCCAGAACCACCGCGCCATAATATTCAGTAGTTGCGGTTGTTGATCCGGCAGGGTACCGGGTTCGCATCTCGCTAAAAATAAAGGCCAGGCCAAATCCCATCGAATGAGAGGCCCCGTCTCGGGTGGAAGCCCGCGAGACCCATCCCAGAAAATCACACGCGCCATCCGCAGTCCTCCTACTTTAGATTTATACCAACCTGATTCCGCCAGAGGGCACCTTCTGTATCGTCAAAGTCACCAAGCTCGTTCCATAATCGTAGCCTACTACAAACTATCCCGCTGGGCTATTTCAAATCGATGCTATGTGTCTACAACCGTGATACATCCACAGATTCCCTCTCCATAGGAACACCACAATCGAATGCGAAGACGCACGCCTCCGATTAGGGATAATCGCCACATGGTTGCAGAGAAGCAGGGTTCAGAGAGACGCAACGAATTAGTCGGATCGAACGACCTTCTGGGATTTTATTGAACTGGCATGAACCAGGTCCGCGCCTATCCTGCAAGCAAATACCATCCATACGTCCCACAACGTGTAGTGCTCATGCACTCCTAATGGCTCGTGACAATCACAAAGACCTAGTCTGACACGGTGGATTCCAAGTACCTAAACTCGAGATGGCTGACGGCGTCTAGACTCGCCCACACTCCGTTTGCCATAATCATCATCGGGTCGGTATGCCCGAAATCGACATCATAAACCACGGGAAAGGAATAGCCTTGTGTCGCACTGGACAGCATGCTGTCCAGTGGGTCTTCGTCCGAGAACCCCGTGTCACTCGGAAAGCGGCCCACAATCAAAGCGGCAAGTTTTTCATAAACCCCCATCTGTCTTAGTTGGGTCAAATACCGGTCCACCGTGGCAATATTAGTTGTTTCATCATCCTCCACGCAAAGGATCGCACCGGTGGTGTCGGGCCAGTACGCGGTCCCAGCCAACAGTAGCAGGGTACTCACATTTCCCGCGATAATGCGACCGCACGCCTTACCCCGTTTGAGAATTTTCCATCCGGTGGATTCTTGCAAGACTCGCGCGCGATTGTCCTCAAGGTCCCACTGCAAACGTTCCTCTGTCCAAGACACTGACGGTTGCAGGACCCTTTGTGCATTCGCGCCCATCATGAGGATGTCCTCCATACTGTTCCGCGTGTAATCAAACAAGCCACCGAACTCACCAAATTGCGGAAGAATGGCTGGGCCCATATAGGTTACCATACCGGTCTGCGAAAAAATCCCAAGTTGCAACGCCGTGATATCGCTGTAACCCAATAGTATTTTTGGATTCTCCGCAATCAGCTTATAATCGAGTACTTCCAGCAACTGGTTAGAGTTGTAGCCCCCAATGGTCGGAATGATCGCCTTCACGTCAGGATTTCGATACATAGCATGCAAATCTGACAGCCTGTCATCAATCGTCCCTGCCGTGTGACCGGTGCGTTTTGACGCATGGTCTCCCAGGATTACCTGAAAACCCATGTCCTCAAGACACTCGATGCCACGCTTTAACCGTCTCGGGCAAAAGGCAGCAATTGGTGACGCCGGGGACACGATACCCACGGTATCGCCGAACCACAACTTAGAAGGCTTGACAATCTCCATAGTCGACACATCCATTCTCGCACTTTTTTCGGTGTCTCGGTTTTCCCTATGTAATCGAAGACCCAAATTCATCTCTATCTCAAACGCCTTCACGCACGGTCAGGCACTATACTGACAGCTATTGAAACAATATCTTGGCGCCGATAGGAAGACCATGCGCGTCAGCACCGTGACCGAGTGCGGGTGTTACCGCAATCGGTATGGAGTAATCTCGCGTCACATCAAGCACCACTTCTTCTATGGTCTGTTGTAGGTGTTGCGCCGTCATTTGCGAGAATGTTCCTAACAACACCCCCCGGCACTGATCAACGTAATCCATTTGGTATAGTTGGACCAACAACGAAGCCATGCGACTTGGCTCCGACCGAGACTTTCCACGAACACAATTTTTCTCCGGGGATGGGGCAGGTACGGCGTACCCGCCAGCTCAAGAAATTAGACATTGCTGCCGACCACCGGTCCTAAAAAGAGGGTTCTCGGGTCGTGTTCTTCGTGACAACTTACGTGATCCTGATTATTGTCAGGGTCATGATCGGCCTAGAATTGAGTTGAACGATCGGTCAAGAGCCACAACGCAACAAACGCGATGGCCGCGATAATGGCTCCGGCCAGGAAGGGAAGCTTTGGACCCGCATCTGCCCAGAGGAGTCCTCCACCCAGCGACGCGGCCAGTTCTGCGAAGCCCAGCAAGGCATTAAAAGTGCCCAGTCCGGTTCCACGATCGGTCTGGGGCAGCAGTGCGGTGGCATACACCTTCTGGTTACCATCGACGAGCGCGATAAACACCCCATACAGCGCCATTAACGGCCAAATCCAGGCAGCGGCGGGGGCAAGGGAAAATCCCACGTAAGTCAGGGCCAGTAATGCGAACCCTCCCAGCAGCATGGTTCGGTGACCGATGCGATCCCCGAGACGACCGCTCGGCATCGAGAGGACGCTAGCGACCCCGTTCATCACAAAATAGGCCACCGGGATGACGAGCACGGGCATTCCTAACGAACGGGCGCGGAGCACCAAAAAGCCCTGGGAAAAGGTCGCGAGAGCCAATAACCCAGCGGCCAACATGAAGCGCTGAAACCGAGCGGGTAAATGCCGAAGACCGAGGCGGGGTCGTGGTCGCGGCCCTGTCTCAGTCCCCGACCGAGTTTCCCGGAGCCGGAGGAGCAATAAGGTTGCGGCGAGACCAGGGATGATCGTCAGAGCGAAGACCAGGCGGATTCGATCATGCGACCACCAGAGGATGGCAGTAGCAACTAGCGGGCCCAACGCCGCCCCTAGGGAATCCATAGCCCTCCGATATCCGAACGATTGGCCGCGATCGCTCGCCGTCGTTACGTCCGCTAACAAGGCGTCTCGCGGGGCGGTGCGAACACCCTTGCCGACGCGTTCCACCTGACGCAGGGCGAAGACGGGTCCCCACGAGCCGGTGACGGCGAAAACCGGCTTGGTTAGGTTTGAAATGGTGTACCCGACCAACATCAACCACTTGCGATGACCCAGTCGATCCGACAACCATCCGGCAAACACCTTGAGCACACCCGCGATCCCCGCTCCTACGCCCTCCATTAGGCCATATACCCACACTGGGGCCCCCAACACGCTGGTCAGAAACAGTGGCAAAAGAGGACCGACCATCTGCGTGGAAAAGTCGGTAAAAAAACTGACCAGTCCCGCCATCTTCACGGTAGGGTGTAGCCCCTTCGTATCGAAAGCAGGTTTAGTGGATGACGACATCTGAGACCTCCTAATCCCGTGTTCTGTCGTAGAGAAATGCAGTCCCCGTGGCACGAGGTTGACACAGCCTTGATCGGGATGCAATAACAACCGAGTCATTACCGCGCGCCATGGCCGACAAACCACAGTGGTGAGCGCATCGATGATGATGTCATTGTCATCCTAGTCACAGGAGATCCCAACTATCTGTTAGAGAAACCTTACCCAAACTTACTCAGACACGTTTTCCGCTTATTATTCGGTCTCCGTTTTCGGAACCACGGTCTTTTCCCAAAGCTGCAGTTTGGCCGTTAGCGGTGACGAGTGACTGAACCAACCCACCCGCTTGACAACTGGCACCAGGGATAGTCCTCACGTTCTGTGCCTGGGTTGCTCCCGCGATTTTGGCATTGCGCTGATCCCGCTTTTTAATGACTCCTCTTGTCATCTCTGCTCTGATCTCCGGATCCACGCTCCGCCTTAAAATCGCCTCGCTGCATAGCCGTCAGCCGTATCGACCGTGCCACAAAATAAGCACCTGAATGGTCCCGTGGTTTTTGGCCGTGAAACCGCAGTGAGCACAATCCTGACTCCTATACCCTGACGCCACCGCTTGTCGACGAGAAGCCCTCGTCGTCGCCTTAAAAATCTCATCGTTCTGCAAGGGCGCTACGTATCCACATCGAAACCTTGCGCGACGTCTTTTCCCGTTGACGTCGCCGCGCATAGGACTTAAATCTTCGACAATGTTCGTGTTCCAACATGTCGTTGAGCACGTGATTAATATCCGTGCCAAAAGCTGCTCGGGTTTGGATACGCCGTGTCTCTGGTTCCTTCTTCCCCCACAACAATGAAAATCAACACCAAGCGGGCAGATCCATAGATCGCACACAGCTCGCCGAGGGACCCCATTATGATACCAGAAAATCCATGGCACCCACGCCACGTCGCGTCGATTACGTATCCCGCCAAACCCGACCACGGTTTCGAAATTTTGAACGATCGGGGCCGCCAGCTAAGGCTGGCGAAGCTGCCTTTTTTCGGGTGGTTACCATACTACGCATGCAGGTCAAGGTCCTCCTAATGCATCCGAAGATGAACACTCTCACCGGCTGGTGTTCCCGATTGGCCCGACCCCGTACGTCCGTTAGACTCCGGACCCTTATCAACGTGCTCTGGAGGCAGCGACCGAGTACCACGATACTTGTTCACGAATTGGTATAATGACGATGAGCACCATGAGGGACGGTAGTAACATGCACCGAGGCGGAAGATCGCTTGCGTGCATTTGAACGAGGATACATGGATGCCACTCCGGTCGAATCGGTCTTTCGCCGGATTCAACGGTCACCCAGCGGATGAGAGTCAAATTCCTTCGGATTGCCATGGTCGAGTTGGAGAATGCAGTGGCATATTACAACCAGCAAAGCTAAGGCTTTGGGTGTCAGTTCGCGGTCGAGATGCAAAAGACATTGCACCGCATTGTCGAATTCCCCGACACGTGGAAGAATCGAGTATCAGAACACCCTGACGATCCCCAATGCCCGAGAGTCTGGGCCATATTGTTTGACTTCTTCATCAGCGCTGCACTTTCCCCCTACAATCCCTTTCTTGTTGCGCCTCTCGAACTACAGAAGCATCGTCGGACCTATGGGGTTTTTGCTCCGCGAAAAGGTCTCGAAGGTAACTTGGTGACCCTGACCATGGATGGTTCAGGGTCCCGTCACCGACTAAGCATTTTGACGAAGGGAAAACGGACGGACTATTTTGTTTCGTAACCACCGTACCCCAAACGAATGTGGTGTCGCGACGATTGAAGGACGCCAAATAAAATGGCGACAACGACCCGCTACGCTAGCAACTCGATGATCCATGCCGCGTGCCCCAGCCATGAGTCCACGCACGCCGATCCTGTCAGGACAGCAAGTAACAGACCATGACGGGCACATTTTCGTCCATTCCTCGCCGTCATTGGAGGGTTCTGCTATCACCTGAAAGGAAGCGCTATACCCGCGTGTTCTGTGCCTTGGCGCAAGTCGCTGGCATTTCGTCCCGCATCGTTTACACGAATCTTCGAGAAGAATGGACACGTCATCGCGGAGTGCTTTGTAGGCGGTGCAGGAGCCCAAGAGTTTCTTTTGACTGGATCCGCTCATGCGATACCGTTTAGAATTTTGTGGACGAACTCCGGCCATGGCGCGTCTTTTCTCAAGCGCGGAACGTCTATCAAGGAGAAGGGAGCGGAAGCCCATGAAGCGGGAACCTGGCGAGATGCCGGAACCCAATCCCAACTCATTTCTGGACTTGATTCATGACGTAGGGCCGTATGCATTACGGTTAGCCACCTATTGGATCGGGCAGCCAACCGTTGCGGAAGACATCGTGCAAGAGGCCGTAACCAAGGCCTGGGCGCATCAACATCGCCTGGATCGCATGAAAAATCCCCGCGCTTGGTTTCTTTCTATTGTGCGTCGAGGGTGCATCGACTATTGGCGGCGTCAGAGGCGGCAACCCTCGATCGTCGACATCGATGACGCGCAGTCCATTCCCAGTAGCGCTCCGGACCCCTTTGAGAGCATCGATGATCACATTGACGTCGCCAACATGTTGGACCATCTGTCGCTGCGGGATCAGGAACTGTTGGCGTGGCGCTATGGGATGGATTGGTCGCTCGACACCATCGCCGCATATACCGGAATTCCCCTGCCCACTGTGAAAAGTCGTATCTACCGTGCGCTTCACGTTTTACGAAGGAGGCTCAACCATGACTCGCCATGACGATCAGATCCCCGGGCTGGAATCCCGACTCCGGAAGCATTATCGGCAACTACCAAAAGTCGAAGCCCATGTGGAGCAATGGCTGACTAACGCCCAAGATCGACATTTAGACAGACGCCGACCACACCGTCTTTCACCGCTGGTCCGTACAGCTTCCGCACTCGTGGCATTGGGTGGACTGGTTGGCGTCGTGTTGCATTGGGTACCCCGCGCCGATGCACTGGCCTGGGCCGCCACCCGTCACACCCCGATTTTAAACCGCCTCGCCGAAAGCTTCGACCTTCCCGGATTGAGTGCCCTCGTGGGTTCTCAGAAAGTTACCCCACTGGATGTGACCGCTCGTCACAATGGAATAACCGTGCAGGTGATGGGAGCGTATGCCGATTCGGCCCAGACCCTAGTGTTTCTCCGAACCACGCAGGGAAGCCTCCTGAGCTTACCGCAACAGATTACACTGCGCGATCAGTTCGGCAACTCCTTGTTTCCCAACACCGCCGCTTGGAACAGCCAATCCCACCAAGGATATGTGGATTTTTCGGCGTTGCCATCCTGGGTTTGGACGCCGGGGGTTCGACTCACACTGACCATTCAAGATCTGGGAACCATGACAAATCCCGCAAAAAATGTCTACGCGGGACCATGGCAGTTGAGATGGATTCAGGCGCCTCCCCGGGCCTCCCGCACGATCTCGGTTCACAGTCAAACCCATGCCCACGGAGTCACTTTCTCACTGAATCGCATCCTCTTGGCACCCAGCGCCGCAGTGTTACACCTGTCTTCCTCAACGCCGCTAAACATCACACCCGCCATCGCTAAAGAGGCCAAGGGTCGTAAGCCACAATTCACCATCACCCGAATTGGAACCGGCAAGACGATTCCGCTCCTCTCGGCCTCCGGAGGAGGAACGCGGACAACGCTGATGTCGAACCCTTTGTCGCCCGGACAGTATGTGCTTGAGGTGTCGTGGTGGAATCAGGAGAACGGTCCGTGGGAATTGCCATTCACAGTCCCACGGTGACGCTAGGGGGTTGAGTCCCTTCAGTAGACTAGACCATGCTTTCTCGGCCCTGAGTGTGATAGGCTGGTTTTAAATATATTTCACCGCTGTAAAGAAAGGGCTAAAAATCCATGCCGACGTTTGTTCCCGGGCTGGCTTTGAACCAACAATACTATCAATCGGTCATTCGTCCCATTCTTGCGGAACAGTTCCCCACCGTCCGGTATGCCGCCGCCTTAATCGGATACGGGTCGGACGCACTGGGATGCGACACGGAACGATCCACCGACCATGAGTGGGGACCGCGGCTTCTGGTGTTTTTGGACGACGCTGAGTTCGACGCCATAAGCGTCGCCCTCGATGAACAATTGCGAAAGCGTCTCCCGCCCACGTTCATGGGATACTCGACTGCTTTTAGCCCTCAAGACCGTGTCGGGGTGCGAATTCCGGTCGAGGCTATACCGGGAGACGTCGCGCACCACATTGATTTCTGGACCGTGCGGCACTTTTTCACTGCAACACTGGGATGGGATCCGGCGGGGGCACTGGACCCGGTCGACTGGCTGTCCTTCAGTAGCCAGAAGCTCCTAGAAGTCACCGGGGGTGCCGTCTTTCACGACGGTCTCGGCACCCTGACCGCCACCCGGGGCAAGCTTCACTACTATCCCGACGACGTATGGCGCTATCTCTTGAGTGTTCAATGGATGCGACTGGCGGAAGAAGATCCGTTTTGGGGTCGTTGCCACGAGTTGCACGATACCCTCGGCGAACACCTGGTGGCCGCCCACTTGGTGCGTGATCTCGTGCGCTTGGCCTTTCTGATCGAGCGCCGATACAGTCCCTACAGCAAATGGCTCGGGACGGCCTTTTCACATTTGGCGATCTATCCAGAATTGGCCCCACTTCTCACCAAGGTACTCGAAGATTCGGTTTGGGTTCGGAGACAAGCGGCACTGCACCAAGCTTACACGATAGTCGTTGAACGATTTAACCAGCTGGCACTCGTAGAACCTGTCCCCACAAGCGTGTCGCTATTTCATCAGCGACCCTATGCCGTCATCCATGCCGAACGGATTGCTGAAGCCCTCTGGTCGACGTTGACACCGAGTCCAGACCGCACCCTCTATGAACACTTCGGCTTCGTCGGCAGTGTGGACCAATTATCCGACAACCCGGCCTTCCTGGGGGATCCCCGGCGCACGGCCACATACCGATCCCTGGTTCCATGAATGACCCTTCGCTTTACACGGGCGAAGGGTTCGCACATGACAGCAACTGGGACTTTGGCTCAAGGCTAGAACCAGGGCAATCGAGGCTTATCCATGACGACACGGGTTGGTTACGTTCCCCCCCTACGGACCGCCATCGTGCGATATTATTGACATTCGGTATCATGACGCGTCACTATCTGGACGATTTGGCAGGGATAGTCAGTTTGACGGTAACCAGGGTGTGGCCCGACAACCCTAAAACTTCGGCATACCGGACACCGACGGTGACCCACAAGGTCCGGTATTCCTGATTCACAAGAAATGTGGATATTTGCGACAAAGGAAGCGCGGTATCGGTGCTCCACGCCTGGGTGAAGGCGGATTCGAGGTGAAAGGCGTTCTCGGTACCTTGCCGATTAAAAAAGCCAAACTGGGCTACCCACCGTGTCCGTTGGGCAGAGCTTACTGCGAGATAGGACGATGGTTTAACCGCGTCCAATGCGTAGGGGAGGGCTTGGTGTACATCCGCCGAGACTTCTCGAGTAATGATCGCCTTTAGATGCGTCGTATACGACATCCAGCCGAACCAGACGCCAAAGACCGTTAGTCCCGCCGCGAGACACCACCATCCTGAGCGTTTCCGTTTACGGTCGGCTTCCTGGTAGGGTGGTTCCTTGTCACGAAGTGGATTCAACAGCAACCAATAATTATTCATGTGTATCTCCTTACGCATTTTAGCAACCTGTTACCACCATTATACAGAATCACACGAGATCCTAAGAAATCCTTCGGCTATGGACCTCCTTTAAATTATGTGGTTTAACCCGACAAAACGCCTCGGGGAGTGTTGCGACGTGAGTCGTGCGGCCAGTGCAGTGCTTTGTGGGTTGGACGATGACAACAAGAAACCCGCACCCCCTCATGGTGGGCTACGGTACTCCCTCTATAGCATCCGGAGCGACGCGACAATCGACGCTCACGGCGCCATCTTGGATTAGCGTCGATTCGAAAGAGGACCCGGCCCCACCGGATGCGTTGGGTTGGATGCAATCCATACTCTCCAAAAGAGTGAAAACCATCCCACACGACCGTGGTATCATCAGATCAAACGGGCTGACGAGGTGATCACGGTGAACATTCCCATCTGGATGGATCGAGGCGCCTATATATGTTGCGGCTCGCGTGTTGACGTGGGCGACACCGTGACATGGATGGTACACGCCAATTCCGACAGAGCTCCCTCGCTCACACATGCCAGCGCGGGAATCCAGGTGCTGAACCACGACATCACCGAGATTATTGGCCCTTGCTGGGTGCCTCCCTCCGTTACGCATCAGCACTTTTTTGTCATTGACGCAGGTGTGTTCCATGTCGGAGTGATGATTGCATCGGGTGCATCGTCCCCGGGATCTACGGTAGCGTGGCGCGGTCGCTTGTGGTATTGGGACCATGCCGAGATGGAGATTCCGCCATTGGTAGGCCAGGTGCGGGCTATGTATTGGCATCCCACTACTATTGTCAAGGAATGGACATACCCGCGCGCCCCCGGTAAGAAACCGGGTCGTCACCGAATCATTGACTTTGAAGAGACCGGGATTCCCATTGCGTCCACCGAGGATCCCACCGCCATTACAACGGGTGGGGCGTTTTCCTTCGTGATCGAGGTCTAAGGACTCCACCGTACCGGAAATGGGCCGCACAACACCGCTAGGTGGTCAATGAGGGAAAAAAGAGCGATGCGAGAACTGGAATCGCTAACGACGGCATTAACGTCGCGGACATGGGTTTGGACAAACCCCACATCCTAGGCGCGAGCCTCGTGGTACTGGCCCCCGAATGTGGAATTGCTGGAGATGATGTCCGATGATCGGGGTTAACGAGAGGCTGTGTCTCGTATAGAGGACAATGCCCTGGGAAATCGAAATTCGCGTCTGGTCTGCCACCGTGATACCCTTCCCATTTGATTCAATCTGGCAATCAAATCCGCCGGCAGTTCTAAAATGGACATGGATCGTCGGCAATGCCACGATCTCACATAGTCAGGTACCAACGGCCGATACCCTTTGGTGGTTGGCATACTGTGGACAAGGACACCATTTCCTTTCCCGATGGGTGAGGTGAGCTTTTAACCAGTGGTTTGACAGGGTGCCGGCTCGCTTATCGACGGGTACGGTCTCACCGATTGTGCCATAGGATCGATTCCATGGGTACCGAGAAAAGGTCATTAGCAACGGTACTGTATCAGCCGGGATCGACTTTGAATCCGTCATCCTGCTTGACCACGTTCCCTATCTCGACGTGATGGTGCTACAATCTCTCGCGAAAGTCCCAACGGTTTGCCCCTTTTTAGCTGAGTATACACACGATGGACTCGCTCTGAAAAACCTCCGTAACGCGTGGATGATGGATCCGCGATTCATTGGCGACGGTACACGGCAACATGCCCACCAGATTTCAGATACTCGTTGTACCTCACGCGATTTAGTTGGACAAGCAACCATGGGCTTTCCCACCCCTGGCCTTCTTTCTGAAACACCGCGTCAGGGGTGATGGCAAATGCTGCGTGTTTAGCTGCCCCATCGCTGGTGCACCAAATTAAAACGTCGGCAGGTTGAACCATCACGGGGTCGATCGTTCGCAATTCGATAACCTTCTGATACCGTTGGGCATCGAGCAAACGAAAAAACGGTTCTTGGTGCAACCACTGCGTTATGAGATCTCGGCTTTGGGGATAATAGTCGACGCCGGACCCTCCGACCACCATGGCTATGGCCGCGGCAAAACAATTGGGACCACTTTGATGGGCAAATGTCCCGGCATACTCGTGGATCAGACGATACGGCACACGCTCGAAGCCACCTATCGAGCCTACTCGTATCGAAAGCGGTGCGCCCGTGTGCCACTGTACCAACCACTTCAATACCCACTGCTTCCGGTCGTCGGTGCCTTTGGCTTGCCAATCCTCGGCAGTAAGAAGATAGCACCAACGGCCATTGACCGTAACGGTGTTATTCACCGGGCAATCATCCTTCGAAAACCAGCTCCCCTCATAGATGTTCCCTCGCCCGCACCGAATTTGATACTCCATCAACTCCACTTGGAGTTTCGATCCGAGAGCCCACCACTGCGCGGTGCGCAAGAGAGTGACCCACGGCACGTCTGGGATAGACAAATCGAACATCTGGTAGAGTGCACCGTAATCCAACGAAAACCGAGGAAAACTGCGCGAAAATTCGGCTCGCGTGTAGACAGGGATTCCCGCATCCAGCAAGTACCGATAGATATGGTCGTCCTCAAAATAGTACAAATCCCACAAAGGCATAAATCGTTCCGCCAATTGTTCTAAGGTCGTATCGACCAGAATGGCATCGCCAATAGTGTACAAAACTTCACATCCTTTCACGGACACGCTGCCTCCCGCCGGTGTCGCCAAGTCCCGTGGCTATACGTGGCCGCGTAAAAAAGGCGCCGGAACCTCATGGCTCCGGCGCCTTTAGCGAATCTCGTCGTCTCAAGCGGACGGCGTTGCTTCCGATGCGGAGGTCATCTCACGAACCGCCTCAGTTTCAATTCCACTCGCAATTCCCCAATAGTAAAATATCACCGATACAATGACAATTGCGATGGTATCCCAGGGGGCGGGCAGAACGTTTTTTCCTGCAAAGGTACTGGACCCCAGATAGGAAATTAATCCCATAGCCACTAAATACCCAACCAGCCAGATCCCTGACTTGACTTCTTGAGCAGTTTTGCCACCGACCATGTACATCACAAGATAAATGACCGCGCCAATGGCGATAGCTCCAAGGGCCCAAACGTTATAGGTCCAACTGGCCCAGTAGATAATCAAGCTCCCGATGACAAACGCCAACAGTGACACTAATCCGGCATTACCGAGTTTAATCGGACGCGGCAGATGCGATGCCGTCCGCCGGAGCACCATCAAAGCGATTGGACCGATCGCGTAGGCGAAGAAGCCAGTAATCGAAACAAAGCCGATAATCTTGCTCCACGCAGGAAACGGTCCGATGGAAATTATTCCGGCCGCCAGGTTTACCCATAAGGCGGCAGTCGGTACCGCGAACCGTGCGTGCAACTTCTGAAGCCCCGGCGGCAAGTACCCATTTTCTGATAAAGCGAAGACTAACCGGCTGGTGCTAGCGGTGTAGACAACGCCGGTACCGCCAGGAGACACCACGCCGTCGAAGTTAAGCAACGCCGCCAGCCATCCCAGTCCGGCCACACTGGCGATTCCCGCAAAAGGCAAGCTCCCAAACAAGGTGTCCTTGTGGAGGTTGGCCCAGCCATATTTGAGAAGATCATGGGTTGGCACACCGACCAGTAACGACATCTGCAGAAGGAGATAAACGATAAGACCGATCACCAACGCCAGTATGACCGCCCGTGGAACGTCACGTTGCGGATTCTTGGCCTCACCGGCAAGGTCAATCGCCTGCCGAAATCCCAAGAGCGAAAATAGAATCCCGGAGGTACCGACCGCCGTCAAGGCGCCCGAGAGATGAAACGGCATGAAGCCGCCCGTCTTAACGTTGCTTAAGTTCCCAAAGTGCGCTACCGCGAAGATAAGAATCAACGCTGTACCAGCCGGAACGACAAGTTTCACCCACGTCAAGGTTGTGTTGACATAGCGAAACCACCGGATCCCAAAGTAGTTAATGACGAAAAACAACACCGTGAAAGCCGCTGCCACCAAAAACCCGGTAAATGTCACCACACCTGCCGACGTGTACAGCCCATTGATGCTGCCGCTCAAAACCTGCGTGATGGCCAGGGCCTCCGCCGGCGCGACCGTGACATAAGTGAGCCATGCGGCCCAGCCCATGAGCCAACTGACCAACGAACCATGTGAGTATTGAGGATAACGGGCAATACCTCCAGTTTCGGGCAACATGGCACCAAGTTCCATATAAACTAGCCCAATGAGAAAAACGGCAATGCCGCCGATAACCCACGAAATCATCGAGGCAGGACCTGCGGCTCCCGCAGCGTTCAGAGACGCAAAAATCCACCCAGATCCGATGATTCCGCCCAACGACGCGAACGTTAAATCGATAAGTCCCAACTCACGTTTAAAGCCACTAACTGCCAAATTCGAACCTCCCTTCTATATTCACACCACTACACCCGTCATGCATCCTACGATCCCTCGTCCTAAAATCGGCTACACAACCAGGAATTCGGTTAGAATCATGACGATGCAGTCCAGCCGGGCCCAGATGGGTCCCGTGATACATCATATGCGCTAGCTTCAATTCGTCTGTGCTTTTTTGTCCTAAGATTGCAGAAGTGCTCTGGTGCTAAATGCAATCCAGGCGTATTGAAGAAAATGGTATTTCTCGCACGCCGAAACCGCACTGCGTAATGAATCAACGTCCGTCGCCTGTGTACCGTGCTCAATCCCGATTCGTCCTGTCAACAACGGGTGTGATTGCCCAAATGCCTGTGGGAACACCGGATGACACTAGCAGAACTTACGGAATTGCCACACAAGCACTCCATATATTCGACATACATCGTGAAATTCCTGCTACTTCCAAACACATCGGTCCATTCCACGAAAAAGTACCCATATCATGGGTTATGATCTTCCAAAATTGCGCCGTTCGTTTAGCGACAACAGTCCAATTGCCTGAAAGAAATTAGAATGCTCTCCCTACTCTTGTCCCCAGCGACCAACGATTAGGAGCGAAGTGAGAATTTGATCGAGATTTGACCATAGGAAAATCCCCGGGCCAACGCCAGTAAACACCGGAGCGCTTCACCCGTATGACAAACCGCGCTTTTCTAAGACGCATTCCCGTGGCGATGGAGACCGCGGACGACAAAATTTTGGGAGCCGAATTCTGCGAATACGATGCTCAGCAACACCAAGCAAGCGCCTACCACGCCTCTCGATGAGAGTGTCTCCCCGGCAAAAACGTAGGCAAAAATCACGGTGAACACGGGTTCCAGTGAAAAAATGAGACCGGTATGAGTCGGTAGGGTGTGCTTTTGTGTCACCGTCTGAACGATGAATCCAAAGGCGCTACATAAGACGCTTAGGGTCAATACGGCAATCCAAGCGTTTCCCGTATGCGGCAACTGAACCTGACCCGAAAACACGCTGACACTGAGCCCGAGGAATCCGGCAATCCCCAGTTGAATGGTCCCCATAGTGATGGGATCTCCGCGTTTCACAAACGCATCCGTCACGATGATGTGGATGGCATACAAAAACGCGCCGCCAATGCATAAGACATCCCCGAGATTGACGGTCAAATGGTTATTTAAGGTGAGCAATCCCACGCCTAGGATGGCGATACCGATGGCGACCAGGATGTTCCGTTGAATTTTTTGTTTCCTCAC
Source organism: Bacillota bacterium (assembly GCA_021795465.1). Lineage (GTDB taxonomy): Bacteria > Bacillota > Sulfobacillia > Sulfobacillales > Sulfobacillaceae > JAKADJ01. The sequence continues at coordinate 15,085 of JAJYPK010000062.1, forward strand.
GGTAGATGCCAGAATGGGTACAAATACCACGGCCAGGCTGACCAAGAATCCGGCATGGGGTGCCGAGGTATGTTGAACCCCATAGGTAATGGCCACAAAGACAGAGAACAAAATAATGCCGAGAATGATGCCACGCCCCAGGGTAGCCTTATCCACCCGGAAAAGCCTTCGAAAAAAGACCGTACCCGCCACCAGAAACGCGATGCCGAACCGCAAGGCGATGAGATTCAGTGGGTGCATATCGATCAGACCCAGTTTCATGAATAAATAAGATGAACCCCAAAGCAGGGTAACCAGCAGCATGCCAACGTCGGCCCTAATTTGATTGGTCACCGGTAACTCCCCCTCACTCCACTCCATTTCTGCTACGAGTATATAGAAATCTTTGAATCGGCGAATTGAATGTTTATAATCCAATGTATGAACAAAATTGATGTATCGAGGTGAATTCGGTGAGCCTAACAAAGTTCGAAATATTAACGGCGGTGATTGAACAGGGAAGTCTGACACGTGCAGGAGAATTCCTCGGATTGACCCAATCTGCGGTCAGTCATGCCATTGCCAGCCTAGAAACCGAATATGGGTTTTCGCTACTGTCTCGGGGCCGCGGGGGGATTAGCGTGACAACGAATGGGGATCGCGTTCTCAACTATATGCGCGAGATCTTGCGATGGAACGAGCGGATGAAACAGGAAATCGCGGAAATCAATGGTCTGGAGATCGGAACCGTCCGTATTGGCACTTTCACCAGCGTATCCACGCTGTGGTTGCCAGGAATTATTCAGGAATTCAGCGATCAGCACCCGGGTATCGCAGTCCGCTTGCAAGAGGGAAACTACGAGGAAATCGAGCATTGGATTGCCGAGGGCACCATTGATTTCGGATTTCTCAGTCTGCCGACATCCGAATCGTTGGAAACCGTTCCGCTCTATCACGATCGCATGCTGTGCATCGTTCCAGACAACCACCCACTACACCAAATGGACACGGCAGAATTTACACAAATTGAGCATGAATTATTCATCGTGCCCAAAGCTGGATCGGACAACGATATCCGGAAAATCTTCAAGCAATACCACGTGAAGCCCAACGTCAAGTTCGCGCTCGATGATGACTACGCCATCGTAGCCATGGTACGAAAAGGACTTGGCATCAGCATACTGCCAGAAATGATCCTGTCCAACATTCGCAATCCGGTCTGTACAGTGCGCCTTCAAGATAGCCCGTCTCGAACCATTGCAATCGCAGCACGTTCCCTAAAATCCCTGTCCCCCGCGGCACGAAAGTTCATTGAGTGTACGAAATCATGGTTGAGCACCTATAACTGTTGACGCGTTTCCAGGGCGGGCGATCTCCTAGCGTGACCTTGGGTTGTCTCCACGAAAAGAAGAATCAACCAGGGTAGCCCCGTTAAGCCTCTAGTGGAGCTTCTTTCAGAAGCTCACATGAGCCACGGAACCAAACCATACCCGCTGGATTCGTAAAACTGGACCACAGTAATCCGTGTTCTCTGAGTGTGCTATATCACTTCTGAACCATCTGAATAAAGGGTTATCTTCTCCATCGCAGATAATGCCATCTCTACCGTTTTCATAGGCTTATCCAAGTCTCATCATATCTATGCAAACGATCATCCTGTCGCCACCTTCCTGGTTCATCGCGCCGCCACTTCTTAGAGTCTCAAGAACCCAAGGAGGCCTTTTATCTTGTCAAGCCCCGAACAAAATGTTTAAAACCTGGCTTCCCGCACGGAAGACCATCGCATCTTCTCCGAATGCACCTTGAATTCAGACGGGAGCAACGATACAATTAGCGCACTGAGAGTAAGGAGTTGTTTGGATCTTGCCAGTCTGCAGTTCGCTCATCAACGGGCGTTCATAAAGCCCCTACCAAATTCATCGAGGATCCGTCACGGATGCGATATGTGCACCCTTGGGGTGATGTGTACCTAATCCTGACTTACCGGGGACCGGTGGGTCTCAGCTCACATGGCCAGATTTTCCGATGAGTCTTTACGGTCAAACTGCCCGGGCGGCGCCTCGAACGAACGGAGCGATCCAGATTGTCATCTACGGTGTTGCGTAATCGCGATTTTCGCAAGCTGTGGGCGGGGCAAGGGGTATCCCTGTTTGGCTCATTAATCAGCCGGTTAGTGTTGCCCTTCTTTGTCATTTACACCTTGGCAGCCACCCCCATGGAGGTCGCCTGGGTCCGCATCGCCGAAGTGGTACCGGCGATGGTCGTGGGGCTCGTGGCGGGTGTCGTTGCAGACCGATGGCGGCGGCGTGTCATCATGATCATGACGGACAGTCTGCGTGCGGTGCTTCTGGGATTGATCCCTCTATTGTTCTTGCTGCACCAGCTCACCCTAGGCCTGGTGATCGGCCTGGTCGTGTTGTTGTCCATGTCGGAAATCCTGTTCGAAAGTGCCTATGACGCCTATCTGCCGACGCTGGTGCCGACCGACCAACTGGTTGAGGCAAATGGCCGCATCGCCGGACTGAGTTCCGTCGCCGAGGTGACCGGGTTTGGCCTGGCCGGCGTATTATTCGATACCTTGGGCGGTGCGCTCACCTTTTCGGTCGATGCGCTGTCTTTTGTGGTCTCCGCCTTAAGTCTATGGGCCATTCGGCATCCAGAGGCAAAGCCGTCAGCCGAGGGCACCGGGGCGACTAGGGAGGCTTTACCCCCGCGTTCGGATCTCTGGCACGGCATGCGCGTGCTGTGGCAGCACCCTCTGTTGCGCCGCATCGCCGGACTGGATGCCGTAAACAATCTGTTCTTCGGACTATCGTCGGCAGTCTATCTGCTATACGTCAGCCGAAGTTTACATCTCCCCCCGGTGGTGCAGGGTCTTCTCTATGCCGCGGGAGGACTGGGTTCGTTCGCCACCGCAGGCTTTACCGACCGCATCGTATTCCGGTTCGGTCACGCCCAGGCTTTGATCGCGGGAACCATCGTGGCAACCATCGGCACCGCGTTGTTGCCCGTGGCCTTCGGTCCACTATGGCTCTTGGTTCTCTTTGTACTGGGGCAGCAGATCGTGGGCGATGCAGGAGACACGCTGATCCTAGTGGGGATCGACAGCCTACGGCAAGAGCATACGGACAACAGCGTGTTGGGTCGTGTACGTTCAGCTTGGCTTGTAATCACCTCGCTGGGAACGCTTTGCGGCATCGTACTCGGAGGCTGGTTGGCCGAGACGGTC
>JAJYPK010000063.1 GCA_021795465.1 Bacillota bacterium
GCGGTAATTAAGGGGGGGCGGCGGCCACCCATTATAGTGAGGATGCTATCCAAGAAACCCATTTCCATGAGCCCTAGGAGTGGGAGGTGCCATCGGTCCCAATATTGGGCAGTCATGACGGAATGGGCCATTAGTAACAAGGCGAATGATGCCCAAAATGCGCTACTGCACGCCGATGCGCGGAGAAAAGGTCGGGCCAAGGGCGCCCAAAGACTCCCTAAATATCCAAGGAAAAACAGCACCGATGCTCCGTAGAGAACCGTAAGGATTCCAAAGCGGTATGGTGGAGACAGGAAGGACTAGTCCCTGCATGGGATTTCACCATAAGGAGATGGCATCCCTGCTAACGGTGTAGATAGTTCCGGATTTCGTTGGAATTGGGGTTGACTGAAAGTCAAACAAGGGCTCATGGTTCTCTCTATGATCGGTGATCCAGGTCACGCCTGAGTTGGCACGAAACCTGATATGCTTCTTTCGAAGAATGGTCCGGAGGATTTTCAACAGTAAGGCAACAAGCAAAGTCATGGGGGAACTGTGATGTCTCCGATTCGTCTTAAATTCGAACATATCTCGAAACGGTTCGGTTCAACCTGGGCAAATTCTGACATCACCTTGCAGTTCGAACCCGGTACGATCGTGGGTTTACTGGGGCCTAACGGGGCCGGGAAAACCACGCTACTAAGGCAATTGGTCGGACTAAGCCGTCCCACTTCCGGGCACATTGCTGTCAATGGCCGCACGGTCATCGCGGGAAGACGCTGGGTGAAAGACTTCATCGCCTATCTGCCCCAACATCCCTTAGCTTTAGGCGACTTAACCGTTGAAGAAGCCATTCGGTCCAGTGCGCTATTACGAGGACAAACATGGTCTCACGCCCAAATTCAGGCGCAATCCTTACTGGAAATGTTGGATTTAAGTCCGATCAGACGCCGTCAAGTGAGTCAATTGTCGGGAGGCGAACACCGATTAGTAGGGATTGCCAGTGTTGTCGTGGCACCTACGCCCATTATTGCCCTAGATGAGCCGACCAACGAATTAGATCCTTTGATGCGCCATCGTATCTGGGAAGTTATTGCAAATCTACGGCATCCTGAACGCATCATTCTTCTCGTGTCGCACAATATGCTGGAAGCTGAGCGAGTGCTGGACCGGGTGCTGATCATGCATCATGGTCACATTCGCCACGACAGCACTCCGTTGTCCCTGCGCCAGGAGGCCGGAGGGTTTTTGAAGGTTACCGTGTGCTTCTCGGGAGCCTCTCCCGAGCTTCCCCGTGTAAAACAAGAACTCATCCGCCTTCACGAGTTACATGGAGGCCACTTCACATGGAATGGACTGACGGCGCAATTTACGGCTCCACGCGGTAAAGCCTTAAACCTATTGGCGCTGTGGCTCGCGGATACGGGCCTGATTAGTAGCGTAGAAGTGAATGAACCTACTTTGGAGGACACCTATCTTGCCCTGCGCCAGGGATGGTTGGCGGATCAGAGTGCATCCGAGGAGGGAAAGCTCCCATGAATTCATCGCACGCATCATTGGGAATGATGTTCCGGGTGTTGATGCGTATGCAATTAGCCAGACTCAGACGCCATTGGCGGCCTTACGTTGTGGTAAGCGCTGTGATGCCAGCCGGCATTGTATTACTGCTTAACCTGACTAATCCGGCAATGCCCGAGCCCCAACGTGCTCAGATCGTATCCGGGGCGATGCTTTTGTCGCAATCCATCGCCAGCATTGTCATGTTATCCCAATATGTGGCCTGGCTCAAAGTCAGCCGGGCATTGGACCACTACCGGGTGATGCCTATCTCTTTGGAAGTGTTGGTCATTGCCCTAACCACAGCCTATAGCTTTTTTGCGTGGCCCGGCATCGTTCTTATTGCTTTCGAAGGACGTTACCTGGATCAGGTTCCTATACACTTTTCATGGCTTATTGTTCCCTTATTGCTTTTAGCGGGCGTAACCATGGGATCGCTCGGTACGATTATGGGACTGTTGGCGCCCGACGAGGGCTTGGCGGGATTATTCGGCAATTTGGTAATGATGGGGATCCTCTTTTTAGGGATGGTTCCGCTCAATGTCATGGGCCCTTGGGCTATTTCTCTATGGATTTTGCCTTCAACCGGGGCATTAGACATTCTCCGGGGCTTGATGTTTTCGCAAGCCCTACATCCGCTTCTGCGATGGTGGTTAGCTATGGGGATTTACGCCATCGTGGGATTGGGGATGAGTGCTTATTTCATCAAACGGCCCAGTTGAGCGACAACTCGTACCGGCTCCTTGGACGCCACGTTGGCCATGGTGAAAGGCGGAGCCACTTTGTTTCTTAATCGCTCTATTGGTTCGGTGGCATGGATGGCCTATACTAAAGGGAGTATTTAGGAGGAGGTCTTCGCATGAAAACCAGCGACAAGATTAAGGGTGGGGTAAAAATGCCTGGTCGCAATACCTGGCGCGGGGTAGACCCCAGGACGAAAGTCGTGAAGCCCAAAAAAGGAAAGGGATCATATCGACGAAGTACGATGCGAGGTCTCGAGCGGAAGGGCACTTCCGAATCTCGAGACCTTTTGTATAAGGGGAAGCGTAGCGATGGTCCCTTGATGGTTTTTAAGGGGGCAACAATTGTGAAAGCGAGGCAGGAATGTGGATCATCAGGAACATTTGATGCGATTGCAAAAGGCCTATGACTTAAGGGCCGAGGAACGGGAAAGCCAGCTGAAAGATCTTTGGAAGGTTAGGGAACGACAACGATTTTTGAGGTATCTTAGGAACCAGACGTGTGGCACTCTGTTGGAAATTGGGGCGGGAGTTGGGCACGACAGTAAATTTTTTGCCGATCAGGGCTTCGCGGTGATTGCCACCGACGCCTCAGCCGCCATGGTGCAATGGTGTCGGGCTAAACACTTGACGGCGTATCAAAAGGATTTCTTCGCGTTGGATTTCGCCCCCGAAAGTTTTGATGCGGTGTGGGCACTAAATTGCCTCTTGCATGTACCTAAGGTGGATTTCGCCCTCGTTTTAGAGGGAATTCATGCGGTGCTCAACCGAGGTGGCCTATTTTACTTGGGATCATATGGCGGGCAGGACTCCGAAGGAATCTGGGAAGCTGACCAGTACGATCCTCCACGGTTTTTCTCGTTTTACACCGACGATGCCATCCAAAGAGCCGTCCGCCCGTGGTTTACCATTCGCACCTTTAAGGCACTCGACTACGGAGACCCCGTGCTCCATTTCCAAGCGATGATTTTGCAAAAACAAGCCTAGACGATCTTTCTGGATTCTCGATCAACCGATCTGTCATTGCCGAGTCTAAATTCCCTGTTAAGCCGACTAGGTCAAGATACGTCACGCATACACTCCATTAGACAATATCGGGGTCTACTTAGGGGGGTCTGTAGGATGACATGGGCTCTATTTGGAGTTGCGGTAATTCTTGGACTTCGACATGCCTTGGCTCCCGACCATATGGCGGCCGTCGGGGCCTATGTGGAAAAAAGTCGAGCTAATGGTTTTTTGGCACTACGCTACGCTTGGCGGATTGGAATTGGGCATAGCGTGGGAATGGTCTTGATTGCCGGTTTGGTGCTTCTGGTTCTGCATACCATTCCCCTGGGTGTGGCGAACCTTATGAGCCGGATCGCGGGAGCTTGGTTGTTGATGGTGGCTTGGCTCGTCTGGCGCGGTAAGCACCACCCTAAAACTCCAAGTCGCACCAGCGACCTTATTAGCCAATGGATTGGATCGCCGCATTCGTCATGGCTTTTAGGGTTCGTGTTAGGGTTGGCGATTGCCCCCGGGGACTTGGCCATTTTTCTTTTAATGATAAACCAACAACAACATCCCGCATCGGCAGTCTTGCTCCTCGTGGGATTCTTAGTCGCGATGATTGGCGCCCTCATGTTGCTTGGCTTAGTATTAGGCTCGTTAAATAGTCGGGCGGACGACCAACACGACTGGCGCGGATGGCTTAGTCAAAGCGTTACCCTGATGAGTGCGGGGGTAGGAATGGCACTGGTGGTCGGGGTGTTGCATTAGTAGCAGGTTGTCCTGGTGACTTTTGGTTGCAAAATATTCGGTATTTTCGAACGATTTCGGGCCCAATTGGAGCCTAAATCGCTTTGATGCCACTCACCAATACTCGTGACTCATCGAATCGATCATGGTCCCAAAGATCTTCTGTACGCTGTTCACGAGACGGTTAAGCTGACACGATTGAAGCGATGCGGCAGGTCGACGATGTTCATGGCTTTCAAAGATCTGAAGCCGCCCCCAGGAGGGCGGCTTCAGTGTACGAGAGCCAGTGTTGCTTAGCCTTCTAACAGCAAGGACTCCGGGTCTTCTAAAAGCTCCTTAATGGTGACTAAGAAGCGGACAGCCTCACTACCATCGACGATGCGATGATCATAGGACAGCGCGAGGTACATCATCGGTCGCACAACAACCTGGCCATTCATCGCTATCGGGCGTTCTTCGATTTTGTGCATTCCCAAAATGCCGACCTGGGGGGCATTCAAGATTGGGGTAGAGAGGAGAGAGCCAAAAACGCCGCCGTTGGTAATGGTAAAGCTACCCCCTTGGAGCTCATCCAGACTCAAGGTGTTTTGGCGTGCCTTTAGTGCCAGCGCGCTGATGTGTTTTTCTAATTCAGCAAAGTTCAGTCGATCCGCGTTCTTGACTACCGGTACGACTAAGCCACCTTCGGTCGACACCGCCACCCCGATGTCATAGAAGTGCTTGAGAAGCATTTCGTCGCCCTCGATTTCCGCGTTGAGGCGAGGGTAGGCCTTTAAGGCGGCGATTGCGGCTTTGGTAAAGAAGGACATAAAGCCGAGGCGTATTCCGTGCTTGTCATAAAAACGGTCTTTACGGCGCCGTCGAACGTCTAAAATGGCGGACATGTCCACCTCATTGAAGGTGGTCAACATGGCCGCAGTGTGTTGCGCATCAACCAAGCGTCGGGCAATCGTGATGCGCCGTCTAGACATGCGTACCCGCTCGAGCGGCCGCTCGCTGCCAAGGGGCGAATTGGTGGGTTTGGTCAGCACGCCAACCGCTTGTTGTCCCGTTGATGGGGAAGGGGTCTCGGGTTGATTGGATGCGACATAAGAGGTGACATCCTCCCGGGTGATGCGACCCTTTTGGGGACTGGGAATTTCCTCTAAATTGACGCCTTGAGCGCGTGCCAGACGACGGACGTCTGGTGTGGCACGGACTTCGGGGGGATCACTGGGAGGCGCGGCCGGGGCCTTTGGGAGGTCCGGTGTTGCGGGAACGGCCGCGCTTTTGCTCGCCCCCCCCGATAGGGCAGAAACCTCCGCTAACACGTCACCGACATTCACCACCGATCCGCTTTCATGATTGATTGACGTCAATTGGCCGCTTTCATTCGCCGTGATTTCTAAATTGACTTTGTCTGTTTCTAGTTCAACCAGGGCTTCTCCAGCAGCTACCGCGTCTCCTACTTTCTTTAACCAATTGCCCACGGTGGCCTCCGTCACGGATTCTCCTAGTTCTGGGACGATGATTGTACTCAACGTGCTCCCTCCTCGATTTGAGATACAGCGCTGGTGAGGATGCGCCGTTGTTCCTGAGCATGGATGTGGCTTTGCCCTTCAGCCGGACTTGCATGGGGCGGTCGACCAATATATGACACCAAGTGGCCCTTTCTGAGATCGTCTAAGCTTGGTTTCACATACCACCAGGCTCCCATGTTCTGCGGTTCTTCTTGCATCCAGACAATTTCTTGGAGTGCGGGTAATGTGGCGATGAGATTCTCCAACTGCGCCACCGGAAAGGGAAACAATTGCTCGATTCGGGCTATCTGAATCCAACTGGTGTCGGCCTCCGAATTCTGCTTTAAGAAGGCTTCAAGTTCCACGGCGACCTTCCCACTACAGAGGAGCAAACGCGTAACCTTGCCGGGATTTGCCATCGGTGTATAGAGTACTTCGGAAAACGTCCCACTGACTAAGTCATTAAGACTAGAAAATGCCAAAGGATTACGAAGAAGACTCTTGGGGGCCATGACTACCAAGGGGCGTGGTTTAACCCCAAGTCTTTGCGCTTGCGAGCGCAACAGGTGATAGTATTGCGCTGCCGTGGTGGGGTTGGTGACACGCCAATTTTCTTCTCCCGAGAGTTGCAAATATCGTTCGAGTCGTGCACTGGAGTGCTCCGGTCCTTGGCCTTCATAGCCATGGGGCAACAGCATTACCAGCGACGAGGATTGACGCCACTTAGCGCGTCCGGGGGCAATGAATTGATCAATAAGGACTTGCCCTGAGTTGGCAAAATCTCCATACTGTGCTTCCCACATCACTAAGGTTTCGGGCGCTTGGACGCTGTATCCATATTCAAAGCCCAGCACAGCCCCTTCGGACAGTGGGCTGTTATGAACGGCAAACGATGCCGCTGCGGTGGAAAGGTGCTGTAGTGCCGTATAGGTAGCCCCGGTGTGCATGTCATGGAGTACCAAATGACGTTGGCTGAAGGTTCCGCGCTCACTATCTTGTCCCGTCAGCCGGATCGGAATCCCATCGGACAAAATCGTAGAAAAGGCCAAGGCTTCGGCGTGAGCCCAGTCAATTCCACCCGCCACATCCATGGTATCCTTGCGACGTAGCAAAATTTTTTGGAGCTTGGGATTGACCGTGACATCCGGAGGCCAATTCAAGAGTTCTTCATTAATCTGACGTAAAATGTCGGCCCTGACCATAGGAACTTCGATGGATTCCGGTTCCGTGGCATGGGCGGCTAAGCTGGGTCGCGAAGGATCCGCTGCCGTTTCGGCATAAATTTGTCGCAACTGCTCTTGTTTATGTTGGATCATTTCGTCGACTTGGGGTGAAGCGATAACGCCCTTTTTCACCAATTTCTCCGCATAGAGGGTGGCAACCGTGGGGTGATCCCCGACTTCGGAGTACATGAGAGGTTGGGTGATACTGGGATCGTCGCCTTCGTTGTGTCCCCAACGCCGATACCCGACTACATCAATGAGGAAGTCTTTGTGATACTTTTGACGATAGGCGTAAGCCATCTCCGCCGCGGCTATAGAGGCCTCGGCATCATCGGCATTGACATGCACGATAGGGATTTCAAATCCTTTGGCGAGGTCGCTCGCGTATAGCGTCGATCGCCCGTCCCGGGACTCCGTGGTAAATCCTAAGTGATTGTTGGCGATGATGTGAATGGTTCCCCCGGTGTAATATCCAGCGAGTCGCGACAAATTTAAAGTCTCGGCGACAATGCCTTCTCCCGGGAAGGCCGCATCGCCGTGAATCAGGATAGCCAATGCTTGGTCTTCGTCTTGCGTAGGGGCACCGGGTTGAGTGCGGACGTCCTGTGCGGCCCGGGCAAATCCTTCGACAACCGGATTGACAAACTCCAGATGGCTTGGGTTATTCGCCAGCGTAAGTTTGACGGCGACTGTGCTGCTGTCCTGGACCGTTTTTTGGGCACCTAAATGGTACTTCACATCGCCGGTCCATCCAAAGTTAATGCCGCTCGACCCTTCACTAGGCACCAGGTCCTTATTGGGAGCCGTGTGAAATTCCGAGAAGATGTCTTTATACGGTTTTCCTAGGTTATGGGCTAAAACGTTTAGGCGTCCTCGGTGTGCCATGCCAATGGTGACTTCCAGCGTCCCGGCCTGAGCTGACAGATGGGTCAGGGTGTCGAGCATAGGCACTAAAGCGTCGGTACCTTCGATGGAAAAACGTTTTTGGCCGGGAAATGTGGTGTGGAGAAATCGTTCGAACTGTTCCACGGAGATTAATCGCAAGAGCAGTTGTCGCTGGTCGGATGACGTCATCTGGGACCGAAATCGACTATTTTCCACGTACTGGTCGAGCCAGTTGCGTTCTTCGAGATCTTGTACTTGGCGAAACTCATAGGCGGTGGTTCCGGTATAGAGTCGCGTTAATTGGGTGATGGCATCCCACGCCGTATGGACCTCGGGCGGCGCCTCAGCCCATACCAACGTGGCGGGGATACTTTGGAGTTCCGTTGCGCTCAGTCCATATGTTTCGGGACGCAACAAGGGTACCAAAGCAGGAGTGGCGTCTAAGGGGTGAATTTTAGCGGAGAGATGCCCGTAGGCGCGGATGTTGCGTAAAAAGTCCGTTGCTTGACTAATGAGGTCGAGGCGTGGCGAATCAAGTGTCGAGGAAGCCGCGTTGATACTGGAGGAGGCTTCCAATGGGGGCGCTCCCATTTCCTCAAAGACACGGCGGACCTCCGGGTCCAGTGTTTTGGGGTCATTCAAGTATTGCTCGTAAAGCTCCATAAGATATCCGGCGTTAGGCCCATAAAAACTTTCCCAACGCGGGGGCATTGGATACGTGGCCACTTTCTTCATCTCCTTATGCGTCAATGACAAGGGTGTCCAACTGAAGAAAAATATTTCCCTGCCAAAGGCCAGGTTTACACGTCTATGATAGTCAAATGTGCCGTAATTGACTAATGAATGCTTGATATGACAAAGTTAACCGGAAGTTATACGGAGTAGGGGCGGGTCAGTGACAAAGAGAACGTGGAATATTGGGATCCTGGTCGCGATGAATCTCATATGGGCGGGAACCTACCCTGCCACGGGGATTGCCCTTAGGGGAATGACTCCTGAGTTTCTGACGATGGTGCGTCTTGGAGTGGGAGCTTTGGCATTGCTGCCCTTTCTGAGGGGGAACCATGAGAAGCGCTGGAGTCTAAAAACGGCACTAGCGGCATTGGGACTAGGGGTCATGGGGTTTTCGATTCCAGTCTATTTGCAATCGTTGGGCCTCTATTTATCGACGCCAGCGCTCGCGGCCATATCGATTGCCTTGGAACCGTTAGTGACTGCGGTAATTGCGGCCTTGTGGCTCCACGAGGTCTTTGGACGGGGGCGTAAAGTGGCTTTAGCGATGGCGGTGCTAGGGGCCTGGGCGGTGGCCGGATTTCCCGTCATTGGGCATCTCGGGTATGCCTATGGGGATGCGTTATTACTCGGAGCGATTGGCTGTTTTGCAGTGTATAATGTCTTTTCTGCGCGACTGTCCCAAGCGGTCGGACCCTCGACGGCAACGGCGGCGACGTTGCTGGGAGGGTTCATCGGGAGTGTTCCTATTTGGCTTGTAACCGGGGCCCGAACACCGTACACCTGGGTGCACGGTGAATTGTGGGCCCTACTGTACTTATCCGTCTTAGCGACGGCCTTGGCCTATTTTTTGTGGATGTTCGCGGTGCATCGGGTACCCGTCTCGTTGGTCGCCTTGTTTCTTTATCTCCAACCCGTGATCGGCGTGTTGCTATCCGTAATGATCACCCATAACCGGGTCAACGGGGCGTTTGTTCTAGGCTCCCTCCTGATTTTGGGGGCCCTCTACATCGGCCGAGATCGGCTGCCAGAGTCGATGTTAGATCAGCCGTTAGAAGGGGGATAATTGGGGAGTTAACGGATCACACTAGGCTTTATGAAGCCAAAAAATCCCTTTAACAGGGAGCTTTCGGATAAAGAGAAGAACGTGTTGTTACACGAGCTGGAATTGGATTGCGAGACCGTTCAGGCAGGTGTGCAGGATCTCATCGGCATCATCCACGGTCCCCAGATGGCCTGGGTCAAAAATCAAGTGCCGGAACTCGACACCCTCTATCATGCTTTAATGAATAGTGTAGGGCTTAGCGATGACGTCAGCAGTCGCCCATGGTTCTTTCCGCAGGGAACCAAGGCGCGGATTGTGACCATCACGGGGATGGCTTCGAATTCAGAGGTCGTAGCGGTATTATTGAATCCCTTGTCGCGCGGGGGCGATGTCATCGAAAAGGTTCTTCACGAGGGCAGTGCTGCCCAGTTAACGGAGACCCTTCAAAACTTGCTGACCGCAACGGCAGTCATCCCGAGCATGGATTTAGCTCAAGTGGCCTATGCCATTTCATCAGGTCAATCGGGCCTCTTTATCGAAGGGGTCGATATGGCGTATCTGATCGCCACCGCTGGACCCAAAGACCGACCGGTCGGGAAGACCTCGGTGGAAAACATCCTGAGGGGCCCGCTAGATGCTTTTAATGAAAACATTGACACGTCGGTAGCGCTGTTGCGGCGTCGGGTACATGATTCGGCATTTAGGGTAAAAATCTACCAGGTCGGCACCGGAACGCAAACCCGGGTGGGTGTGTGCAGTATCGGGTCGCGCGTAAAACCCGCCGTGTTAGCCCAAATTGAATTAGCCGTGAAGGAAATTCACGTGGACGCCATTACCGACAGTGGACAATTGGCACAGCTGATGAATCCGGGGTGGCTCCACGCGTTTCCCCTGGCCATTTCGACAGAGCGACCCGATCGCGCGACGATGGCGCTCTTTGATGGCCGCGTGGTGCTAGTGGTGGACACATCCCCTTTTGTCATAATCTTGCCTTCTGTCTATGTGGATTTTTTTCAGGCCATGGAAGATCGGTATGTGCCCTGGATCCCCGCTGCGGGGGTGCGAATCTTACGGTTAGTGGCGGATCACATTGCCGCCTTAGCCCCGGCTCTCTATGTGGTGGTGGCCAGCTTTAACCCTGGCATCCTGACCCCGCCGTTCGAACTGGTGATGGCCTCGGCACGCGCCTTAGTCCCATACTCTCCGTTGGTCGAGGCCATCTTGGTGTTGGTCTTGACGGATATTCTCATTGAGGCCACGATCCGTTCGCCGAAAGTCGTGGGAAATGCGGTCCCCATCGTGGGCGGTATTATCATTGGTGACGTGTTGACCAAAACGCATTTGGCCAGTGAGGTCATGCTGGTGGTCGGTGCTCTCGCAGCTATTACTCAGTTTACGGCAGCCGAACCGAGCATCTCAACCTTCGAACGGTTAAATAAGTACTGGTTTTTAATTTGGGCGGGATTTTTAGGATTTTATGGGTTGATGATTGCGACGGCGCTGGAATTGGCGTACCTGGCTAATTTAGAATCGGCCGGGACTCCCTACTTCAGTCCCATCGCTCCGTTCCAGTGGCGCGAAGCGCTCGATGCGACCTTCATCTTACCCCCTCGATGGCGTCCGCGCAAGGTCGTGGAATGAAAGTCCGACTATCACCCCTGCAGATTGCCCTCCTGCTCATGTTGGTGCCGTTGGTGGCCGGTAGTTATTACTACCCCCACTTGATTTATCGGATGGGAACCCGGGGTTGGTGGCTTACTATCGTCGGTGGAGATGGGGCGACCTACGGCCTGGTGTGGCTATGGTTGGCATTGATCTCAGGTTTTTCGCCAGGGACCTTCATGGGTGCCATGATTGGCCGATGGGGGCGGATGGCCGGCACGCTCTTTTTGGTGCCGCTGGTGGGGCCGCTTTGGCTTTCCGCGGTAATTATGGTACGCGAATTGGCCGTCCTTACGACAGAATCTCTGCTCCCTCATACGGCCATCAGTGCCATTTTCCTCGTCGGCTTAATGACCGCTTGGTATATCGCCTATTTAGGGGTGAAGGGTGTTAGCCGCTACGTTGAAGTGGTCACCATCCTGATTGGCTTGCCCCTGATACTGGGGCTGTACGCGATCGCTTTTGAAAACTCAAAATTCGTCTATCTAGCGCCCTGGTGGTGGATGCCGGACCATTTAGACCTCATGGGAGTGTTGGAATTACCCCTGTCTTTTAGCGGGGTTTTAGCTCTTCCCATGCTGCTCCCTTATGTCGATGTGATGCGCCAACTGAAGTCTGGAGTGGCATGGGCTTTTTTAGTGGGAACGTTGGCGTTATTGGTGGTAGTGGCAGGACCGTTAGGTACTCTGGGTCCTGCCACCGCCGAGATAACGCCACTGCCCGCTTTGACGTTCTTTAACGCGGCGGCCACGGCTATCCTGTTTATCCAACAACTGGCCTATCCGATGGTGGCGGTTTGGGTTGTGCTGTTTGTGGGAGCCGCAGCTTTTGCCTTTTGGGGTAGCGCCCGGGCGGTGTCTGAAATTTTTGGTTGGTCCCGAACTCGGGGTTACATACTGGCCATTTCGATGGCACTGGCTTGGATGATCAACCAAGCGCTCCCTACCGTCGCCCAATTTCGTCAAATCATTGTGGTGGATGGGGTGCTCACCACATTCGGATTAATCTGGATGGTGCTGACATCCATCCCAATGTACTTTCTGGCGAAACACCGTCACGACGGGAGGACCCCTCATGCATCACCGTCTTAGGACTGGCGTGATGATGCTCCTTGGGCTGGTTACTCTAGCGGGATGTGGCTCGGCGCGGTCCATAGACAACCGCACGATGCTGTTTGCGTTGGCGTTCGATAAGGCCAAGGGGGGGCTCATCCAAGTGACCGGGGAAGAGGTGAATCCCTTGGCGTCACCAGCGGCTAGTGTGCCTGCGCCCGGCCAAAGCGCCGGCCCTTCGGAGGTCTATTATACCGGCGTGGGCCATACCGTTGGTGCCGCGTTTTCCCGCATGCAACTGTCCTCTCCTGGGTATATCGATGTGACGGACCTCGGCGTTTTACTCTTTAATCGGGCGCTCCTGCGCCAAGGGCTTTATCGGGAAATGTCCTACTTAATGCGCGGGGAACAAACCCGGATTTTGGCGTATGCCTTGGTCGCTTCTAAGAGCGCGGCCGGGGAACTGCGGACGGTCCCTAAGACCAGCGCGGGGTCCGCGTATCAGCAACTCGAGCAAGCTGAAACGTTTGCGGCCAAGGCGCATCCAGAAATTGTCGCCACTCCGATGTGGAAACTTTATCGGTCTCTATGGGATGTAGAGGCGGCGGCGCTGCTTCCGATCGTGTCCACAGAGGGGCAAAAGATCGTCTTTCGAGGGAGTGCGTTGGTCGCTCATGGACGCCTGGTTGGGGCTCTCGACCCGCACATGACGGCCGTCTTAGATACCATCTTGCGGGGTGAGGAGGGCCTTTTGATTACGGTGCATCCTAAACCGGGTCAGACGGTGGTGTTGCGGGTGATGCATGCTGCGACGCACTACAAGTTGGTCCATCCCGAGACATTGGACGTCAGCCTGACTGGGCATGCCAAGGTGATTGAGATGTCCATGGGAAATGTCACGGCGACTCATACCGACGAAACTCTGGAGGGTTTGGCCGGGCAACAGGTGGTCCACGAGGTGGTGGATCTCATGCACCACCTCCAGGCCATGCCGGCGGATCCTTTCGGGATTGGGGCGTTAGCCCGTGCGCGTTATCCTCAGAGATGGACAGCATGGCGCCAGAACTGGTTCGAGCGATTTCGCCGCATGACGGTTCACGTCAAGGTGGGAATCCGCATTGTGCTCCCGTCTTAGCTACGGGTGTTAATGCGGTTAACCTCCTGGCCCTCAAAGCGCATTATTTCGGCTTCTGCCCGCAGCGTACGTCCAATTTCGTCTAGTCCTTGCAAAAGACTCTCTTGAGAATAGGTGTCTAATGGAAACGCGACTTCGGTTCCGTCATTGAATATGACGGATCGTGTTTTCACATTAACCGTCAGTTCAAGTCCTGCCTCATCTTGAGATTCGATGAGAATACGATGCACGATGTCCTCGGGCACGGTGATGGGTAAGAGGCCATTTTTAAGGCAGTTGTTGTAAAAGATGTCGGCAAAAGACGGGGCGATAAGGGCCTTAAGCCCCCAGTCTTGAAGGGCCCACGGCGCATGCTCTCGCGAGGAGCCACAGCCGAAGTTGGGCCCGGCGACCAGGATGCTGGCGTTCCGAAATGCCGGTTTATTTAACACGAAGTCGGGTCGTTCGACGCCGTCCTCGTCAAAACGCCAATCATAAAACAGAAATTGACCGAAGCCAGATCGTTCCACGCGTTTTAAAAACTGTTTGGGAATAATCTGATCGGTGTCCACATTGGCACGGTCCATCGGTACGACTTTGCCGCGATGTACAGTAAGAGCTCTCATTAGACGGATTCCTCCTCGTGAAGTAACGGGCGCGTATCCACGAAATGCCCATAAAGTGCTGCTGCGGCAGCCATTTCCGGGCTCACGAGATGGGTGCGTCCTCCCCGACCCTGGCGTCCTTCAAAATTACGGTTAGAGGTAGACGCTGAGCGTTCACCGGGTTCTAGGACATCTTCGTTCATGCCCAGGCACATGCTACAACCCGGTTCGCGCCATTCAAATCCGGCATCCAAAAACACGCGGTCAAGGCCCAAAAGTTCGGCTTCCCGTTTCACCAGGCCAGATCCGGGTACGACCATGGCGCGTACGGTTGGGGCAACACGGCGCTCTCTAACCAGGCGCGCCGCTCGGATCAAGTCTTCGAGGCGACCGTTGGTACACGAGCCAATAAACACCCGGTCGATGGGAATGTCCTGGATCGCTGTGCCTGGCGTCAAACCCATATAGTCCAGAGCCAATTGCCAGGCTTGCCTTTGGGCGGGGTCGGTAGCTGATGCGGGGTCGGGAACACGACCATCAATGGAGGTTACCATGCCGGGGTTGGTTCCCCAAGTGACCATCGGAGCCATTTGCGTAAGATCCACGACCACTGTCCGATCGAATACGGCACCAGAATCGGTCGCGTAGGCAAGCCACCCCATCGCAGCGCGATCGAAATCCGGACCCTCGGGTGCGAAACGTCGTCCCCTTAAATAATTAACCGTGGTCATGTCGGGCGACACCATCCCCGCCCGCGCCCCGGCTTCGATAGACATGTTACAGAGCGTCATGCGCTCTTCCATGGTTAAATCGCTCACGGCATCACCCGTGTATTCGATGACGTGGCCTGTAGCCCCTGCAATCCCGATCTGACCAATGAGGGCCATAATCATGTCCTTGGGCGTAATGCCGAGTGGGCGCGGCCCGATAAATTTAACTTCCATAGTTTTGGATTCGGCTTGCACCAGGCACTGGGTAGCGAGCACGTGTTCGACTTCACTCGTTCCGATGCCAAAGGCTAAGGTGCCAAAAGCCCCGTGTGTGGACGTGTGACTATCTCCACATACCACCGTCATGCCAGGTTGAGTGAGTCCCTGCTCAGGGCCAACAATATGAACAATGCCCTGCTCGGGGTGGTGCAAGTTCAAGAGAGGAATGCCAAACGCATGACAATTTTCTTCGAGCAACTCGATTTGCCGTCGAGCGACGGGGTCGTCAATGGGCATCGTCCGATCTCCGGTGGGGACATTATGGTCCATCACCGCAAAACTACGATCGGGCCTACGAACCGTCCGATGATTGAGTCGCAAACCCTCGAAGGCCTGGGGGGAGGTCACTTCATGGATGAGGTGCAGGTCGATGTAAAGGAGTTGACGTTGGTCATCAATGGGGGTGACGCCGTGTTCCTCCCAAATTTTCTGATACAGCGTACGTGGGGCCAAAAGCGGCACCGTCCTTCCGGGTGATAGATAGGGGCGTCAGAGCGCCCGAGGCCATGGATATTAAGACTCAGTATAACAGGGTAGACATAGGCCGAAAAGAGTGTGCCTTGGTGCGTTGAACAATGCTTTTTCGGTGTGCATCGCCAAGACAGCCACCTAATTGCGCACGGGGATCGAGACAGGAGTTAACGCAACGGATTCTGCATGGCGTCGTGAATCTGGTGCCAGGCATCTTTTACTCGCGTTTGAATAGATGAATCACGGGGATCGAAATGGGGTCCAGAGGAATCCCTGGCTAAGGGGTAATGGCCAGCTAAGTCCAAAGCTCCCCAAAGGGATGCATCACCGGTGTCTTGTAGGACGAGTCGACGCCCCAAGACATCGGCCATCCACTGTGCCAAGACCGGGTTTTCCAGGAGCCCCGATCCTCCTCGGAGCTCGGAAATCCGGGATTCCAGATTGTCCAGGGTCGAGAGACCATGCCAAAAAGATGCCGACACCGAGAGTAGCACGGACCCAATGAGTTCGCTGCGGCCGTGCCGAGGTTCTACACCGAGCCAAGCCCCGGCTAGGTCTTCGCGCCACCAAGGAGAGCGCTCGCCAAACCAGTAGGGGAGTGCCAACGGCAGCGGCTTTTGATGCCTAATTGCGGTGATGCCGTCGCTAATCACCTCGTCTATGGTCAGTTTGAAGACCCCAGAGAGCCAGGCTAACACATTGCCTACGTTGGAAAACGCGGATCCGACTAGGTGCCCCCGCTCGGGGCCCATCGTATAGCTAAAGAGCTCGTCGCTGTATGCGGGATTCTTCAATGTGGTGCGAAGTGCTCCGCTGGTGCCCATAGCAAGCACCGCCTGTCGACCATCGGGGGGGATTCGGAGGTGGATATGCGACGTCGCTCCGTCGTTGCCCCCGAGTACCACCTCAGCTCGCTCATCGGCCAACGGGAGTGACCACGCCATATCATAGAGGGTGGGCATTTCTTCGGGCTTGAGAGCAGATATTTCTAAAGCCTCGGGTAACCAGGTGCCATCGACCCCCAAAAATCCGCTGGTGGCTGCCGTGGAATAGTCCGTGGCCCACTGATCCGTCAGGCGAAACACCAGATAATCTTTAAGTGCTACGGGGCGACATGACGGAAAATGAGACCTTATGTAAAGCCACTTGACGAGAGGAGACATGGGATGAATCGGTACGCCACTATTTTGGCGGAGCAGCATGCCGAGTTCACTACATCTCAGGGATTTTGCGGTCGCTTGGCCGCGTTTATCCATCCAGGTCCAACTCGCGGTCATGGGTCTACCGTCAGGGTCCACGACCAGAAAACTATGCATGGCGGCCGAGAAGCTAATTCGGGTAAGGCGCCCATATTGATGCACTTCTGTCATGACCATCTTGACCTGGTTCCAAATTAGATCGGGATCTTGCTCGGAACGTAGGCCATCGGTAGTCGTTCCTGCCACGCTTTGCCCACTCCAGATGCGTTGACCTGACTCAGGGTCAAGGACAATCCATTTTATATGGGTGGTTCCAAGGTCAAACGCTAATACCAGGTTCACGAAAGGACCTCCAGATACGGGGTGGATAGACCTATTGTATCCTCTTTGTCCATGACATGGGAGACGAACTCACGTAAGAAGGCGTCCCGAGCGGGGGATATGGTTGCATTATCTTATGCGGAAGGGTCGTGTTCATCATGGTCTAGGTGAATATATCGCATTAACCACAATCCGAACAGTCCGAGGACTCCAGTGATGATCGCCAGCACGGTTAAGATGACTAACGGCCCTGAATGGCCCTGGGCCACCATGGGAATTTGTGGCCACAAGCCGATCGCCCCCCTATGCCATCCCAATATGGGGTAGGTTATCCAAATCTTGTCGATCCCAACCAGGGAACGGATATTGAGGGGCGTGGGTTTCTAGGTTGAGGACTCGGGCACTTGAGCCCGGCGGCAGAGGTCGGCTATCGAAACTTCTCCGCGAAAGGAGGCGAGAATGAGTTCGAGTTTCTCTTCGGGTGAAAGGGTCATGTGTTGGTACACTCCATTTCCTGTGATTTTCCAATTTTTTTCGGCGGACCAGGATGGGCGCATATGCCATATCTTGGGCGGTTCCATGCCAATCGGAATCCATGATTTATCAATCTCTACCCATTGTAATGCGTCCATCCCTCGCCGTCATTGGACAGTCTTGCTATCGCTGGAAAAGAAGCGCTATAGTGTTGTCGCCATTAAGCGCAACCGTCATCCGGCACGGTTTAGAGAAAACTTCGGCGAGCCTTTGCCACGCTGGTGGCTTACTCGTGCCGGACAGCGTTCGATGGGCTCGATCATTTTACGGGCGACTGTATTTTAACTTGTCGACTATCCAGTGGTCGTTCTACCAGATATTTGGGGTATCACCGGCCGAGACGAATCGAGCGATGGGAGGGCATCAACCGGATGATTTGGCATTGAGGTCGCTCGCGCGGTAGTCCAAGAAATTGGTGCCGACCGTACTGGATTTCGCATTTCGCCCGGAAGCACGTTGGCAGGGTTGGATGAAGGACCCCATGGTGAAGATGTGTATCGTGCCCTGATTCCCGAACTGGCGAAACTTAATCTTTTGTATTTGCATGTGCTTTATGGGGCTGACCGACCGACCGGATTTCTCAAAGAAATTCGACAGATGTGGCCCCATACTTTATTCGTGAATCGAGCAGGACGTCCGTTGGAAACCATTGCCGACGACATTGATGCAGGGATGGCGGATATGGCGCCAGTGGGAGTTTGGGCGTTGGCTAATCCGGACTTCGTCGAGCGCCTGAAATTGAGGTCCCCCTTGAACGTAATGCTCGCGCATTCCCCTTCCTAGGCCACAGGACAGGAGGGGGTCAAGCGGGCGGCGGCCTTTTGGCCGCCTTTCGGGGTTTTTCTTTCGTGCCTTGGGCTTCGACGCAGCGTTTCACCGTCTCCAGAGAGGCTCCACCGACACTCCCGACATAATAGGCTCGATGC